>DGOV01000118.1 GCA_002390205.1 Proteobacteria bacterium UBA4457 | reverse complement strand
TAACTATAAAGTTTAGGCCAGTAGTAAGTAACATGAATCAACAAGTAATTAGAATACGACTTAAGGCGTTTGACCACAGGTTAATAGATCAGTCCACACGGGAAATTGTGGAGACTGCTAAAAGGACCGGTGCTCAAGTAAAAGGGCCTATTCCTTTGCCTACAAAGATGGAACGTTTCACGGTGCTTATCTCCCCCCATGTCAATAAAGACGCTAGGGATCAGTACGAAATCCGAACGCACAAGCGTCTTTTAGACATCGTCAATCCTACAGATAAAACTGTAGACGCATTGATGAAGCTAGACTTGGCAGCTGGCGTTGACGTGCAAATAAAGCTTAATTAGGACGGGTTGGAGCGTAGTATTATGAGTTTAGGTGTGGTCGGAGTAAAACGAGGAATGACTAGAGTCTTCTCTGAGGATGGTTCGTCTACTCCTGTAACGGTGCTAGAGGTTGTGGCTAATAGAGTCATTAGAGTTAAGACTGAGAAAAGTGATGGATATCGAGCGGTTCAAGTAACTTATGGTGAGAAGCATAAGAACCGTGTTAACAAGGCATTGGAAGGCGAATACAAGAAAGCAGGTGAGCTAGCAGGTCTTGGACTTTGGGAGTTTCGTTTGGACGAAGGTGAGGGGCAGGATTTGACTGCAGGTTCTGAAATTCCTCTTGGTCTATTCGAGAAAGGTCAAATCGTTGATGTGTCAGGGACTAGCATTGGTAAAGGATTTGCCGGAACGATAAAACGGCATAATTTCAAAGGGCAGGACGCCACTCATGGTAACTCTTTGTCTCACCGTGTGCCGGGTTCGATAGGCCAGTGTCAAACACCAGGACGAGTTTTCAAAGGTAAAAAAATGGCCGGCCAGATGGGGAACAAGCAATGTACCGTTCAAGGGCTGGAAGTAGTGCGTGTAGATGCAGAAAACCGATATCTTTTGGTCAAGGGTGCAGTCCCAGGAGCTAAAGGCGGCGAGCTGCTTATTCATCATGGTATTAAAAATCGAAAAGTAAGTGATTAACATGGAATTGGAACTTCAAACATTCGCATCGGACTCTTCATCTGCACAAGCTGTGCTCTCGGATGAGGTTTTCGGTAGAGATTATAACGAACCATTGATTCATCAAGTGGTCACGGCATTTTTGGCAGGCGGACGAAGCGGAACAAAAGCTCAAAAGAGCCGTTCCGATGTTCGAGGCGGCGGCAGAAAGCCATGGGCACAAAAAGGCTCAGGACGTGCCAGGGCTGGAACGAGCAGATCTCCTATATGGAGGAGCGGTGGAGCCACTTTCGCAGCTAGACCTCGAGATTTTTCTGAGAAAGTAAATCGGAAAATGTACCGTGGTGCAATGAAATCTATTTTATCTGAGTTGCTCAGGAAGAACCGACTGATTGCAGTTGAAGGTTTCCCTGTCGACGAGCCCAAGACAAAAATTGTCATCGAGTGTTTAAAGACTCTTGGTGTTTCCGATGCGCTTATTATATGCAGCGAGCCTAGTGAGAATCTTATCTTGGCGACTTGTAATATCCCGAACATAGGCTTGATAGAAGCTGCTACGATCGACCCTGCGGTATTGGTTGCATTCAAAAACGTAATCGTTACGCGAGAAGCGCTAGAAGAGATAGAAGGTATGTTGAAATGAATCAGGAACGTGTTCTTCAGATACTATTGCAGCCGAAGGTTACTGAAAAAAGTGCACGCATAGGTGAACGGCACAACCAATACATGTTCCGTGTACTGAAGGATGCGACAAAAATAGAAATAAAAACAGCGGTTGAGCAGCTTTTTAAAGTAGAAGTGTCAAAAGTCACGACTCTCGTAGTTAAGCCGAGAACACGTCGCTTTCGGAACCGAGTTGGTGTTAAAAGTTCTTGGAAAAAAGCTTATGTGTCTCTCAAAGATGGATTTGAGATTGATTTCATGGGCGCGGAATAAAATAATATGGCATTAAGAAAAGCAAAGCCCACGTCTCCCGGCCGAAGAGGAGTCGTTAGTGTTGTAAACGCAGACCTTCATAAGGGTGACCCATATGGTCCCTTGGTTGAGTCTCAGTCTAAGTCGGCCGGTAGAAATAATACTGGACGTATAACTGTCCGTCACAGAGGGGGCGGCCACAAACAGAAATACCGAATCATTGATTTCAAGCGAGATAAAGACGGTATCGATGCAAAAGTTGAAAGAATAGAGTACGATCCAAATCGTACAGCGAACATCGCTTTATTACTCTATGTGGACGGCGAGAGGCGTTATATTCTTGCACCTAAAGATCTCAAAGCTGGCATGACACTAAGGTCGGGCGCGGATGCTCCGATAAAATCAGGGAACTCTTTGCTTCTCCGTAACATACCTGTCGGCTCTACAGTTCATTGTGTTGAAATGAAGCCGAAAAAAGGCGCTCAATTAGCTCGGAGCGCCGGCGCTAGCGTCCAATATCTCGCAAAAGATGGTGATTATGCCACTCTTCGGTTGCGGTCAGGGGAAATGAGAAAAGTGCCTTTAGATTGCAGGGCGACAGTAGGTGAAGTAGGTAACTCAGAGCACTCATTGCGTTCATTAGGGAAAGCGGGTGCGACTCGATGGAGAGGTTTCCGACCAACTGTACGGGGTGTCGCTATGAATCCTGTGGATCATCCCCATGGAGGTGGTGAAGGACGTACTTCAGGTGGACGGCATCCAGTTAGTCCTTGGGGACAGCCTACAAAAGGGGCTAAAACCAGAAGTAATAAGCGAACAAACAATATGATAGTTAAAAGACGTAATAAGAGATAGGGACCGGGAGAAGTTATGCCACGTTCAATAAAAAAAGGCCCTTTTGTAGACCATCACTTAGCTAAAAAAGTGGAGACTGCATTAGAGAAAAATGAAAAGCGACCGATTAAGACATGGTCAAGACGGTCGGTTGTTTTGCCAGATATGATTGGTTTAACGATAGCAGTGCATAACGGTAGGCAACATATGCCAGTCTATGTGAATGAGAATATGGTGGGGCACAAACTAGGCGAGTTTTCTCCTACAAGAACATTCCGCGGCCACATAGCTGATAAAAAAGCTAAGTAATTGACTGATAAGGTGTCACAAATGTCGACTGTAGCAAAATTAAAAAATATTAGAATATCAGCACAGAAAGTGAGATTAGTAGCGGACCAAGTGCGTGGGCTCAAGGTTGATCGTGCGCTTAATCTTTTAACTTTTAGTGAGAAAAAAGCGGCTGCTTTAATGAAGAAACTCCTAGAGTCTGCGATAGCAAACGCTGAGCACAACGATAGTCTGGACATAGATGAGCTCTTCATCGAGCATGTGTCTGTTGATGAAGGGCCTACAATGAAGCGCTGGCGTGCTCGAGCTAGAGGACGCACTGCAAAGATTTTAAAAAGAACCAGCCACGTCACTATAAAAGTAAAGGAATTGGGGCAATAATATTATGGGTCAAAAAGTACATCCATATGGAATGCGTCTAGGAATCGTAAAGGATTGGACGTCGACTTGGTACGTAGATAGTAAGAATTACGCAAAGTACCTTAATCAAGATCTAGCGGTACGATCATTATTGCGCAAAAAACTAGCGCACGCCTCTGTGAGTCGCATACAGATCGAGCGACCAGCTAGTAACGCTCGGATTATTATTCACACAGCACGTCCAGGTATAGTGATAGGTAAGAAAGGTGAAGATATTGATGCCCTTAGAAAGCAAGTGTCTGCTTTTATGGGGATCCCCGTGCATATGAGTGTAGAGGAAATCAGAAAACCTGAGCTTGATGCTCTTCTAGTAGCCGAGTCAGTAGCGCAGCAATTGGAACGCAGAATCATGTTTAGACGGGCTATGAAACGAGCTGTTTCAAACACAATGCGACTGGGTGCAGAGGGTATTAAAATCTTTGTGGCTGGCCGATTGAACGGAGCCGAGATAGCTAGATCAGAGTGGTATAGAGAAGGACGCGTGCCTCTTCACACTTTGAGGGCCGATATTGATTATGGCATTGCTAGAGCGAATACTACCTATGGTGTGATAGGTGTTAAGGTATGGATTTTTAAAGGTGAGGTTGTTAAATCAGCCCCAACACCAGACGCGATCGAGCCGACTGCTGATAACGCAGTCAGTGCTGTGAAGTAGACCTAGGAATTTAATTATGCTTCAACCGAAAAATACGAAATTCAAAAAGCAGATGAAAGGCCGTAATAGAGGTCTTGCTCACCGTGGAAGTAAGGTGAGTTTTGGAGACTTTGCACTTAAGGCTACTACAGCTGGGCGTGTGACTGCTCGTCAAATAGAAGCAGCAAGACGAGCGATAAATCGCTTCGTTAAACGTGATGCCACAGTCTGGATCAGAATATTTCCGGACAAGCCTATCACGAAAAAGCCCCTAGAAGTTAGACAAGGCAAAGGTAAAGGGCCTGTCGAGTATTGGGTAGCTCAAGTAAAGCCAGGGACCATTTTGTATGAAATGGCAGGTGTTGATGAAGAGTTGGCGAGAGAGGCAATGAGGCTTGCCAGTGCCAAATTGCCGGTTAGGACTACATTTGCAGTAAGGACCGCTATGTGATGAAAGTAGCTGATATTAG
Organism: Proteobacteria bacterium UBA4457; assembly: GCA_002390205.1. Lineage (GTDB taxonomy): Bacteria > Pseudomonadota > Gammaproteobacteria > UBA4457. The sequence goes on along the minus strand of DGOV01000118.1, from coordinate 5,380 downwards.
AGAAAAAAACACAGAAGAGTTGACGGAACTACTAATTGAGTTGCGTAAAAAGCAGTTTAGCTTGCGTATGCAAGGTGGTTTCGGTCAAGAAGCGCGATCTAGTGATATACGAGAAGCTAGAAAAGATATAGCGCGCGTAAAAACAATTATGACTCAACGTTTGGTAGGTGAATCGGGATGAACGAGGCAGTAAGCACAGCACGGACTCTGACAGGAAAAGTTGTGAGTAACGCAATGGAAAAAACTATAGCAGTCGAAGTGGAACGACAAGTCAAGCACGCTCTTTATGGGAAATACATACGAAAATCTTCAAAAATTCTTGCCCATGACGAAATGAATGAGTGCGGTGATGGCGATACAGTCGCCATTGAGGAATGTCGTCCACTTTCAAAGAATAAAAGCTGGCGATTACAGAAAGTGATTAAAAAAGCGACATTAGTTTAGTGGGTGCGATAATAACAATTTCTCGGAGTTATATATGATCCAGATGCAGACGATGTTGGATGTTGCTGATAATAGCGGGGCACGCAGATTAATGTGTATCAAAGTGTTGGGTGGTTCTCATCGGAGATATGCCGGCATTGGTGATGTCATCAAGGTAACTGTGAAAGAAGCTATCCCTAGAGGAAAAGTCAGGAAAGGGGAAGTGTATGACGCCGTGGTTGTGCGTACTCGCAAGGGTGTCAGGCGTTCTGATGGTTCCTTGATCCGATTTGATGGCAATGCTGCTGTCTTGCTTGATAAGCAGCTGGCGCCTATTGGGACCCGTATTTTTGGTCCAGTGACCCGTGAATTACGCGGTGATAAGTTTATGCGGATAGTTTCTCTCGCGCCTGAAGTGCTCTAGGAGTTATAGGTAAAAATGAATAAAATAAAAAAAGGTGATGAAGTGTATATCTTATGTGGGAAGGATCGCGGTAAGCGAGGTTCTGTACTTAAGATCTTACCTAATGGGCGAGCGATCGTTCAGGGGATAAATATGGTAAAAAAACATACCAAACCTAACCCCCAAGCAAATAAACCTGGTGGCATTTTGGAGCAAGAGGCATCGTTAGAGATATCTAATATCGCGGTTTATAACCCTGCCAGCGGCAAAGGCGATCGAGTGGGATTTCGGTTTTTAGAGGACGGACGTAAGGTTCGATACTTTAAGTCTAATGGAGAGGTCGTAGATGCCTAACAAAAAAAGTGTAGATTATGCTCGACTGCAAGTTGAGTACGAGAATGTTATCGTTGAAAAACTAGCTGAACAGCTAGGCTTGAAGAGTGCTATGGAACTCCCTAGGGTTGAAAAAATAACTCTTAATATGGGTGTCGGAGAAGCAGTGGCGGATAAGAAGGTTATAGATCACGCTGTCAAAGATATGACATTAATTGCGGGTCAGAAACCTATCATTACCCTGTCTCGCAAGTCAATCGCAGGTTTTAAAATCAGGGATGATATGCCAATTGGCGTTAAAGTTACCCTGAGGCGAAAAAAGATGTACGAATTCTTGGATCGCCTAATTAATATTGCTATTCCTAGAATTAGAGATTTTCGAGGTCTTAGTTCTCGGTCTTTCGATGGAAGAGGAAATTATAGTTTAGGTATAAAAGAGCAAATCATTTTCCCTGAAATAGATTACGACAAAATTGATACTCTTCGAGGAATGGATATTTGTATTACCACCTCAGCTAAAACCGATGATGCGGGACGTGCACTACTAGAAGCGTTTCGCTTCCCTTTTAGGAGTCAGTAACTAATGGCAAAGAAATCTATGGTTAATCGAGAGTTGAAAAGATCTCGGATGGTTGCGCAATATGCCGACAAGAGAGCAAGTTTGAAGAAAATGATGGCGGATGAGACGGCGTCTTATGAAGAGCGTGAGTTAGCGCGATTGAAGTTTCAAAAGCTTCCGAGGGACTCTAGTCCAGTTAGAGGGAGAAACAGGTGCGCCTCAACTGGTAGGCCTCATGGTTTCTACAGAAAGTTTGGGTTATCTCGAAATGAGTTAAGAAGAGTGGCAATGGAGGGACATGTCCCTGGTTTAGTAAAGGCAAGTTGGTAAAAGGCTGTTTGATATATGAGTATGCAAGACCCTATAAGCGATATGCTGACAAGAATCAGAAACGCACATGCACGGCTTAAAGTGAGCGTGGCTATGCCTGCTTCCACAAAAAAGACCAGCATAGCTAAAATTTTGAAAGACGAAGGTTATATCGTCAATTACACAGTCGATGGTGAAGCAGCGGACAGCAAGCTAACTATTGAACTTAAGTATTTCGATGGTAAGCCTGTGATAGAAAACCTGAAAAGGGTTAGCAGGCCAGGATTACGCGTATATCGTCGTAAAGACGAGATTCCTGCCGTGGTAGCTGGTTTGGGCGTCGCTATTGTATCTACTTCGAAAGGGCTAATGAGTGATCGTGAAGCCCGTTCCCAGGGGATCGGTGGCGAAATTATCTGTTCGGTTTATTGAGGCGTAAGTAGAATGTCACGAATTGGAAAAATGGCTATTGAGTTGCCTGATACAGTTAGCGTCAAAATTGAAGGTGCTCAGGTGCGAATTTCTGGACCGAAAGGCGAGTTGGAGCACAATATGCACGCCCTAGTCAGCGCAAACCAAGAAAACACTGTCCTGCGAGTAGTCGCTGGAGACGAGAGTCAGGAGGCGAATGCTCTTTCTGGAACCACTCGGGCTATATTGCAAAATATGGTTATAGGTGTCTCGGTAGGATTTGAAAAGAAGCTATCTATTGTCGGGGTTGGCTATCGTGCGCAGGCGCAGGGTCAAAAATTAAATCTATCATTAGGGTTTTCTCATCCTGTTGTTTACGAGATTCCTAAAGAAGTGCAAGTGGATACGCCTAGCCAGACAGAGATAGTGGTGAAAGGCATTGATAAGCAAAAGGTCGGTCAAGTTGCGGCGAACATAAGAGCATATCGGAAACCAGAACCTTATAAAGGTAAAGGTGTTCGTTATTTTGATGAACATATAATCAGAAAAGAAGCTAAAAAGGCATAGGGACAGAGATGGTTAAGACAACTACACGCCAACGCAGGGCGACCAAAACTCGGGCTATTATTCGCCAGCAACGTGCAGTCAGGTTATGTGTGAACAGGACACCAAGGCATATGTACGCGCAGATAATTTCTTCAGATGGCGCTTCGGTGTTAGCGAGCGCCTCGACTTTGGAAAAAAGTATTAATGAGGATATCTCCTCGACCGGAAATATTGAGGCCGCTGCGCAGATAGGTAAAATAGTAGCAGAGCGAGCGGTAGCTGCCGGCATAAGCAAGGTGGCTTTCGACCGCTCTGGATTTAAATATCACGGGCGCGTTAAAGCACTTGCTGATGCTGCCCGCGAGTATGGACTGAAATTCTAGGAGTAGCCAAAGAAAATGAATTTTAAAAAAGGCCCGTCTGATAATAACGACGGCTATCTTGAAAAACTAATTAATGTTGACCGCGTTTCGAAAGTAGTTAAGGGAGGCCGTATCTTCAGTTTTACTGCCCTGACAGTTGTCGGTGACGGTGCGGGGCGAGTTGGCTATGGACGAGGTAAGGCACGCGAGGTTCCAATTGCAATTCAAAAGGCAATGGAAAGTGCTAGAAAGAATATGCAGCCAATCGATATTAACGGGACAACTTTGCAGTATGCGATAGTTGGAACTCACGGAGCTGCCAAGGTCTATATGCAACCTGCCTCAGAGGGGACTGGAATTATTGCCGGTGGAGCTATGAGAGCTGTTTTTGATGTGCTCGGAGTTAGTAACGTGCTTGCAAAATGTATAGGGACTACCAATCCGGCGAATGTCGTGCGAGCTACTATTAACGGCCTTATGTCTATGTCTTCCCCTAATAGAATGGCTGAGAAACGAGGCAAGACGGTAGAAGAAATTCGAGGTTAATGAATGTGGCTATTGAAAAATTAAGAATCACCTTATGTAAGAGTTTAAACGGCCGCTTGAAGAGCCATAAGGCGTGTGCCCGTGGTCTTGGATTACGGAAGATGTGGCAGACTATCGAGGTCGTTAATACAGATGAAAATAGAGGCATGGTCAATAAGATTGATTATATGCTGAAGATTCAAGAGGTCTAGATCATGGAATTAAATACACTAAGTCCGGCGGCAGGGTCTAATAAATCAGCTAAAAGAGTGGGTAGAGGGTCCGGTTCAGGGTCTGGTAAAACCGCTGGTCGAGGACACAAAGGCCAAAAGTCGCGATCAGGTGGCTACCATAAGGTTGGTTTCGAGGGTGGGCAGATGCCGTTGCAGCGACGTTTACCTAAATTTGGCTTTAGGTCGAGAACTGCAAGATTTGGTGATGAAATAAGATTGCACGAGCTTGAGTCACTAGACGCAGAGACTATCGATATTTTAGTTTTACGGCAAGCAGGATTAGTAAAGCATGACACTAAGAAGGTGAAAATTATTGCTTCTGGTGAAATTAGCCGAGCTGTAAAACTACAAGGGCTGTTTGTAACTAAAGGCGCTCGCATTCAGATCGAAGCAGCCGGTGGGCAAGTGGCTGACTAACGTGGCTATAGGACGCAAAAATCAAGCACCCGCCGGACTTCCAAGTCTGACCAAAATGACCGAGCTTAGGCAGCGAATATTTTTCCTTCTGGGTGCCCTTCTAGTTTTCCGAATATGCACGCATATTCCAGTTCCAGGTATTAATCCGGTGGCTCTGAACGCACTATTCGAACAACAGCGTGGATCGATATTGGATATGTTCAATATGTTTTCTGGTGGAGCGCTAGAAAGATTCTCGGTAGTTGCTTTAGGTATTATGCCTTACATCTCCGCCTCAATTATTATGCAGTTACTAACTGTCGTGCATCCTAAGCTAGAGCAACTTAAGAAAGAAGGCGAATCAGGTAGAAGAAAAATTAACCAACTAACTCGATATTTTACGGTAGTCCTATGCCTTTTTCAGTCTATAGGCGTGGCCGTCATGTTGGAGCAACAGACTGCCGCAGGGCTTCAATTAGTGATTAACCCCGGTGTGTATTTCAAGGTAGCGTGCGTCTCTACATTAGTGAGTGGCACACTATTCCTGATGTGGTTGGGTGAGCAGGTTACTGAAAGAGGTATTGGAAACGGAATATCTATGATTATTTTTGCTGGAATCGTCGCAGGCCTACCAGCTGCAGTCGCGGGAACCTTGGAGCTTGCTAGGACCGGCGAACTTTCTATATTGTTAGTTTTAATGCTGTTCGCTCTTGCTGTAGGAGTGACAGCGTTTGTCGTATACGTGGAGAGAGCGCAGCGGAAGATTACAGTGAATTATGCTAAGCAACAAAGAGGTGGTCAGGTCTATGGCGGGCAATCCAGCAGTCTGCCTTTGAAGTTAAATATGGCCGGAGTAATTCCACCGATATTTGCATCGAGT
>DGOV01000055.1 GCA_002390205.1 Proteobacteria bacterium UBA4457 | reverse complement strand
TATCGACAGGAAAACCCGACACAGTAAATTTGTCGCTCGGGATACGTATCTCAAACCTTTGGATGGCCCCAAGAGCCACGGCAGGTCTTTGAATAGGTGCCACGCTGGGCATTGATGGATTTTCTGGAAGCGCGGGTTCGATTTCTCTTAGTGCATCGATAATCGCCGATGTAATCGGGATTCCCACGGTTACCTCAGAGCTATCTGCATAGTACCGCGAGAGGGGGCCAAGTGAATTCTTCGTGGTGCTTGTTTTATTCGCTGCACAAAATACTCCATTGCGGTCATTTGTTCGCGACTCGACTATTGAGACAACAGAACCTGCCTCATTCACGATAGGGCCACCATTACTGCCAATATCGCTATAGTGGTTTAAATAGAGACGAGAACTGGCCTCGTTAATCTCACAGTTAGACGCATTGCCCAGTGACACAAACCATCCACCCTCGTGCCTTGCTAACTCGGGACTGTGTACGGTTGCCGTTTGTCCTAAATTCGAAAAACTCGTCGGCTCCAAAGAGAGCCAATGTTGATTACTCAAGCCCGCTTTCCAGGGCGTCCATGAACTAAAAGCTTGCTTACGATTGCTTGTCACAGAAACAAGACGAATAGCCCCTAGACCACTCGCTTCATCACGCCACACTACTTCACCAAGAGCCCAGCGGCCATCGAAGAGTTGCACTACCGGGCCAGCCCCGCTCTCTAAAGGGTTCTGACCACCCCCCCCGAAAATCTGTTCACCAAATTTCGCACACGCATTCAGACCCCAAAATTCTGGTGGGACGCTAATGCCGCCGTTAACATCAAAAGTTCCTGCCTCAGCATGATATTCCATATCCCGAAGTGCATTTAGCGACGTAAGTACGAGTGAATCGCTTACAAAAAATCCAGACTCTGGCATTGTTAGGTGAAATATGGGCTCACTATTCTGGCTGGCATTCGATTGATCCATACACCAATCACCGTAAACAACGACAGTACTCAACGCAGCGTTATGGCCCGCTTTTTGAATCTCTGATGAGGCTAATTCGACGTTAGGAGTGACAATTTTAGCTACTTCCTCAGGATCCCACGATATAACTCTGATGCTCGCGGATCCGTCGTCACGGATGCTACCGTCGTTTAATCCGTCTAACTTGGTAAAAAGTTCGAAACACCCGTCACCAGTGCACACCTGTTTTCGACTGACGCCAGGTGGTGCCTCAGCCTCAACGAGCTGGACTATTCCAAAAACTAAATTCTCTGGATCCTCGAGCTCGAGCTCAACATAGTAGTTAGTCACCACGGAACCACCCGACTTAATATTCACACGGGGAAGAGTTAATAATCCCGTCTGAGAATCGAACGTGTTTCCAACAGAAATAGTAGAGGTACTTAGTTCGGCCGCTGTCAATCGAAAATTAGATTCGCCTGTAAGTGAAAAACTCACATCGTAAAACCCTTGCCCAAACACGTTTATAGCGAAGGCATTGAGATTCTTGCTTTCGATGGTGAAGTGGTCTGAATCAGCCTGCTTTGCATTAATTCCAGCCGTTGCGAAAAGGGTTAATACCCAGCAGCCAAAGACTATGACAGCATTCATCTTTCTGTTTCTGCGAAAAATCATAAGGTTTCACCTAAAATTTTCAATACAAATCACGACAAGCTCTCTCGTCTTCCTTAGGGCAAGAGAAGTGGAACACTTCTAGCATGATTACTAGAAAAGCCGGCTAGTCAGACTACAAAATAACCGTCGGTGGAGGCTACCTGCAATATGGTATCACTAACTCCGCCTAATCCGACCAGAGAGATAACCTCTGAATAAGTGACTTCACTATAGTCAGGAAAGCTCTCTGCAATTTCATTCTGGAAAACAGGCGTGAAGTCATCGTTCCTTAGAAAAATCATCACTAAGTCTTTTACATCATCATATTTGTAATCCTGGCCCCCGTACTCAATTGTATGGCTGATTACCTTATCTCCGTTGATAATTCTTTCCTCAACTAGGTCAGAAACGGTAATGGCAGAATCAGAAACAACTCCCTCATCCACAACAATAGAAATCGTGTTCTTCTCTAGTGTATCCGCGACGTAACCGTGGGCGCCCTGGTCATTATCTTGGAATATATCCAGCAAAATCGCTTTTTCGGGCTTTGAAACTATGGGTGCGATATATTTTGTGAATAACGCATGCCCCAACGGGTTCGTAGCTAGCACTGATTCAGGAGTCAGCGCGTCGTCTGACCACTCAGGCGAAAGTGTTCCGTCATCCCAGAATTCATTGTATTCCCACATAGCAAAGGTGAGCAGGTACATGTACTCCTTGGTTATAACTTTCGACGTAAACTCTAGGTCTCGATCTAAGCTTCCACCATATCCCTCTAACCCGTAGATGCCATTTTCAACTGCCTCATTCATTGCCTTATAAATTTCGCTAGATTGATTTCCCCCATTTAGCGCTTCTAAAGATCCATCAATCGCGCCCCGAATCCCGAGCACCTGAATCGTGTGCAACACGTGCTCCAAAATCTCGCCAATATCGTTCTTACCCTCGGGAGGATTGGGAGAGCTTACATTGCGATACCAAACCATATCGTTCGACACATGGCGATCGTTGTGCTCATCCAAGCCTGGCCATGCCTCTGGCTTTTGCAATGGGCTAAGATCGTAGCTGTCTGAGCTGCCGTAAAGCGTTCTTTGAACAGTAGGCAGGCCAGCGTGGAAGGTGCCGCTTTCGCCCTTCAATATCTTGATGGCGTTCTCTTGCGCGCTGCTGTTTATGCCCTCCCCAGCAGGGTCGAGAAGTAGCTGTACCACTCTTGCCGTCTTATAGACCCAGTCGTCGGGCACAGCCTTATTACCACTTACTTCTGCGCCTGCGACGATTTTTATTCCGTAAACCGTCAAGGATCTGTCATAAAGAGCAGTACCCGGACTGTAAGCTTGTAAATTGCCGCTGAGATAATCAGTCATAAGGAGTTTCCTTCTTGTTGTTCAGTAATAGGGAAAACTACTAGAAAATTTTAGAGGTATATACCTCTATTTCGAAGCTCGCTGATTTTCGGTCAGACATTCTTACCAGTTTCGATGACACAAACAAAAAGTGGCTATGGGTGACGGCTAGCTTCACTCTCCGGCGCGCAATGCCCACGGCGTTGAATAGCCAGAATACCTAGGAATTTTTATACATCTTGGGAAGGCAACTGTAACGGCAGGAACGTGGCGTCACAGCAAGCGGTTGTGATTGTTCATCTCACTCTGAAAGGAGCAAACCGCACGATAGAATTAGTTTTTTGGCGGGCACTAAGGCGGGTATATTTACTAATTTATTACAAACTATTGATAGAACTTCTCGTTCAAACCTCTTGTTAGAAACTATTGATAAGAGCTCTTGTCAGGAGATCTTGTCAGGA
>DGOV01000017.1 GCA_002390205.1 Proteobacteria bacterium UBA4457 | reverse complement strand
GCAAAAAGGTTTTCTCAATCTTTAGAGGTGAGTAATGATTCTTCATATACCCCATTCCGAACATGTTGTGCCTGTGAGAAGATTGTATTTTTACTAGTGTCTGAGATTGGTGTGTAGGTCTGTTTCTTCTGATAGAGCGAAAATATTGACTAGGGTATAGAGCCAAGAAGATAAAGCTACTAATTACGCTCATTCATAGGAATGCCGACTGGGAGAATACTTATGAACAGAATACCCTGCCTGACGCTCTTTCTGGAATCGGGGAAGCAGTTCAAACTGCCTTTGGAACCAAAGTCGTCACCGTCACCCCAGCAGACACACGATTTGACACCTTCGACGGAATCTACGTCCCCCAAATCAATAAAACTGCCTACTTCAACTCATAATCCCAAGTAGGGTTTGCTCCTATAGTGGGCATGAGTTTTACTATGATTTGAAAAAAGTGCCCAGCTCAAATACATCTGAGCCTAATTCTCTAACTCGATTGTTAGCAAGGAGAAATTGGTAGTGATTTCTAGGTATCTAGCCCTCATTGTTCTAGTTTTTCCATCTCTGCTATTAGCAGATGATTCGGCTTATGAGAGTGTACGAGATAATGTGTTTTGGCCTCAGCTCTATAACAAACCCTATCAAGGGTTGTACTGTGGAAGAAAGTTCTCTCAGGGCCATAGAATCACCGTAGAGCACGTTTATCCTGCTGGTTGGATAGCTGATGCTAATGGTTGCCGGAATCGTGATAGTTGCCCTTTAGATGCCTACAGAGCAGCCAGCTCTGATCTTCACAACCTATGGCCAGCTGAAGGGCGTTACAACAGCTCTAGGAGCAATAAGCCCTTTGCCGTGATTCCAGGTAATGACCCTCGTTTTACAGATGAAGCCCCTCTATGTGACTTTGAAAGAACCTCTGGCGCAGATGCTGTAGTTGAGCCAAGGGATTCGGTGAAAGGGGAGATAGCTCGCTCTTTAATGTACATGATCTGGAGGTATCAGTTGCCTGACCATGGAATGTATCAACTTATTATGGAGTGGAATTTCCGCGATCCGCCGACTGACGAAGAAAAGATGCGTTATCTCGATGCGAAGAAGTTGCAGGGAAATAGTAATCCGTATGTTGAGATGTGGATGTAAATGACAAAGTTGGGTGGTTACTAAAAATCAGTTGAGATCTAGGAGATTTAGGAACTTTTCCCATCGGCCGGTGACTAACTCTAGGTACAGCAAATGCTTCTCCCCAAAGCAGACCCCGGATCACTCCCCATGACCGGGGTTTTTTGTGTCTGCTATAAGTTTAGAAGAGGATATCGATGGCGTGGTAACGATAACTCATAGTGTACTCGTTTCAATACTGAAGTTGCAGACGGGGCCAATTCGGATGCGTTTTTAAAACACTCGATAGAGAGATAATCCATGCCTATATACCGCAGGCTAAAGGCCGGAGTTGAGCAAGTAACAGGACATTTCTACTTGGGAGGTTTACACCTAGTTTGTCGCTAGACCAGGGCTGTAAATCATGGTTTAGTGCAATCATCGATATAGGAATATTCTTGTCATGGGCTTATATAGCTGGAAACAGAACGTAGTAGAGAAGTACCAATTTCGGATTCGAGAAAGTGCCATCACAAAGGCGAAAGCCCGTATCGCGCTATCGGGTAGAAAAATTTCAGATCTAGACGAAGACGAGCTAGAGGTTATAGTAAAGGAAGAACAAGAAAAGATAACGGCTAGCGCTATGAAGTCTATAGGTATGGCGATGCTCATCTACGTAGGTATTACCTAGCCATGTGGAAACAGATTGTCAAAGTGGTCTCTGCCTGGTTTATCTTGAAGTGGTTAAAGCCTCGATGGAAAAGCACGACTGCCTTATTGCTGGCTTGGTTCTTTACTACGAAGTTTCATTCAGACTACCTAAACTATGTAGAACTTGCCGAAGACTCGTCCTTCCTAGTTCTCTCGTACATTATGAAGTGGACGTTCATGGTGGGCGCAACAGCAATGTATGTTTCGTATTTAATACTTCAGTCAAGTAAAATGCGTAGTGTGACGGAGATAAATGAGAAAGAACAAATCGACAAAAAGCTCCCCCCCGCAGGCGATGGATTCGACTTTCTAAGGAACAAAGCCAAGTTGCAATCTAGGGGCGACAAGATACTAGGGAGAACGGAGAAGAAATGAGCGAGAGTATTCGAGAGATTCTTGATGGCTGGACCGAAGAGGAAAGGATCAATTTATCGGCCATTTTGGGGGTTACCAAACCAGCCGCTTCGTCACCAAAAATGCTTGCTGAAGAAATCAGTGGCCTATATCACTCCAGGGCTAGGGAGGTGGTAAAGGTGCCGGGCAGAGCACTAAGCTCCTTTGTACGAGAAACGATACAAGGAAAGGAGCGATCAAATAATCATAAAGCACCGCCTTCTCCTCCTACATTCCATGAGCTTGTTGAAGGGCTGTCTAAAAAACTAAATGTACATGCTAAAGACGTTGATGTTGAAACGTTGGAGACATACATAACTCAGGCAGTCATCGTTCACGCTTTGAAGAAAATGTCCCCAGAAGACCGTGTGAAGTTTTTTGAAGAGAAAGTCGATATGGGTGTCGTAATCGAAGAGGGGAATATTACTGACAATGGTTTTAAGGGGCCGATGCGAACCCTAGCTGCAATTGGTGCTGCTAACAGTGTGGGGTTTTCGCTATTTGCCGCATCTACTACAGCGCTGGGCTTTGTAACTCATGCTGTAGGAATAGCTCTGCCCTTCTCTGTATATACAGGCATGACCTCCACAATCGCATTTGTCATTGGCCCCGTAGGTTGGTTGGCCGCTGGCTCTTGGCTGGTATGGGCGACGACTGGCCCTAGCTGGAAAAAATTGCTTCCAGTGGTTATCTATATAATCGCACTTAAATCAGCGAAGAATACAAATGCGGCTAGCGGTGTTCTCGATCGCCCGGCGGTTAAGGGCGAGACTTGATTTGACTCTACTCTTGGGTGGTATCGGCACCTACATTGGTTCGTACCCCCTGATCTTGGTCTGTAAGCATCCCGCCATCTACATCTAATAATACTGTGTCGTGTCGTGTCGTTTCGTGCCCGTTAGGAAATGGATTTAACGTGGGAAGTCCGTTGGTCTTAGGTGGGTAGTTAGAAACCGACAACTCACACTAAGGCTTAAAAAAACGAGCCAACACCAACGCTCTATAACAAGTTCGACTACTACTGCACTTTAGTCTTCAAACAACGATTAATCACTGGAAACCGTACAAGGGGAAGGCCCTTGAGCTGGCGAGGGTAGACGTGCGGCCTGGAACGAAAACTCTGCCAGACCCACTCGGCTTGAATAGGCCACCGTCTCCTACCGCCTGAAAGCGGCCATTCGTTTGGGCCAGGTAATACTGCCTAACTCAGATAAAACTGCCTACTTCAACTCAAAATTCCAAGTAGGGATTATCTATTCAGTAGTGTATTAGTTTTCCCATGATTTGAAAAAAGGGCACAGCTCAAATACATCTGAGCC
>DGOV01000126.1 GCA_002390205.1 Proteobacteria bacterium UBA4457 | reverse complement strand
GAAATAGACGATCTTCTCCAAGTCGCAGAGAGAGACTTGCACAGCGATATAAAAAAGGCACAATCTCTAGGGTTATTTGAAAAAACCTTTAACCCAATGAACGAAACGAAACTAACCGCGTAAATAGGATAAGTAATATGACTGATAATCAGGTTTGTGACCTTAGTGACCGCAATTGTGAACCCTGCCAAGGAGGCATTCCAGCATTGAGCTTGGATGAGGCAAAAGCCACAATGCATGAATTACATAATGACTGGCTATTGTCATCTGATGGTAAAGAAATTTCTCGAGAGTTTAAATTTAAAGGCTTTGCACGAGCCGTGCAAATGGCGAACCTAATTGCATGGGTTGGAGATCGACAGGGACATCATCCAGACATCGGTTTTGGTTGGGGTTATTGCACAGTGAAATTCACGACTCATGAAATCTCAGGCCTATCGACTAACGACTTTATCTGTGCCGCTAAGTTAGACCAAATTGTTGATAAAAGCTGATCTATTTAGCGGGATAATCAGACTGTGCTTCTGGGCTGGCTGCTGAAAAGGCGGACATTTGGTGGCAATGATCGTATATTGCGCAAATAATAGGATATTCCTGCAATGGGCAGTCAAACCGCAGCGCGTTATAGACCTGAGGAATTAAACACAGATCTGCCAGAGAGACAGAATTGCCAAAACAAAAGCTTCCTTTACTACCTAATACGGTCAAACGGCGCTCCAGGGCAGTAAAGCCCACTTGGATCCAATGATGATACCAGTGCATTTTTTCAGCTTCAGACGCACCTACTTTTGCAGTTAAAAACTGGGTTACTCTAGGATTATTCAGCGGGTGAATCTCCATGGCGATCTGATAAGCCATAGAGCGCACCTGAGCACGATCAATAGCACTGCCCGGAAGCAGTGGCGATTGCGGGTAGGTCTCTTCAAGATATTCAATAATCGCTAAAGACTGAGTGATGGTTCCCTCAGGTGTCACTAAAGCAGGCACTAACCCTTGGGGATTAACTTGCAAGTAGGTTTTCTGCTTCTGACCCCCTTCGAGCAAATTAACTGGTATCTGCCTCCAACTCAACTCCTTCAATTCCAAGGCAATACGAACTCGATACGCTGCCGAGGAACGATAATAGCTATAGAGTTCAAGGCCAGTGTTAGCCGACATATTTTGTTACCTTTTGATCAATCTCACCAAAGATACTTTGCCCGTTGTCATCTAACATATCAATTTGTATTCGATCACCAAAGCTCATAAATTCTGTAGTGGCACTTCCATTAGCGATGGTCTCCAGCATACGAACCTCTGCTAAACAACAGGACCCCTTAGAGCGATCTAAATTGGATACAGTACCAGAACCAACAATGGTTCCTGCGCAAAGAGGGCGAGTTTTAGCAGCGTGGGCGATAAGCTGTCCAAAATCAAACGTCATATCTACCCCCGCATTGGGTTCCCCGACTAAATCTCCATTTAATATAGCTCGCAAAGGTAGATGTAGTTTGGCGCCATCCCATGCACTACCTAAAACATCAGGAGTCACCGCCACTGGCGAGAAAGCACTACTAGGCTTAGCATGAAAAAAACCAAAGCCCTTAGCTAATTCACCAGGGATAAGATTGCGTAATGACACATCATTAACCAGCATCACTAACTGAATATACTTAGCAGCCTCACTCGAAGAGATTCCCATGGGTACATCATCCACGATCACAGCAACCTCAGCTTCAAAATCAATACCCCAGGCTTCATCGGCCACAGCTATATCTTCCCGTGGCCCTAAGAAACTATCTGACCCCCCTTGATACATTAACGGGTCAGTCCAAAAAGATGAGGGCATCTCTGCATTTCGCGCTTTGCGCACTAGCTCTACGTGATTAACATAGGCACTACCATCAGCCCACTGGAAAGCGCGAGGCAATGGTGAGGCGCAGATCTCTGAATTAAAAGCTTGGCTATCTATTTCGCCATTTTCTAGCTGCAGATATAGCGCAGCTAACGGCTGTTTACAGTTATCCCAGTTATCAAGCGCTGCCTGCAGAGTAGGAGCAATCTCAGTTGCCGACACATAGCGTTGCATTTGATTATCAACAACAATGAGCTGACCGTCTCGGCCCTGATTAATAGATGCAAGTTTCATACTACTGTCCCTTTCTTGAACGATTTTGTCTTATCATGCAACCAAGCAGCATGCTGAGGAGCACGTTTAGTTTTATCCCATTCTTCAAGCATTGCTGGGGCCACTCGATGTAATTCTTCCAACATGCCCGGCTGAGCCGTATCAGCTGCTAACTCAAGACGATGACCATTAGGGTCAAAGAAATAAATAGATTGGAAAATCGTATGGTCAATAGGACCCAAAACGTCAATACCTAAATTTTTAATATGTTCTTTTGTTGCTAATAGAGTCTCCATATCAGGTACTTTAAACGCTATGTGCTGCACCCACTTAGGAGTATTTATATCAGATCCCATGTCAGGAGATTGTGGCAACTCAAAAAATGCGAGCACATTACCGTTGCCCGCATCCATAAATATATGCATGTAGGGATCAGGTTCACCGGTGGATGGCACTTTGTCCTCGGCTATGGCTAATTGAAAGTCCATTCCCAGTACCTGCTGGTAAAATTCGACCGTCTGCTTCGCATTGGCACAGCGATAAGCTACATGGTGAAATCCTTGAATATCCATAGTTATACCGCCTCTGTGCTCTCTGTTTTAACTGATGTTTGTTCAGTTGAAATAACACC
>DGOV01000141.1 GCA_002390205.1 Proteobacteria bacterium UBA4457 | reverse complement strand
TAACTCTAATATTCCGGTTTTCGCTTCTGATGGGATATCAAATTTCCTGATTTCCTCTAATGTTAACGTAGCTGCACCAAAACGACCCACAACAATACCAGCAGCCTTATTAGCGTAGGCAACAGCATTCCTAATATTTGAACCTGCACTTATAAAAGCAGCCAGCACCCCGCAAACAGTGTCTCCTGCACCGGTAACATCGAATACTTCTTTGGCTTCGGCCGCTATTGTAAAATGGCTATTATCTTCAACAAGGATCATGCCTAAAGGTCCTTTCGTAACTAAAATCGCATCAATAGCTAATTCATTCAACATACTCCTAGCTTTGGTTATAAGTACCTCATCAGAGCTACAATCTCCAGCCACAGCCTCGAACTCTTTCAAGTTTGGAGTCAATAAATCTACGCCTCGGTATTTCGAAAACTCTACACCTTTGGGATCGACGATGACGAATCGACCTAAGGCTTTAGCCTGGTTAATGAGTTTTGCAACTTCACCAACACTCCCTTTTCCATAGTCTGATATCACCACCACATCGCATTTTTGCAAATGGCTAGCAAATTCAGTATGAACTTTGTTACCTTCACCTCTGACGGGCGATTGCTCGAAATCAATTCGCAGCATCTGTTGACCTTGACTCACTACTCGTGTCTTAACTATCGTGGAACAAGTAGCGCTTTTAACTAGCCCACACTCAATTCCCAGACTGCGGGAAATTTTTTCTATTTGCGCCCCATCAGCGTCGTCGCCGACTTGTCCTACCAGACTTACTGAAGCTCCCAACGTAGCTGCATTAGCGGCTACGTTTCCGGCTCCTCCAATCCGTTCAATCGTGCTGTCAACTCTAACGATAGGTACAGGAGCCTCAGGAGAGATCCGCGACGTTGTTCCGGACAAATAACGATCTAAGAGCAAGTCTCCTATTACAAGAATTCTCCCATTACAGATTTTCTCAACAACCGCTCTCATGGAGATCATATCCATATACCAATTAACCACCCTAGAAATAACTCTATCATCAAACCACCTATAATCTTATCATAGACACATGCTGAACTTATGCAGATTAACAGCCGCAATCACGTTGCTTACCAGTTTACCAAGTTATGCGCTTATAAATTCATACAACGCGACCTATCAAATCATAAAACATGAGATTAGAGTCGGAACGATAGAGCAAGTCTTCCTGCGTAAAGCCGACAGTTCTTACGCTTTCACATCTATCACTAAACCTTATGGGATAGGAAAATTTTTCACCCGAGAACAAAAGGTTGAATCCAGTGTTGGGAAAATCAATGGGGCTCGAGTAATTCCTTTTCGATATGAGAACAAACAAAAAAGCAAGACGGAGTCCTATAGCTTAAACTTCCAAATTGACCGACAGAAGAGCGTGCACAAACAGCCAGATGGAATTTCCTCGGATCACTTAGATGATTTACACGATTCTTTGTCTTACCAACTGCAACTCTGTATAGATATGCACAATTCTTCAGCAGATGCATTTAATTATAAAATATTAAAAAAGAAAAAAATCAAAGCGCTCGATTTCAGATCTCTTTCAACGGGAGAGCTATCGACGGGACTAGGTAACTTGGATGTTAAGATCCTGTTAAGACAAATCAACGACAATAGGAAAAAAACTAAGATATGGGCTGCCTCGCAGTTTAGTTATCTCCCTGTTAAAATTTTAAACGTTGGAAAAAATGGTGAAGAAATCTCTATTCAACTCCTTCGAGTAAGCTTTCATGAATAGGCTCTTATTCTTTTTCTAAGCCAGAAATTGTAGCTATCAGTTGCTCAGCCGGAGTATAAGCTCCTAGGTAGGTTCCATCCGATGAATATACTGCCGGAGTTCCGGCCAATTTCATACTTTGCCCGAGAGCAAAGTGATCTGCGACTGGGCTAGCACATTTACGTGTGGCGATTTTCTCCCCTGCCTTCGCTTTACTGAGGGCTTTTTCCTTATTTGCAGCACACCAAACATTGACTGCCTTATAATAAGAGTCACTCTTAAGCCCTGCTCGAGGATATGCTAGATAATGAACGGTTATCCCAGCGCCATTCAACGCCGGCACCTCTAGGTGAAACTTGCGACAATACCCACAATCAATGTCAGTGTAAACATAGATATTACCTGTATCATTAATATTTTTTCGTCCGAATGAGATAAGTGAATTTTGATCTAACTTCTGAAACTCTTCCTTCCGTGTTTGAGCTCTGGCAGTCTGTGTAAGATTGGTTTTTTTGACTAAATCAAGTAATTCACCCTGAAACAAGTAACGCCCATCTTTAGTTACATAAACAATCTCTCCACTTAATTTAACTTCAAAAAAATTACCCATTGGCATTGTCTTAACTGACTCTACACTCTCTGATGGAAAAATTTTTTCGAGCACCTCTCTTACATTCTGATTTGAATCTGCAGCTTTTACGAGGCCGGCAGCGACAATCGCTATGACTAGACAGCACACTTGTATTCTCACTTTTTTTTCCTTTATGATCCTTGTGTTAGAGAGTATTGGCTCAACTTTATCCTCGAGGATGGTGCAAGCTATGTAGCTTTTTCAAACGTTCCGCTGCAACGTGAGTATAAATCTGTGTTGTAGAAATATTACTGTGGCCCAACAGCATTTGGACTACTCTTAAATCCGCACCATGGTTCAATAAATGTGTTGCAAATGCATGCCGCAATGTGTGCGGAGAAATTTGTCCGTCTATATGGGCCATCACAGCATATTTTTTAACTCTGTGCCAGAATGTTTGCCTAGTCATTGGATGGCCATGACTACTTGGAAACAAGGCTCTGGTCATATGTTCCCCCACCAGAGCTATTCGACCTTCGTTCAAATATTTAGTCAACCAGTAAATAGCATTCTCTCCTAAAGGTACCAGTCGCTCCTTATTTCCTTTCCCCACAACCCGAACGATCCCTTGTCGTAGATTAACTTGAGCAGATTCCAGCCCCACCAACTCGCTAACCCTTAAACCGCTAGCATAAAGGACTTCTAGCATCGTTCTATCACGCAGACCCAGTCGTTCTTCTGTATTAGGAGCGAGCAAGAGCGCTTCAACATCCACTTCACTGACAGACTTTGGTAAAGACCTACCTATGCGAGGTGCCACAAGTTCGGTGCTTGGGTCAATGGAAATTAAGGCTTCTCTATAAAGATAGCGGTAATATCTTTTTATGCTAGCCAGTCGACGAGATAAAGTTTTTGAAGATAATTTCTTTGGTTGCCCCATAAATTGTATCAATTGGATTGAATTCGCGCTCAAAAGAGTAGCATTAAGGGAAGTAAGGTAGATGCCTAGTATTTTGAGATCACTTTGATAGGCGGACACGCTCAGAGGACTTAAGCCATACTCACTCCATAAATGCTCAAGGAATCGTTCAAGATGATTCGTGTCTGAATTCAATTTACCGCTACTGACTTAAAAAAGTTAATATGGAATACTAGACGTTATTAGCAACAAAAATCTATAGGGAAGTACTGAGTTATGTTTGACGATTGGTTTAACGACAAACAAACGGGTTTGGGAGAAATTCTTAGAACGGACACTGAACAAAAATCTGCTGACAAAGCTGCCGCGAAATTTTCGTTATATTACTATGAAAGTTGTGTTTTCTGCGCTCGAGTTCGCAAAACCATTCGTGCGTTAAATGTTACGATCGAACTCCGTGATATTATGAAAGATAGAGCTCATCTAAGGACCTTAGCTACTCTAGGCGGGAAGACCACTGTTCCTTGCCTGAGAATAGCAGGAGAAGCACCAGGTGAAGAAAAATGGCTTTATGAGTCTAGCGATATCTCGGAATACTTGATTAAGGAACTTAAGTAGTACGCTTAACTAATATTTTTTCTTTTATTCTCGCCGCTCTGCCTCTCAAATCACGCATGTGATAAAGCTTGGCACGTCTCACATCAGCCCGACGTTTAACCTCGATGCTTTCGATAAGAGGACTGTGCATCTGAAAGACACGCTCCACTCCTTCTCCATGAGAAATTTTTCGAACGGTAAAAGAAGAGTTTAAACCACGACTCCTAATGGCGATAACAAAACCTTCGAATGCTTGCAGTCTTTCTCTAGTCCCTTCTTTGACCTTTACTTGCACGACAACCGTGTCGCCGGGACCAAAGCTAGGTATATTCTTTTGAAGCTGCTCCGCTTCGATTTTCGCTATTAACTCACTCATCACTCATGCCTTAAAATTTGATTTCAGAATTCTACACCAAACGACGTATAAATTTTACTATTATTTTCAATCATAGAATTACAGATTTAATAACTTTTCAATTGTCCTCCAGAAAGCTTTCTAGCAGCATTATGTCTTCGTCACTCAAGGACATCTTTTCGAGCAATTCTGGTCGCCTCAAATAGGTTCGACCCAAACTTTGTTTCCGTCGCCATGAGGCAATTTTCCCATGATCTCCGCTCGTCAGAACTGCAGGAACAGCGTGTCCTTCAATTTCAGCAGGCCGAGTATAGTGAGGGTAATCTAGTAATCCGGAATGAAAAGAATCTTCAATAGGAGACAAATCACTGCCCAAAACATTTGGCAAGGTACGTGCCAGAGCATCAATCATAACTAAAGCAGGAAGTTCTCCCCCAGTAACAACATAGTCTCCAATCGACCATTCACTATCGACACTATTCAAAACAATTCTTTCATCAACTCCCTCGTATCGTCCACATAGGAATATCAAATGGTCATAATGATTCAGGCTATTGATAGCGTTATGATTGAACGTCTTCCCCTGCGGACTAAGATAAATCACATGGCGTGTCTGCGCTTTGTCTGTTTTTAAGCCCGCCAAGGCCCTATACACAGGCCCTGCCATCATCACCATACCTGGGCCGCCTCCATATGGCGTGTCATCTACTCTGCCATTACTGCTTTGGGCATAATCTCTTGGGTTTATGGCGTCAATTTCTATTACGTTAGACTCACAAGCTTTTCGTATCACGCCGACATCACGGTAGGCATTAATCAATTCTGGAAACAACGTGAGGACGGTAAATCTTTTACTCAATTAGCTATCTTCCTTGTCCCAATCAACAATTATTTTTTGATTGGTCAAGTCGACACTCTTAACGTAGACATCAGAGACATAAGGTATCAGTGAGATTTTATCGCCTCTTACTTCCAATACATCATTTGCACCAGTTTCATGAAGAGTGCTAATTACCCCTAAATCTTCTCCATTTAAGTTGAACACCTTTAGTCCAATCAAATCTAACCAGTAGTATTCGCCTTTCTGAACGTTTTTTAGAGATTTTCTTTCAACAGCTAATTTTTTACCAACTAGTTGCTCAGCACCGTCCCGAGAAAGAATACTATCCAGCGATAGTATGAGAGCTTTATTTGAGCCAGAAACCTCACTTACCTTAAAAGATAACCACTCGTTTTCATTTCCAACAAGTATCTCTCGATAAGCGAATATTTGATCCTCTGGACGGGTATACGACCGAATTTTAAGCCAGCCTTTCACACCAAAAACGCCACTGATTTCTCCCAACACGACAACACTAGTTGTCATGTAAAGAAAACTTCAATTTTCAAGCTATCATTCTGGAATGGCTGCTTTTTTCATTAATTTTGCAACACGTTCAGATGGCTGTGCACCTACTGAAAGCCAGTAAGCATATCGTTCTGAGTCTACACGTAAGCTTTCTTCGCTTTCTTTCCCTAAAGGATTGAAAAATCCTAACCGCTCCAAATGTCGCCCATCTCTTTTATTTCGTTGATCTGCGACTATAATGTGATAATACGGACGCTTATTGGAACCGCCACGAGATAATCTAATTTTCACCATAAAAAATATCCTTCGAAGAGCACTATAACATGCGCTCAATTACTAAAAATGACCAAAAGTCTTTCACTTATGGTCGCGCATTCTAAGAGGTAGACGACTTAAAATAAAGGGTTTATCGAGGTTATCTAAGGGAAATGCCAAGAAATATAGAAATATCGACAAAACAACAGGCCCGAGAGTATGTTCGAAGGGCTTCTTTGAAGATAACACCGGAAAGATTTGCTGAAGCAAACAGGCAAATTTATACCTCTTGCTACTCGGTTTTAAGACAAAAAAATATTAACTCCCTATTCATTTATGTGTCTCGCGAAAACGAAGCAGACACTCATATGCTGATTAAGCATTTTCTGAAAGACAAAATAAAGATCTATGTTCCAAAAGTAATTGGAGATAATGAGATGGTTGCGGCTAGATTAATGACTTGGGATGGCCTAATTACAGGTCGATATGGACTACGTGAACCTAAAAACTTTGAAGAAGTTGCGGTCGAAATCGACATGGTTGTTGCACCTGGGCTTGCTTTCACCATCGAGGGTGCACGCCTTGGCCAGGGTCTAGGTTACTATGATCGTTGGCTTACACAAAATCCATATGCAGACACAATAGCTCTAGCATATGAGCACCAGATACTGAGTGCAGTGCCAACGTCTAGACATGATGTAAATGTAGCTGAAATAATTACAGAAAAGCGCTGGATAGTGTGCACTAGCGCTAATCTTTGATAAGGTTCGAACTTTTATAGGCGGTAATAAATTTAAAGCCTATTCATCAACGGCTTTCATACTCAACCTTATTCTGCCTTGCTTATCTACTTCTAGAACTTTGACTTTAACTAGATCACCTTCACTCAATTTATCGCTCACATTCTCAACCCGTTCCTCAGAGATTTGTGAAATGTGCACAAGTCCATCTTTCCCCGGCAGGATGTTCACGAAAGCTCCAAAATCCATTAACTTAGCTACTTTCCCTTCATAAACAGTTCCGACTTCAACATCTGCGGTAATAGACTCTACCCTAGACCTTGCAGCCACTCCCGCAGCGTTATCTACTGAAGCTATTTTCACAGTGCCGTCATCATCTATGTCTATAGTGACGCCAGTCTCCTCAGTGATTTGCCTGATCGTCGCGCCACCTTTTCCAATTACATCACGAATTTTA
>DGOV01000050.1 GCA_002390205.1 Proteobacteria bacterium UBA4457 | reverse complement strand
CGGCGCCGGGATTGGTGGTATCTGGCATTGGAATTGTTATCCGGGGGCGCGAGTAGATACCCATTGTCAGATCTATCAATTCTCTAAAAAAGAGCTATGGAATAATTGGAGCTGGAGCGAGCGGTTCCCCGGTTGGGAAGAAATGAGGCGATATTTCGATTATGTAGATGAAAAGCTTGATCTAAGTAAAGATGTCGATCTGAATACTCGAGTTACTGGTGCAGAATTCAATGAAAGTTCAAACGAATGGTCGCTTCAAACAGACATGGGACATGTCTATCGGTCGAAATTTGTTGTTCTATGTACAGGCTTTGCATCAAAACCTTTAATGCCAGACGTAGAAGGGATAGAGAGCTTTAAAGGAGAACTTCATCACACTGCAGCTTGGCCACAAAAAGGAATCGACTTTACCGGTAAAAAAGTGGGCGTAATCGGAACCGGAGCGAGCGGAATTCAAGTCGCTCAAGAAGCGTCTAAGGTAGCGTCTCACGTGACGGTTTTCCAGCGCACGCCGAATCTGTATCTGCCTATGGGGCAAACAACGTATTCCGAGGCCGATAATGTCGCCATGAAGGAAGAACTTCCTGCTCGCTTTAAGAAAAGAGGAGAAACGTTTGGGGGCTTCGATATGGATCTAATAGGTGTTTCTGGTCTAGATGTAAGCGATGAAGAAAGAGAAGAAACATACGAAAGATTATGGGAAGCTGGTGGATTTAATTTTTGGCTGGGAAGCTACCATGACATTTTCTCTAATGAAACTGTCAACAGGACTGCTTATGATTTCTGGCTAAAAAAAACCAGAGCACGTATCACCGATCCGGTTTTAGCAGAAAAACTTGCTCCTACTGAGCCGCCACATCCTTATGGAGTCAAGAGACCTTCGCTAGAGCAATGGTATTTTGATATTTTCAATCACGACAACGCGACTTTAGTCTCACTAAAAGAAGAGCCACTGAAAAAAATAACCGAAGCCGGAGTCGAAACGCAAGAAGCATCCTATGATTTCGACATTATCGCTTTTGCAACAGGATTTGATGCCGTCACTGGCGGGCTTACCTCAATTAATCTGACCGGTACAAATGGAGTATCACTAAAAGAAAAATGGACCATGGGAGTCAGAACACACCTCGGTCTAGCCACAGCATCTTTTCCAAACGTTCTGATCAGCTATGGTCCTCAGGCACCGACTGGTTTCTGTAATGGGCCATCAAGTGCCGAGTACCAAGGTGAATGTATTATAGAAATGCTCTGCCATATTCGAGAAAACGACTATGCTCGCGTTGAAGCAGATAAAGATGCGGAAGAAAGCTGGCGTAACCAGGTATTAGAGCTCGCTGCAGGGACACTTTTCCCGAAGGCAGACTCATGGTACATGGGCGCTAACGTGCCTGGGAAACCAAAAGAAATGTTGATGTACCCCGGTGGATTGCCCGCATACCTAGAAGCGTTCAGAAGCTGTGCAGACGACGGTTATCGAGGCTTTAACTTTACCAAGTGAGCACTTAGAAACGGATAACCCAGCTCAAAAAGAACTGAACTGGGCTTACTCAACAATAAAAACTCGTTACTTTACGTATACCGTCTCACATGATCCGCCCACCGAATGAATGAGCTTTCGCTTAGACTTAACCGATCGGTAAGGTCTTTTAGCCCACCTTTCTTCTGTAAGCGCATCAAAAGCCTCTCCAAGCCTTCTGGAATTGGGAGCAACAACCGAGACCCTACCCATTCCAGTCATACGACCCGAATGTCCACGAAATACACTAATTCCGATATCCTCAAAACCGTTCTTATGAAAAGCCTTTTCCATGCCGCTAATAGCCGTCGCAAATGCCTCCATGTTTTTAGTCCTTACCAACGTACTCCATATAGCGTGTTTTTCTCCAGCTTTTAATACCAGAGTCGACTGCGCTTTCACGACACTGAATAATTGCTTAGCTCTAACCTCGCGACCCGATTTTAACTTTGCTAATTCTGTCTTAAGCGTCTCGTTTCCCGGTAGGCCATGCAATGCAGTTGCCAAAGTATCTGTGAGCATATAAACGTAAAGATCTTTATCTTTTACCGCACCAACATGAGGCGTGCACACACCGACGACATGTGCTCCAAGCGATTTTCCGACGACAGGTCCACTATCTCTTATCCAATCGTGGTAAGCGACCTGGTCTGCAGTGTTAATCGTGTATACATTCATAGCAGGTGTCGCGGTGGCAGCCCAAGACACAATAAGAAACATCGTTGTGACAATAAATTTCATAAGTATTTCCTCTAAAATAGCTATCGCACTCGGTTAATTAAAAGTGATGGAACTGTCGACCAAGCAAAACAGTTCGAACTGCCTGAATCATAAACGCATACCGATATAAATCTAGTTAAAAATTTGTCATTATTAATTAACTGATAAGCTCACAGTCCTCCAAAGCGCTGAAAAAAACCTCCACTGGGTCCGGAAAACCCTCCCTCATAATGCACAAATTGTTCTTGGATATACTCGAGGCTGTTTTCACTTAACTGCCTGTAGAGTTCCCCAGTTATCGTCATAGCAAGATGTCCGGGCCAAGCTCTTGGGAGAATTTCGTGTGGCAAATCCGCGACTTTAAGCAGAATCCGTCGGTACTCGTGTATAAGTAAAATCCGAAAAATAAAAGAATCTTCAGGCGTGAGATCCCCAGGATTAGGAAGACTGTTAGAAAGACTCGAGAAATCCTGTATGAATGAGTTATAGCCTATCGACACCTTATCTAATTCCCACGCACTCTTCACTAATTTTTTAGGAATCAAATCATCTTTTAGACTAGCCTGCCAATGCGTCACATATCTAGCTGCCTTAAATTCCTGTATTAGATTTTTTAGTGCTACTGTGTCTGTCCTTGGATGCGCAAATGCGCCATTTACTAGCACTCCAAAGCCAAGCCATTTGAGCTGTCGCACAAACTCTTCATACGCAAAGAAATCCTCTTTCTTACAAATAAGAATTGTCCATGACTTGTCCCATGATGGTTCGCCAGAGGAATATATTTGACGAGAGGCTTTATTGTAGTCTTGCTCTCCGGCTGCACTTAGTCTGTAGTAGCTTCGTCGCCCTATTCGCTCTGACTGCAACCAATCATTTTGACTTAATCGAGAAACAGCCGTCCTAACTTGCCGTGCATTTAATCCAAATTTCTCTAGCACCTGAATCAAACTGCCCATCCAGACTGATCCACCGTGTTGAGATATACAGTCGCCAAACACTGTGATCGCAAGGGATCCTGCTCTCAACACTCGAGTCCTTAGGAAGGACTCTACTGAAGTCAGCCTCGGTTTATTCATCCACAGCTTTATAGCGCACGATCAAAATCAATCTGCACATTCTCAGAAACTGGGTGAGCCTGACAAGAAAGAATATAACCCTCGGCTATTTCTTCAGGTAATAGCGCATGATGCGCTGCCATGCTCACCTCGCCTTTGACAAGTTTGGCACGACAAGTACCACAGACCCCTCCTTTACATGCAAAAGGAAGGTCAACGCCTTCTAGAAGAGCTTGATCAAGAACGCTTCGTCCGTTTCTATTCATATCGAACTTCACTTTTCGCCCATCTAAAATGACCGCTACTCGTGAAATACTTTCTTCTCTCAAGACATTAGAACCAACACGATCGACTTTACTCTCTAGACGGGGTGAGCTCGAGACGAATAATTCAAGTTTAATTTTCTTTTTAGCAATACCATCAGACACAAGATTTTCTAACAATTGATTAGTCATCGTCTCTGGACCGCAAAGAAAAACTTCATCCATGGCGGCCATGTCAAAAAGAGCAGGCGTCATGGAACTCAATTTTTCATAAGTAATCCGTCCATGTAGCAGAGGGATTTCTCTAGACTCTTGGCTTAATATATGGACTAACTGCAACCGTTCTAGATATTGATTCTTAAGTTGTTCCAACTTATTTCTGAACAGGATACTTGAAACCCGTTGGTTGCCATAGACTAAGGTAACGGTGCTCTGTCGCTCTCCATCAAGAATAGATCTAATAATTGACATAATAGGAGTGATACCGCTTCCCGCAGCCACACAAAGATATCTCTTCATATCTTTGTTATCTTGCTCGTAAATGAATTTCCCGGCAGGAGGACTCACCTCAATACTATCTCCGATCTTTAATGCCTCATTGACCCAAGAAGAAAAGACCCCATCCTTTAACTTTTTTACCGCAACAGAGATATATTCATCATTATCCGTGCTGCAGATCGAATAGCATCGCCGGACATCTTCACCCTTTATCTCGCGCCTGAGAGTCAGGTACTGTCCAGGCTTAAAGTGATACTTCTCACGAAGCGAGTCTGGTATTCGCAGCTCGATAGTAACCGCATCCTCAATCTCCCGATGCATAGCAACAACCGGCAGTTTATTAAAAGCTCCTAGTGACATTTGAAATAATCAAACGGCTCAAAACAACTACCGCAACGATAAAGGGATTTGCAGGCAGTAGATCCAAACACACTAATTAGAGAAACATCATGTGACGTGCATCTGGGGCACTCAATACCCTGACCAAGACTATCTTTACTCTCCACCGGCGGTGCAATACCTTCTTTTAAAAGCATCGCCCGTCCGCGCTTGGAGATCCAATCTGTCGTCCACGGTGGTGCTAACTGCATTGTTACTTTCACCTCCTTATACCCTGCATCGTCAAGGGCTCTTATGACGTCAAATTCTATGGTTTTCATCGCAGGACAACCGCAGTAAGTTGGAGTAATAACCACTTCCAAATGTTTTGGATGACAGATTACATCTCTTAAGATCCCAAGATCCAAGATGCTCAATGTCGGGATTTCAGGGTCGCAAACTTTTTCTAGTACTGCCAAAATTCGAGACTTACTTACACTCGCTTCAATGGAATCATTTACAAAAGAATCACTCACTACCAACTCAACCCTGGATAAGTTCTTTGCAGATGTTGCATCTCAGAAAGCAAATGCCCCATAGCCTCGGTATGTAGTCCATTTCGTCCACCAGACAAGGACCATTTTTTCTCAGGCACACTAAGAGTGGCCTTTTTTATTGTGGCATTGATGTCAGCTTGCCACTTTGAATGTAACCACTCTGGATCTGGACCAATAGCTTCAGCTATCATTTGAACATCGACCGGATCTCTCTCAAACAACTCTTCCGTATAATTCCACATTCCTTCCAGCGCGACTTGCATTCTCTCATGGCTCTCTTCGCTGCCGTCACCTAGACGCAATACCCAGTCACGGCTCCTATCCATGTGGTACGTTGTCTCCTTTATCGCTTTTTGAGCAATAGCACTAAGTGTTTCATCAGAAGAAGATACCAACTCCGTGAATAAATGATAATGGTAAGTGTCCAAAAGATACTGACGAGCCATCGTGAACGCATAGTCTCCTATAGGCAATTCACAAAGCAGAAAATTTTCAAACTCACGATCGCTCCGAACGAACGCCAAATCATCCTCCGAGCGACCCTCTCCCTCTAACTCAGCCGCATAGCTCAACAATAATCTTGCCCGACCAACATGATCGAGAGCACAGTTCGCCATAGCGATATCTTCCTCGAGGAGAGGACTGTGACCACACCATTCAGTCATTCTTTGTCCAAGAATTAAGGCGTTATCACCTAATCGCAAAACATATCTATAGTGATTTTTGTTCATAATTTCAATTCTTCCGGCACCTCATAAAATGTCGGATGCCGGTAAACCTTATCCTCGGCTGGATCGAAAAAGGAAGCATCATTTTCAAACTGACTGGCATGAATATCTTCTGCTCTCACAACCCAAATACTGACGCCTTCTTGGCGCCGGGTATAAGTGTCGCGGGCAGACTTCATAGCCTGTCCTGCATCTGACGCATGTAGACTGCCTATATGCTTATGATCTAAACCTCGTCGCCCTCGAACAAATACTTCCCATAAAGGCAAATGACCTTTCAACATTGAATACTCCTTCACGCAACCTGATCAACATCAGATTTTGAGTGTTTTTCGGCGTATGACATGAGTGCATCTTTCACCCACTGTCCTTCATCATTTGCTGTTCTTCGAGCCTCTAAACGAGCGTCGTTACATAAACCTCCGCCCTTGACCACTCGTGCAAACTCTTCCCAATCGATAGGCCCAAAGTCGTAATGTCCCCGCTCTTCATTCCATTTGAGATCTTGGTCTGGAATGGCAAGTCCAAGATGATCGGCTTGCTTCACCGTCTGATCTACAAATTTTTGTCTCAACTCATCATTTGACTGGCGTTTGATTTTCCATTTCATAGATTGTTGGGAATTGGCCGACTCACTGTCATGTGGCCCGAACATCATCAATGTTGGCCACCACCATCGATTGAGCGCATCCTGCGCCATAGCTTTTTGAGCGGCTGAGCCACAGGCAAGCACTTGCATGATTTCGTATCCTTGCCTCATATGAAAACTTTCTTCTTTACAGATTTTCACCATAGCGCGCGCATAAGGTCCATACGAAGTCCGGCAAAGAGAGATTTGATTCACAATGGCCGCACCATCCACCAACCAACCTATCGCCCCTACATCAGCCCAGGTCAAAGTCGGGTAATTAAAGATCGAAGCGTACTTTGCTTTCCCAATCAAAAGGTCGTTCATCATTTCTTCACGTGAGACACCCAGCGTTTCCGCAGCGCTATAAAGATAAAGCCCGTGTCCCGCCTCATCTTGAACTTTTGATAACAGGATAGCCTTTCGGCGTAACGTTGGTGCGCGCCCAATCCAGTTCCCTTCAGGTAGCTGCCCTACTACTTCAGAGTGTGCGTGTTGGGACATCTGCCGAACCAGATTGAGCCTATATTTTTCCGGCATCCAATCCCGAGGTTCGATCTTTTCTTCTGCCTCGATAATCGCATCAAATTGACCCTGTTCGTCAGTAAAGATCATTATATCCACCATTTGTTGCTAATAGTCCTAACGGTTAATATATTACATATATTTATAAAAATATAGTATATGTGTATCATATTTTGGGCGCCTCTATGTAGGCCCTAACAAAACACAAAATATTTAGGATATTTGTTATGATACGCGCTTGGCTAAGTTTCGTATGCCTAGGCCAATCAAGCAGTATAAGACACGCGCGCTTTATGCCATCTGCAACACCTGTAGATTACTTTGCTGAAAACTGGTTTCCTGCAAAAATCCACTTTCCAGCTTCAGTTTGCGCCCGAATCATCGAGTTTAGAATGTCATAATATGGGTGCGGACTAATTTAAAATGGACAAAACTCTCATCCGAAACTTAATAGTTGTGCTCGGTTCTACCACCTCCGTACAAGCCTTAGTCACAATGATTTCGCTTACTGTCTCTGTAATGGCGCCGACGTTAGCGCGAGAATTAAACGTGAGCGTGGGAACCATAGGTCTCTATGCATCCATGAGCTATATCGGAGCAATGATTGGCTCTCTTCTTTCGGGAGGATTTGTCTTACGCTATGGAGCCATACGAATAAGCCAAGGCATAATGATAACTTGTTCCCTCGGGTTGCTTCTATGTATCAATGGCCATTGGATCTGGTTTCTCATTTCCGCTTTTATATGCGGCCTCGGATACGGACCAGCAACGCCTGCCAGCAGTCAGCTCTTGTCTAGGCACCTTCCTACTCGTTATCTATCGTTAGGGTTCTCAATTAAGCAAACAGGAGTCCCTTTAGGTGGAATACTAGCGGGTCTTATAGTCCCTTGGTTACTTATACGGAATAGCTGGCAAGACTCTATGCTCGTAATTGCTGCTAGCGTCATTATGGCCAGCTTGATTCTGCAGTTATGCCGAAAGCAATTCGACATTCAGCTGGAACCAAAGGCGAACCTTTTCCGTGGTAATTTTTTCAGCTCATTAAGATTAGTTCTGTCTCATCCACAATTAAAACTAATAGCGGTAGCTACCTTCTTTTTTTCCGCAACGCAGCAATGCTACATCTACTTCTTGGTCACTTTTTTAGAGAGTAATATTGGTTGGGATAATCAAAAAGCTGGCATTGCGCTAGCGATACTTGGTGCATCTGCAGTGTTAGGTCGTGTCATCTGGGGTGCTGTCGCGGATGCAACAGGGCGCAGTCAACTGCTTATAATGGTCTTGGCATTTGCTATGGCAACGGTCACTCTCTTGACCGGACTCATTACGCCGGAATGGTCATCTATCTCAATTTTTATCTTATGCGGTGTTTTCGGAGCGACCGGTGCAGCTTGGAATGGTATTTATCTGGCAGAAATAACACGTCATGTCGCCACTGAAGATGTTTCCAGAGCAACAGGTGGTGGTCTTTTCGTTACTTTTTTTGGCGTAGTTGTAGCGCCTCCTATCTTTGGTTTGATTATCAATTTAACTAATTCATTTGAGACGGCCTATATCGCTCTCGGATCAGCAACAATGCTAATTGGCTTGCTCCTCCTAAAAAATCAACGCAAACTGGGCGTTAATACTTAAACTATCTTCACACAGTAAATAGAGAGTATAGGATGAAAGATGAAAATCGGGTTGCTGTAGTCACTGGCGGCTCTCGCGGAATAGGGAAAGCTATAGCGATTAAGCTTGCTAAAGAAAATTGTGATGTGTTGATCACCTACCAAAAAGACAAGGCGTCGGCAGACGCGACGGTTGATACTCTCAAGTGTCTCGGAAAAGAGGCGTTGTCCTTACAGATAGAAATGTCAAATCCGACCGCCGGAGCAACAATATGTAGCTATGCGCTAAAGGAATTTGGAAAAATAGATGTCTTAGTAAACAATGCAGGAATAGGCTCTCCCAAGCGGTTCATCGTCGACTCGAAAGAAACCGATTGGTATAGAACTATAGACACTAACCTAAACGGTATCTTTCGCACTATAAAAGCTATTGTCCCTCATATGCGCTCTCGAAACACAGGCAACATAGTAAATATCAGCTCAAATGTCACACGTCGCTTAGCACCAAATTTTGGTCCTTATGCTGTTTCTAAGGCGGGGCTAGAAGCACTAACCCAAGTCCTTGCTAAAGAGGAAGCTGGGAATGGGATCAGGGTAAATGCTATCGCCCCAGGATTTATAGACACTGACTTACTTCAAACGGCCTTTGAGGAAGTAGGCGCCGAAAAAGCAGCGGCACTGTTACACAGTATCCCACTAAAAAGACTAGGAATGCCAAGCGAAATTGCTGACATGGTTGCTGTCCTGACCTCAAATTTTTCAAGCTATGTGACGGGTCAAATCATCTATGTCAACGGCGGCGGGCCAGAGGGTTAAATTGAAATGGACTATTTTTGGGAAAGGATTGCTTAAATGGTATTAAAGCATCAAACAGCTATTGTAACCGGTGGCTCAAGAGGAATCGGGAAAGCCATCGCGCTGCATCTCTCTGCTCAAGGCTTCAACATTGTTCTTTCATTCAAGAAAGATGAAAAAGCAGCCGCCCAAGTGGTGTCGGACATACAAAAAAGCGGTGGTGCGGCTGAAATGGTTCGGGCAGATCTTAGCTTGGCTGATAGCGCTAATGACATTACGAGAACAACGATAGAGCGTTTCGGCCGCATCGATGTGCTGATAAACAATGCTGGAGTTTCTTCGAACAAAAGTCTAATAGCCGATACCCCCGACCTAGAATGGAACGAAATCATTGACGTGAATTTGCATGGTGTCTTTAGAATGATGAAGGCTGTAGTCCCTCGCATGCGACAGCAGAAAAAAGGGAACATCGTCAATCTTTCTTCAAATATCACTAAACGGCTGGCCCCAACCTTTGGACCTTACGCAATATCTAAAGCCGCTCTTGAAACCATGACCCAGATTGTTGCAAAAGAAGAAGCAGGCAATGGAATCCGGGTAAATGCTGTGGCACCAGGTCCCATAAAAACAGATATGTTAGAAAAACTTTTAAAGGAGATGGGAGCAGAACGAGCGAACTCTTTTGTAGAATCAATGCCAATGAAACGTATGGGCACTACCGATGAGATAGCTAATATGGTGGCGATGCTAACCTCTGATGTTGCAAGCTTCGTAACAGGACAAATCATCTATGTAAATGGTGGTGGACCAGGCACCTAAAAGCCAAACCATTGGCCTACTCTCTAGTTGGCCAAACCACAGCAGTGATACCGGTGCAAATCAACAGCACTCCGACTAAATGATAGTTGTGAAGTGTTTCTCCTAAAAAACTCACTGCCAAACCAATGCCAAAAAGTGGAAGTAAATTTAGAAATATAGAAGCTTGCTTCGCTCCAACTCGGCCAACGCTTATATTCCACATTGTAGTAGCCACAATAGTAGGGATAACAGCCATAAAGAATATAGCCCAGAGCACTTCTGGCGTCATCTCGAACTGCCCTAACGCGAGCAACTCCCATGCGTAAAATGGGAACAGTATTAGAATCCCAGCATAAATTGTCACCAGCATCATCAGGAATGGCCTGACTCCAGACAACCAACGGTGTAGATTGATGGTATACAGTGAATAAAACAAAACAGCAAGTAACACCAAAAGGTCACCTGGGTTAAAAGTTAATGACTGAAGAACCTCTAGATCTAGACGGGTGGCCATAGCAAAAATTCCTCCAAGAGCTGCCAGCATGCCCAGAATTTGTATTCGACTAGGTTTGTCACGTAAAAAAACCCACGCCATAAATACCGTAACTATCGGTTGGCTGGCACTAAACAATGCTGCGTTAGTCGCAGTGGTATGCTGTACAGCAAACATTAGCATTGTGCTTCCTCCGGCCATAAAAAGACCGAGAAGCAACAAGTGCCATAAGCGAGATTGCATAAAATGCCACTGCGATCTCAGCTGAGGGATTAAAACCGGTGTAAGTAAAAAAGCTGCCACAACCCAGCGTAAAAAAGAAAACCCTATAGGGTTGACCGACTCATAAACTCCTTTGGCAACAATAATTCCCAACGACCAAAGCATCATTACGCCTGTCAACATGAGATAGGAAGTCATGTTATTAGTTGTTTTATCCTGTAAATCCAAAAATGGCACTCCTAGTGACCTGCAAGCATTTAACTAAAGGCGGTGTTAACACCTGCTTTAAACTTTAGACGTTAAGAACTATCGCCGGCGCAGTGACAGCGCGTAGTAATTGTCTAAAGGCGCGGCTATTATATTGTCTTACATACAGTAAGGGTAAGAAATGATCACTAAAGGAATTAAAGAGCTTTGCGAACAAGCGGAGCGTGAAATCGAAACCATGGACGTAGACCAAGTCATGAAAGTGATGAACGATGAAAACGTACAGCTCGTTGATATTCGCGATATTAGAGAATTATGGCGGGACGGTGCAATCCCCGGCTCAACTCATGCACCAAGAGGGATGTTAGAGTTTTGGGTCGACCCGAACAGTCCCTACCATAGAGAAGACTTCGCATCCGGAAAAAAGTTCATCTTTTACTGCGCTGGTGGAATGCGATCTGCCTTGGCAGCTCAAACTGTACATAACATGGGGTTGGCTCCGGTAGCCCATATGGCTGGGGGTTACGGCGCATGGGTGAAAAGCGAAGGACCAATCGAGCCTAAAGAAGCTAAGCTACCTAAATCCAAATAGTTTTGAGGCATTAAAAATCAAGACCAGTACCTTCACTGAACTGTTTCATGCAGAAGTAATCTCGCCAGGCAACAATTTTGCCATGTTCTATTTCAAAAGCACCTGAGACGGGAAGCCCAAAAGGCTTTCCGTTCGGTGGGGAAAAATAATCGATACGCTCATTCATTACGAAGTTACCCGTAGCAGCGACTCTGAGTGTCTCAATACGAACAGGCCCCACAACTGCGAAAAAACCTTCCAAAACATTTTTAACTTCTTCGGGGCCGCGAACTGCGGGGAAAGGCATGTTTTGATATATACAGTCTTCAGAGAGGTATATGAGCGAGCCGACGACTCCTTTATTTAGCTCATCACAAAACGAGGCAACTACTTCTTCAGGATTCATTCTTCACCACCTTAAATTATAATCGAGCTAATGCCCGATACTGTCACGCAACGCGTAGTTCCCACCGAGAAAATCACAAAAGTAGTTTTCTATTTCGGGGTGATTAACAGGCATCCCGCTCGTATCATCCAGTAAATTTTGCTCAGACACATAAGCAACATAGCTGTGCTCTTCGTTTTCCGCAAGTAGATGATAAAAAGGCTGATCCTTTACAGGACGCAGCTCTTCAGGGATCGACAACCACCACTCTTCGCTATTGCTAAAGGTTGGATCAACATCGTAAATAACACCTCTGAATGGGTGTAATCTGTGCCTTACAACTCTGCCAATATCAAATTTTGCACTTCTGACTAATTGGGTCATCTCTATCCTTTCTAATTGCTATCTCAATCCTACTCCACCAAACGGTAGGAAACAGTGCTCAGCGTAATAGGAGCAACATCTATAATCAAGTCAAACTCACAGCGGCACACATGAAATCATGTTATCTGCCTGTTACTCGTCGAGTCGCCGTTAAAAAACGTTCTGTCTGATCGGGCGACCCTCTTAGCCCTCGATTAATGTCATCTTCTAACTTGCCAACATTTGCATCAATTGTCGCCGCATCAATAACTCGCTTCGACTCTTTGACTGCTGTCGTTGAATTTTTTTCTATCTGTTCTGCAAGTAAGATGACTTCTGATAGCAAGTCATCGTCTTCACAAACCTTATTTACCAAACCCCATCTCTCAGCTTCTAGAACATCAAATTTCTTAGCTGAGAAAATGAGTTCTTTAGCCCGCGCCGCGCCGACCAGTCTAGGGAGCGTTGCCGCCCCTACTACTAATCCATACTCAGCACCGGGGAGTCGAAAAGATGCAGTGTCTGAGGCATATCTTATATCACAGGATATTGCCAAAGCGGCACCACCTCCATAACAATACCCATTTATC
The DNA here is from genome assembly GCA_002390205.1 of Proteobacteria bacterium UBA4457. Taxonomy (GTDB): domain Bacteria; phylum Pseudomonadota; class Gammaproteobacteria; genus UBA4457. Next base: position 19,261 of record DGOV01000050.1, on the reverse strand, counting down.
GCAGCAATAATTGGTAACGGTGATCTCCCAAAACGGTCTATGGCCAAGTAGGCTGCTATTGATTTAGGCACACCTCGCTCCCCCTCTAGCCCGCTCTGCTCCAGCATATCTTGCCCTGCGCAAAAAGCACGTGTCCCACTTCCTGTCAAAATGACGACACGCACACTAGGATCTGACTCAGCATTATCAAGCGCTTCCACTAGAACAGTTGCCAATTCATGATTTAGCGCATGATGCCGATCAGGTCGATTCATAGTGAGAATCAGGATATGCTCGCCATGTCTCTGGAGAAGAAGCTCTTTAGACATCTAAAATACGCACTGGGTCAGAGCCGTCCCAATCTTTCGCGGCATCTTCAACCATTTGGAAAAGTCCTTTGTAGGTGTCAGAGTTATCCCAGAGTTCGATAAAATGACCTATGGTATCTACTGTATCAAAATAAACTAAAGGAGATCCCGCCACTGTGCATTCGAAGGCCGCTTCGTGGCCCAATGCTTTATAGTGAGCACAAGTCTCCTCAAAATTTTCTGGCATCATTCCAAAGTGATGGACCCCAGTTCGGCCCGCATCCAAAAATTCCTTGTATACCGATGGAGAATCATCTTCACAGTAAATAAGCTCAATCTGTACGTCACCAGAGTTACCAAGTGCTAATGAAACATCAGCATGAGACTCTCCGCCTCTATACTTTTGGTTTTCTAAGGGGCAATGTTCGGCTAAAAAAAACGGCCCCACCTTTAGTGTTTCAGTCCAGTATTTTAGCGCGGCATCCATATCGCGAACCACGTATGCAACCTGCCGTATAGTGTAGAGAGGCTGAGTCATATCTTCTTCCTTTTAATTGATTTCGAATTTCATACGTTGACGATAACCCGATCATTGGTCTAGGGACAAGTGCAAACTAAAATCCAGCCGCCTGACCTTCTTTTCGATGATCCGATCCACCTGCATATCCATGATCGGTTCTAACTATTAACTGAGCCCCTCCAAAAGAAGTGCTGTCAGGAGCATATGCAACCTCATGTCCTTTTGCGACCAAGCCCTTTGCGATTGTTTCAGGGAATCCTGGTTCTAGCGAAATAGTGTAATCTGCTAGAACTTGCCATCGAGGAGCATCGCTTGCCGCTTGCGGATTCTGGTTATAATCAATCAGCCGAGAAACCATCTGAACATGTCCCTGAGCTTGCATGGGCCCGCCCATAACTCCAAAACTAGCCAACGCCTTTCCATCGCGGGTTATGAAGCCTGGAATAATTGTATGAAATGGCTTTTTTTTAGGTCCTACTTCGTTGGGATGTCCTTCTTCTAAGGTAAACCCCCACCCTCTATTCTGCATTGTAATACCTGTGTCAGGTATCACTATGCCTGATCCAAACCCAAAATAATTAGATTGAATAAATGAAACCATCATCCCATTATCATCCGCCGCGGACAAATAAACTGTGTCGTGTCCTGCGGGCATTGACAGTGGAGGAATACAAGACGAGGTAGTGCAAATGCTCCCTGCAAGATTTCGAAGTCCAGCGGGATCTAACAGTGCTTCGATAGTAATTTTCATATGAGACGGATCTGAAATCCACCGAGCCGCAGTGTGCAAAGCAATTTTCATAGCTTCTATCTGCGTATGCACACTTTCTAGCGAATCACCTGGCGTGACCTCAAGCTCGTTCAGGATCCCTAGAGCAACTAAAACAGCCAATCCTTGACCATTAGGAGGTATCTCATGAACAATAACATCTCGATATGGCATGCTAATTGGAGCTACCCATTCAGTTTTATGACTGGCTAAATCTTCGTGATTGAAGGCGCTTTTCTCTAGCTTCGATGACTGAATGATCTTTTCACCAATTGTACCTTCGTACATCGATCTCGGGTCTCGTGAAAGAGTCCGCAGTGTCTTTGCAAGATCCGCTCTAAAATACCTCTCTCCTACTTGAGGTGCGGGCAAAAAAGTTTTACGAAACTCTGGAAAATCTTGATACCATTCGGCCGGACCATTGTTCCAGTCAAAAGCAGTTCGAAAGCCAACTACAAATCCTTTTTCGGCATAATGTATAGCGGATTCGAAAAGCTGTTCAAATTCTAGTTTTCCAAATTGAGCCGATAGACATCGCCAAAGGTCCACCGCACCTGGCACGGTTACAGAGTCCCAACCAAATTGAGGCATACTGTCGTAATCAGAGAAATAACTTGGTGTCCATGCCTTCGGCGAGCGGCCGGATCCATTGATGCCATGAAGCCTGCTGCCATCCCATACTAAGGCGAAAGCATCCGATCCAACCCCATTCCCGGTCGGCTCCACTACAGTAAGAGTAATTGCGGCGCTCAACGCCGCATCAACAGCATTTCCACCAAGTCTTAATGCCTGAAGGCCAGCCTGAACAGCAAGCGGTTGAGATGTGGCAACTAAGTTAGAAGCCGCAACCGGGTGCCGGAGAGACTCGTGTGGCAGAATCTTGGGAAACATCCGGATATCCTTTTTAAGTAATTTTTATTAAACTGTCTCATAATGTCTTCTTATTTACAAAAATGATGCATGAGCTTACTGTTTAACAGTATTGGCTAACCTGAGGGTGACATCTGACTAAATGGTGACTGCACGATATGTCTTTCACCATAACGACTAGCTAAAAAAAACAACTGGAGAATAACGATGTTAAAAATCGCACTTTATATGGCTGTTAGCCTTTCTTTCTTAATGTCAGGCTGTAGTGAAGCTCCAGATGAAAAATTAGTAAATGCAGCGACGGGCAACCATCGCTCAGCTGAAAATATCGCAAGGAACGCAACTAGACATAGCATAGAAACCCTACAATTCTTTGGCCTGAAAGACACCATGACCGTCATGGAGGTTTGGCCAGGTAGCAGCGGATGGTACAGCGAAATTTTAGCTCCATACTTGCGTGAGAATGGTATATTTTACGCTGCAAACTTTAACGGGAGTACCGGAGTACAATATTTCGAAAATGCTGCTGCCAAATTCCAAAGGAAACTTAGTGCTTCTCCCGAAGTCTACGACCAAGTAAAAACGGTAGGTTTAATGCCTCCCAATGATGTGACACCAGTACCTGAAAACAGCGTTGATCTAATACTCACCTTTAGAAACTTGCATAACTGGGTTAACGGCGATATGGCGGAGGAAATGTTCGAGATCTTCTTCAAAGCGCTTAAGCCAGGCGGGACATTAGGTCTTGTGGCACACAGAGGAACGGATGAAATGCTTAACTTTGACAAAGGCTATACTGGCTATCTAGCAGAAAGCGTAGCGATTAATCTTGCCAAAAATGCTGGTTTAGAATTAGTAGAGAAGTCGGAGATAAACGCCAACCCTAAAGACACTAAAGACTATTCCGATGGCGTCTGGACTCTACCTCCGAACTTCAAAAAAGGCGACATCGATAAGGAAAAATATGCCTCTATTGGTGAAAGCGATCGGATGACATTAAAATTCCGAAAGCCCAAAGATGAAAAAATGACTGTAGTAAGAGTTTTATTTGATGTTGAAGCGGGAGCAGATATCGTTGCCCTGGAAAAGAAAATGCTTGCCTCTGCTGTTAAATACGAAGGGTTAGAAGGATTGACGCGCAAGTATTATGTTTGGAACGACGAACAGTCAAAAGTTGGTGGGATCTACTTATGGGAGTCTCGGGCTGTTGCAGAGGCGTGGTACAACGAGGCATGGTTTGCTTCTATGACAAAAGCTTGGGGCAAGAGACCCTTTGTCGAATACCTTGATACTCAAATTGTTGTAGACAACGAGACTAAAAAAACGCTAACTAACTAATGGAGCTTTGCATTTCCAATATCTAGGCTAGCTAGCCTTTGGTTTAGCATGGCCTTATATTCCTGTGACGGTGCCAGAGCGAGAGCAAATTCGATTTCTTTCTTCGCCATTGAAGGTAAGCCTGCCTTATCCCAAAGGTCTATTCTTCCGAGGTGAATCACAAAAGGCTCATCTACTAATAATAACTGGTAAGCTGAGAAATCGAGCGCCTTATTAAAATCCTCTTGTGCGACCGCCAGAGCTCGTAAGTTATTCAACATTCTTAAAAGTATATCAATTGGCTTCGCAACCTTGAATGCATCTTTTTCTGGAACGCCAGACTGATGTAACCAGTCTTGCATTAAACCACTATCAAGAGGTTCCATCGTAAATGGATCTATCAGAAGTTCATTTACTTTCACAAGAAAGTGCCCCGGGAAATTAATTCCGTGACATTCGATTTGTAGTTGGTCTCCTATCGCCATCACGACCACAGCAAGACTAATCGGTATGCCTTTTTTTGTTCTCAAAACGGTTTCAATCGCACTATTAGAATAGGTGTAATAGTCGGTCGCGCCACAGAACCCTTCTGAGCGAAGCGCTCTTAAAATCTCAAACTGAGGAGCGTCACTTGTCCCTACTTTCAAAGACAAGCGAGTTATTTCTTCCATTATCCAACCTGTATCAGTGCGTTCATTTATGAGCCGAGAAAGTAGTATCGCACCCACCAAGAAACTCTGATTTAAGTGCTTAAAGTCTTGAAATTCTGACTGTAATGGCAAATCATAATTAATCAATTCATATTCCTAGTATTCAACTCTATAGTTTAGAGGAACCCCTGTGCTAGCTTGTAGCGTAGTTTAAAAAAATTGATTCTGACGCTATAATACAGGACATCAATTAATTTCAGTACTTAAATTAACCAAAGGAGCTACAACGACATGGGTGATCCAATTAAGGAAGCAAGTGAAAGCGGATGGATAGCCTCCCACCGTGAACAGTATCTATCTGACCCTCAGGCTGGACACATGTGGGATTCGAAACCTGCTGGCGGGAAGGGTCCTATTCCGACACTACTATTGACCACAACAGGAAGAAAATCTGGCACCAAGTCAGTGATGCCTCTTATCTACATAGAACATGATGGCAGTCAGGTAGTGATCGCCTCTAAAGGTGGCGACCCGAAGCATCCGGGGTGGTACCACAACATGGTCGCTCAGGATGAAGTCACTGTTCAAGTCATAGATGATGAATTCCAAGCGGAAGTCAGAGTCGCTGCAGGCGAAGAAAGAGCAGGAATCTGGGAAAAAGCAGTGGAGTTATATCCCCCTTATGCTGACTACAAAGTGAATGCAGGCGACCGTGAAATCCCCGTAATGATCTTAGAACGCATTAGCTAAAGTGATTGCGAAATTAGATCGCAGTTCATTAAGATGATGCTGCGATCTAGCTTCTACAAATACCTTTAAATGAACGGAACAAAAACTCTCCCTAGCCTATGAGTGGGTACTCCGTCTCCGGAAAGCCCCTCGAGATAAGCCTTCGTCAAGCTGCACACCCAGAGTATTTAGTGCCATTGAAACGAGGTTGTATTGTCCTACAGTAAAAATGAGATCGACCACTTGCTGTTCATTTAAATGAACAAGTAAAGAATCCCATGTTTCACTTTGTATGAAAGTATCAGCAATAAGCTCGTCAGTCGCCGTCAAAAGAAGCCGATCGAGCTCACACAAACCAGGACTGGTCGGTCCGACTATAGCGCTATTAATCCCAGCGTCATTAAGTCCAGCTTTACGACCAATCACTTCATGCTGCGCCCATTCGTATCCAGCTTCACATAAATAGCCGACTCTCAAAATGACTAATTCTCGATCACGAAAACTAAGCGTCGATTTAAATAAAATATGGTTCGCAAAAACCATCCAACGCTTCATCATGCTTGGATGTTGGAGCAACGTCTTAAACACATTGTGAACAGACCTCGACTCAACAAAAGGCTTCATAATTCGGTGGTCTTCTTCATCCCAATTTTCTTTTTCTTTCGGTTTAATTCTAGGCGCGGTAAGTCGCATGTATTTTTCCTATCTTTGCTCGGGGACCAAGCGTAATATCTTGCCATAATCATATTATTTATGCAGAAATTCTAGATGGAATCTAAAAAGGGAACTCTACATTGAAAAGCCTACAGCTTAGAACAGCGCTGCAAACTATCAGTGGACAGATGACGAGCGATGGCGCCGGGGTAAAGATCAAGCGACTAATCGGCGGGAACCTTATCGCGGAACAAGATCCATTTTTACTCTTCGATGAGTTTCTCTCAGACGACCCTAACGACTATATCGGTGGATTCCCCGACCATCCACATCGTGGCTTCGAAACAGTCACATATATGCTTGCAGGAAAAATGCGGCATCAAGATAATCGTGGTAACAGCGGTTTATTAGAAGCTGGAAGTGTTCAGTGGATGACGGCGGGAAAAGGACTGGTTCATTCTGAGATGCCTGAGCAGGAAAATGGGCTCATGTGGGGGTTTCAATTGTGGATAAACTTGCCTGCCAAATCTAAAATGATTCCACCTAGATACCAAGACATTCCGCCCCAAAATATACCTGAGGTTGAAATACTCGATGGTGCTTTAATTCGCGTCATAGCGGGCCAATTTAATAATGTAGAGGGGCCAATCCACGGAATAGACGCCGAGCCACTTTACCTAGACATACGGCTTGGTAATGCGACGTCGCTTGAAATACCTATTCCTTCAACGCATAGCGCTTTTGCTTATTGTTATGAAGGAGAGGTCTGTATTTCAGGTAATCTAGTGGAGAAAGGGAAACTCGTGTCTCTGAGCGAGGGCGATTACATTACGGTGCAAGGTTGTTCTGTTTCAAGCCAAGATTCCTTGATACTCGTTGCTGGAAAGCCCTTTAGCGAACCCATTGTTCGCTATGGGCCCTTCGTGATGAATACTAAAAAAGAAATTCAACAAGCAATTCATGATGCCCAAAATGGCCTTATTTAAAAAATAATAAGTGATTTATATCCAAACTTTACGGCATATACTATATCTTAGCCAAAAGCTGAGAAATTTTTAGGCGGACCACTTAAGAGGGGAAAGAAATGAGACGCGACATAGAATTCAATGCCGATGGGGTTAAATTGCGCGGATGGCTATACAAACCTAACAAAGGGAAGAAGCCATTTCCAACAGTCATTATGGCTCATGGGTTCTCTGGTATAAAAGAAATGGGTTTAGACCTCTATGCGGAAGTGTTCGCCAAAGCAGGCTTAGCTGTTTTGGTTTATGACAACAGATGTCTAGGCTCTAGTGGAGGCCAACCGCGACAAGATATCGACCCTACTATGCAACTGAGGGACTATCGCAGCGCGATTACTTTTGCTCAACAACAATCCGAGTGCGACTCGAACAGAATTGGCGTGTGGGGAACCAGCTATACTGGAGGCACCGTGTGCGCAGTAGCGGCGCTCGATCGAAGAGTGAAAGCGGTGGTCAGCCAAGTTCCATTCATGAACGGACACAGAAATTTACAGCAATTTCTTCCAATAGGATCAGTTCAAGGATTCCATGAAATGCTGGACGAAGATCGCATTCGACGAGTCTCTGGAAAAAAGTCTGCGTATGTGAAAATGTGCTCTCTTGACCCCAATGAACCCCATGTTTTCCCTGGAGAAGAAACTTATAATTATATCCATCAATACGTAGATGCCGATCCGAAATGCACCTGGGAAAACAGAGTTACAATCAGGTCTCTAGAATATATGGTTGAGTATGACGTCACCGGCTATATGAAAATGATTAGTCCAACTCCGTTAATGATGATCGTGTCGGAAGTCGACACCACTACTCCGTCTGATATCGCTCTAGAGCTTTATCACATGGTGCAAGGTCCCAAAGACCTCAAGGTGATTTCATCCAATCATTACGGCGCTTATACAGAGAAATTCAAAGAGACCAGCGCGGCTGCCAAAGATTGGTTCGTTCGATACTTGTAAGAGCAAACCAAGTTACAGGCAGTTCGCTATAAGAAACAGCCTGTGTACTTTCTACGAAATAATTTGGGAACTTAGCTTTTTAATGCGTGCTTGGAACCATAGCCCAAGTGATATCATTCCTAAGCTAGCCACAACAAATAGTGTGTCGTAGCCATAATCATCTACAAGCACGCCAAACACAAATACACCAATACCTTGTCCGAAGAAAAGCATGAATGCCCATAATGACATAGCGGCCCCACGAGCATCGATTGACAGCTCTGTTGCGCGTGTTTGCATCGTATTGTGGATCAAGTAGAAACCAAAGCCTGCAAAGAAAAAAGCAGCGAAAGCGATCCACCACGATGGAGCGTAAGCCAGAACGAACAAGGCAAAGCCCATCACTAATCCGCCACTTGTTGCCAGACCACGTTCACCAAGCTTCGGCACTAGCCAATTGACACTAGCAACGTAACACAACCCCCCTACCCCATAAGCGGACAAAGTAAGCCCTATTAAACTATAATCAAGATGGTGAACTTGGCGTAAATACGCTCCAAAATAGGCCATAGGACCAAAGACGAAGAAGCCTTCTAATGTGACGGCAATCATAGCAGTCCGAGCTGGTACTTCACGGAAAAGACTAGCATAGAGCCGAATGACAGGACCGACAGCTAACGGTTCTTCAGACAAAATTTCTTTTTGGACATGCCGCCACAAAAAGATGCACAACAGACAACACCAAAACCCAAGAAAGAAAAAAACCTGCCGCCATTCGAAATACTCAACAGCAATCCCACCAAAAAAGGCACCACCAATACTCCCCCAAATAATGCCATTTATGTACTTCCCAATAACAAGCTGACGTGATTCATAAGGTACTTCATCGGCTATATACGCCATAGCTAGAGGGATAGTACCTGCCATAGACAGGCCAGAAAGAAATCTCATAACAACAAGTTGTGTTAGTGATTGACTAAATCCGGAGCCCACAACGAAAATAACAGATAAAGTAAGCGACCCTGCTATAACACGCAATTTTCCAACTCTGTCTGCTATAGGACCGCAAAAGAGCTGCGCCAGACCATAAGGGACTGCAAAAGCAGCTACGACAATCCCAGCTTCCCCAACTAGAATTGAAAAATCTTTCGCAATAACCGGTAACAATGGCCCGGTGACATTCATCACCGCGACCACGAGAAAACTCATCAAACTTAGCAGCTTTATTGTAAGGTTCACGGTATTAGGACAGCCTTGAGTATTAAAAGAATAAGCGGCAATAGCTAATTAAAAATCTTGATTGTATCATTCTATAGAATGCAGACTGGCGTACTCGTCATAACTTCAGTGCGCGAACAATAGCTTGAAGCTGACTTCAACGCTAGAAGAACTTAAAAAAGGAATCCTATGAAAGCTATTCTAAGCACTAACCCCGGCGGGCCGGATACTCTCCAACTTAAAGATATTGATGCTCCTATCCCAGGACCTGAAGAAGTTAGGATTAGAATACGTGCCTGTGGAGTTAATTACCCTGACACACTAATTATTGAAGACAAATATCAGTTTAGACCCGATCGACCTTTTTCTCCGGGAGGAGAAGTGGCCGGAGAAATCGATGCGATAGGCAGTGAGGTGCTAAGCCATAAGGTGGGGGATCGCGTGATTGGTCATTTAGGATGGGGAGGGATGGCTGAACAAGCAATAACTACACCTGATAAATGCATGCCTATCCCTGACGGGATGAAAGATTATGAAGCAGCTGCTTTTATGTTCACCTATGGAACTTCTTATCATGCGCTAAAACAGCGCGGTAATTTGCAGGCTGGAGAAACATTATTAGTTTTAGGTGCCGCAGGAGGCGTAGGACTTGCTGCCGTCGAACTCGGGAAAGCCATGGGCGCTAATGTCATTGCTGCGGCCTCGACTGAAGAAAAAGTTGCTTTAGCCGTATCTCGTGGAGCAAGCAAGGGAATCGTATATCCCAAAGGACCATTCGACAAAACCCGGACAAAAGAACTATCAAAGCTATTCAAGGAAGCCGTTGGTAGTAAGGGAGCAAACGTAATATATGATGCTATTGGCGGGTCTTATGCCGAAGCATCTCTGCGCAGCATCGCTTGGGAAGGAAGATTTTTAGTCGTAGGCTTTCCATCTGGAATTCCTAGTATTCCACTGAATTTGCCGTTATTAAAAGGATGCCAGATTGCAGGCGTATTCTGGGGCTCTTTTTGCGAACGGCAGCCGGTCGAAAATACGCAAAACGTGCATGAGCTTTATGAGTTATTTAAAGGCAAAAAAATTAGACCATATGTTTCAGCACGATACCCACTGGCGGAATCGTCCCAAGCTATAAAAGATCTCTCAGAACGGCGAGCTATGGGTAAGATAGTAGTTACTATGGATGACTAAAACATCGCGTAAATGCTCCTTTTCTCCGATTAACTATGTCGCTTACAAAAAAGCTTCCATGCTGCAGCAGAATTTGTAACTATTGTGCTAAATCTGATTTTATTAGACTAAAGGGGAAAATCCGTGCGAGTTATTTTTACGATATTTCTTTTAATTGGCGCTCTGACTCAAGGTCAAGCAGCCCACCATGAAACTGACGAAGGTGCTGATGTTTTTCAGGCGAACTGCGCATACTGCCATAACCAAAATCTACCTCGTATGCCGACACGAGATCAGCTTCTAGAAAGGGAGGTAAAGGAAGTTTATTCTGCCATCACCAGCGGAATAATGGCTCCTTACTCTAGAGATTTATCTCCGGATGAAAGACGCTCCGTGAGCGAGTATGTCACAGGTAAAAAACTAGGCGACTACGCATCCGGAGCTGCAGCAATACCCAAGGAAGCATATTGCGCTAATCAGACAAAATCTCCAGTAAGAAATGCCAGTTCAGGCTGGAATAGCTGGGGCAATGACAATGCTAATACACGCTTTCAGACAGAAGAAAAAGCGGGATTTACCGCAAGTGATGTTCCTAACCTCAAATACAAATGGGCGTTTGGCGTTCCGGCAGTTTCAAGTATGTCAGGACAACCAACAATCGCAGATGGCAAACTATTCTTTGGCACTTGGTCGGGTCTTCTCGTTGCGCTCGATGCCGAATCTGGCTGTGCCCTCTGGGTGTATGAAGCTGGTAGCGGGATTAGAACAGCAATCTCATTAGGGGAGCTCAGCGATGGGTCTATCAGCTTGTTTTTTGGAGATCTAAGTGGAAAAGTTTACTCCATAAATCCGAATACTGGACAAAAAAATTGGGCGATTCAGGGAGATGACCACGACCATGCTCGCATTACAGGAACACCCGTTTATTACGATAATCGACTTTATGTTCCGCTATCATCTCTAGAAGAAGTCGCTGGAGCAATGCCTGACTATGAATGTTGTACATTTAGAGGCGGCTTACTGAGTGTTGATGCACAGACTGGCGAGACTATTTGGAAGACATACACCGTAGCTGAGCCGACGAAACAAGGCAAAAATAAACTTGGTGTACAGATCTGGGCGCCAAATGGAGCCGCGATTTGGACGGCTCCAACACTTGATCCTGAAACGAGAACAATCTATGCGGTCACAGGAGACAGTTACTCTCATCCTGCCGCACCTGAATCAGATGCAGTGATGGCCTTTGATATGGATACTGGTGACATTAAATGGACAACACAAACCTTAGCAGGCGATGCGTTCACAACTGCCTGCCTTTCTCCGGAGACCATGGACTCTTGCCCCGACAACCATGGACCGGATCTTGATTTCGGCAGCTCTCCTATCCTCGTCACAAACTCCGAAGGGGAGCGATTGTTATTGGCAGGCCAAAAATCAGGCTGGCTCTATGCGCTTATACCCTCATCAGGGGCACTAAAATGGAAAGTAAAAGTAGGTCCCGGAGGAGTTGTCGGTGGTATTGAGTGGGGCTTTGCAGTGGATAAATCTAAAGCTTATGTCGCCATAGCCGGTGCCTGGGAACTTGGGCCAGGAGAAGCTGGTGGAATAAGTGCAATTGATCTCAACACTGGAGCAATTATTTGGAAAGCACCCCCTTCCCAAACCAGTTGTTCCAAAGTCAAAGAGCGATGTAACACGGGTCAGCTGGCCGCTGTGACTGCGATAGACGGCGCGGTGTTCTCAGGTAGCTTGGACGGTTATTTACGTGCTTATGACTCAACTAGTGGAGAGGTAATCTGGGAATATGACACCCGCAATACTTATGACAGTGTTAACGGTATTAAAGCCATGGGTGGCTCCCTTAACGGTCCCGGTCCAGCTATTGCTGCAGGACACCTTTATGTGAACTCAGGGTATGGTATGTGGAATATGTGGCTTCCTGGAAATGCGCTCATAGCGTTCAGCGTTAACGGAGAATAGATATATGTCAGATAGAATTGAGCTTTCCGATATCAAAAATAAATATGTAGCCGTTGAGGATGCCCGCAAGATGCCAGGGTTGAGAATGGTACTAGGTGCTTATCCTGTTCCCGGGCCTTGGCGAGAATCTTGCAAAGGACTGTTCTATGTAAAGGGTCTATCGTATACCTGTGTAAAGACAGCTAATCGGGATGAATCTGATCTCGCACTGGGAATGAATGGCTCGCAAAGCGAACTCCTATCTTGGACTAGTCAAGCGAGTGCACCAGTAGCTATTTGGCAGGATGAGAGGCCTAGGTACAGTTGGATCGACCAAATCAACCTGGCCGAGAGGTTAGAACCTGAGCCAAGACTAGTCCCAAAAAATTCGGCCGATAGAGTCCTTATGTTTGGCCTTATTAATGAGCTCGCGGGGGAATTTGGTGCTGCTTGGATGGGAAGACATATACTGGTAAAAACAGCATATCAGGTAGCAAAAGAAAGTGACGGTGACACAGGGTTTGCAGATACATTAGGAGGAAAGTACGGCTATTCCGATGATGCTTTAAAAGATGCAAATAGAAGAATAGTGGAAGTTTTCGATCAATTAGATGCCCAATTAGCAATACAAAAAGAAAAAGGGTCTAAGTACTTAATTGGCGATTGCTTGACCGCGTTGGATATCTACCACGCATGCTTTTTCGGCCTATTCAAACCTATGGAACAAGAACGGTGCCCTATAGCAACAGACTTTCGGCCATTTTATGAATGTAAAGAAGCTGAAGTCCTCAAGGCATTAAGTCCCAGTCTGCAAGAACATAGGGACTACATCTATGAAAACTACCTAGAACTACCAGTAGTATTTTAAATAATAAAACGGAGAAAAAATGAACGGTTACACAACACTAGGAACAAATAACTTGGAACGCGCGTCTAAATTTTATGACGAACTCCTATCCGAAATGAATGGCAGTAGAGTGATGGAAAACGAACGTATGGTTATGTGGTCCACCGGTGCCGATAAACCCACAGTGGCGGTCCTGAAACCATTCAATGGTGAGCCTGCTACCGCTGGTAACGGCTCCATGTTAGGTATTAGTTGTGAGTCTCATAGCGTGGTAGACAAAGTTCATGCGAAAGCACTTAGTTTGGGTGCTGACGATGAAGGTGCACCTGGAAACCGAACAGAAGCATTCTATGGCGGATATATCCGAGACTTGGACGGAAATAAAATCGTCTTTTTTAAAATGGGCTAACTAAAGAGAAAATAATTTAGTGTTTGACCAAGGCTCTGATATTTACTTTGACGACATTAAAGTAGGGGATGAAGGCACCTTTGGTCCTTACCATGTAGGAAAAGAAGAATTACTAGCGTTTAACAAACGCTGGGATCCTCTCCCAATTCATTTAGACGATGATGAAGCCCGCAAGCGTGGCTTTAAAGGGTTAACTGCATCAGGACAATATACACTCTGTATAAAACAACTAATGCTTAATCAGGCCGACTGGACCCCTGCTGTTATAGGGGCTCTTGGGTTCGATGAGATGAGATTTCTAGAACCCGTCTATCCAGGAGATGATATTCGGCTCCACGTAAAATGTCTCAAATCTAGGGCGTCCAAAAGCAAACCTGACAGAGGGATCATAACGTGGATGTTTAAATTGCTGAATCAAAACAATGACGTAGTTCTCCATTACAAAGATACTGTCATGTTTGGTCGCAAACCCTGACCCTATCTTTGTGTAGCAATCAGGTGCATATTATTAGATATAGAGAGGGAGATGCACTATGAGCACAGAAGATCTAAGCCAGAAAGTCGCTATGTTAATTGCGATAGAAGACATAAAAAATCTAAAAGCCACTTATTGCACTTACTGCGACTCAGACTATGATCCAAAAGAGTTATCTAACTTGTTTGTAGAAGACGGAGTTTGGGATGGCGGACCTGAGTTTGGGAAACACACAGGGAAGCAAGCCATTCATGATTTTTTTGTTGGCGCGTCCGGTAGTATTGTTTTTGCAGCACACCTAGTCATGAATCCTATTATTAACGTGAACGGTAACAGCGGTAATGGGCAATGGCGACTTCTCATGCCGTGCACGGTCAACGATGAAAATGGCACTCCAGAATCACGCTGGTTACTCTCTGCTTATACAGAGGAGTATGTGAAAGTTGGAGAAAAATGGCTTTTTAAATCACTGATCGTCGACTCACAATTTTATGCTGCACATCTGGATGGTTGGGTAACCGAAACGACTTAAAGCCTTCTTTAATAGGGGAAAAACATGAGTAACAATTTACAAACTGTATTTGAGACCTGGACTAGCGCACTAAATACTGGAGAACTAAAAGCTTTTTATGATCTGATGGATGACGACATGGTGATTTTTGATGAAGATATCCCTTGGCGCTTCAGTAAAAATGACTTTGAAAGCCACATCGGTTTCCACGTACCAAACTGGGAATCTTTCGAATGGATCCCTAGAGAAATGCGCTACCAAACCAGAGGGACTACAGGAATAGTCTCTGGCTATTCGACCTTCAGAGGCAAGCCCAAAGATTGTGGGTTCCGACAACGCTTCATGACGTTCACTCAAACTTGGTTAAAGCGCAAAGATGCCTGGTCTTTGATCTGTTGGCATCAGGGCCCACTGCATGGCCAGATTGACGGAGCCTCACCAAGCTAAAAGACTACGCTACTTCGATTGAGGGTAGCTCAAATAAGCCGCAGAGCAAAGAATAGAGGGCATCTAAGTCTCGGGCCCCTGCGAGTTCTCTAATTGAATGCATCCCAAACGTTGGTATGCCGACATCCAACGCTTTTACGCCAAGACGAGTGCTTGTTAAAGGACCAATAGTACTTCCGCACCCCATGTCCGAGCGCGAAACAAAAGACTGCATCGGAATATTTTTATTACGGGCGGCTAGATTCAGTATCGCAGCGGTCTCGCTATTGGTCGCATAACTTTGATTAGCATTGAATTTTAAAACCGGGCCAGCATTTAGAACAGGGCCATGTGATTGATCATGCTTCTCTAGAAAATTCGGATGAAGCCCATGAGCATTGTCCGCAGATACTAAAAGAGACCTAGACATGACTGAAGAAAATTTTGCTGCATCGCCGACCAGGCGCACGAGGACACTCTCCAGTAGATCGCTTCTCGCTCCTGCAAACGATCCACTACCAACTTCTTCATGGTCATTACAAATTAATAGTTGTGTATCCACAGAACTAGAATCTATCAGCGCTTTAAGACCGATCCAACAACTGACTAAATTATCTAACCGGCTCCCAGCGATAAATGCCCCATCCAAACCGATTATCGCAGCGGGGTTCATATCATAAAGGGATAGCTCAAAATCAGATACGACATCAGTCTTTTGGGCCAATTGAGAGTCTACTAGTTTATCAAGAATTAACTGCTTTAGATTAAATTTATCTGTCCCAGATAGTCCAACGACAGGTGGAAGCATTGTCTGAGGATTCACCTTACGCCCGCTATTCGCTTCTCGATCCAAATGTATTGCTAGACTAGGAATAAAAGCAATCGGAGTTTCAAAATCTATAAGCCTACTGAACAAAATCTTATCAGTAGACATCAAGGTGACTCTTCCTGCCAGTGAAAGGTCCCTATCGAACCAAGGGTTCATTAAAACGCCACCATACGGCTCAACACCCAGTTGCACATAGCCGTCATGTTCCACAACTGCATTAGGTTTAAGCTTAAGGCAGGGACTATCAGTATGAGCCCCAACCATCCGTACACCAACCATGGAACCCTTGTCTGACACACGGAATGCAACCAGTGATGAGTTATTCCTGACTACAAAATATTGTCCTGAGGGCTCCAACTTTTCGCTTTCACTCTCACACAACTCCTTAAATCCATGCTTTACAAGCTCTGTACGCATATTTTTAACTGCATGAAAAGGTGTCGGAGATCTATTTATAAAATCTAGCAAATTTTTGTTCACACTCATATTTCCACGCCTAATAGTCTTAATTGAAAGTTCAATCGGATTTGTTGCTATATTAAACCAATGTTCGGAAAATGCTGCACTAACAAATGGAGTTAATTGATGCCTGATCCAGTAACAATTGAAATTAGCGGCGGAATCGCAACACTGACGCTCAATAATCCTAAAAAGCTCAATGCCTTCAGCAATGATATGCTCTTACTTCTATCAGAACTCGTTGATAAATGTGAGGACAATGACCGTATCAAAGTGATTGTTCTAACTGGTGCGGGCAAAGCATTCTCGGCCGGTGGAGATATCTCTAATATGGGAGAAGTCGCCGACAATCGGCCGCATGTCACACGGCAATACATCAGTGACGTGATCCAAGCCTTTCCAAGGCTAATGTCAGTCTGTAAAAAACCGACTATAGCATCAATTAATGGAGTCGCGGCAGGAGGAGGGTTAGATCTTGCATTAGCTTGTGATATTAGAGTCGGCGGGGAGAGTTGCAAAATGGCCGAAACATATTGCAAAATTGGGCTTTTACCGGGAGGCGGTGGAGCGTGGTTTTTACCGCGGATAGTAGGAAAGTCGATGGCGCTAGAAATGCTTCTATCGGGAAAATTCATTGATGCAGATGAAGCCAAGCGTATTGGTTTGATAAATCACGTCTGGCCAGATGCAGAACTTGTGGATCAGACCCGCCTTCTCGCATCGAGTATTGCAAGGAATCCTCCGCTACCGGTTGCTCTTATTAAACAGGCAGTCAATGATGGAACCAACGGTGATCTAATAACTAGTCTAGATCTTATCGCGTCTCATATTGCTATTGCTAAAAATGGCCCGGATCACATTGAAGCGATTAACGCTTTCAAAGAAAAGCGAGAAGGCTCGTATGTTGGATTTTAACTTAATCATCTGGTAGCGAAAAACTGATCACAGCATCTCCCAAAGGATATCCAAAAAGTGCGTGCCCACCGGCAGCTACCGCAACATATTGCTTACCCTCGACGCTATAAGTAATTGGAGGTGCATTAACCCCTGCACCAGTTCGAAACTTCCATTTAATCTCGCCATCTCGAGTATCTCTAGCAACAACCTCCCCATTCGATTGGCCATGAAAAAGCAATCTTCCGGCAGTGGTAAGAGCGCCAGAAATCAATGGATGTTTGGTTTTTCTCTTCCATGTTATTTTCCCACTATCCAAGTCAATAGCGCTCAATTGTCCCCAATTCTCAAGATGTGGCGCGAAATCTAGGATATTGAGTACCTTGCCCTCAGTTGTGGTCTCACGCCGATAGATAGTAGGCCGATGAGAGGCTAGAACATAAATCGTTTGTGTTTCGGGAGTGTATGCACCAGGTGGCCAGTTTGCGCCGCCAGCCGCCCCTGGAGAAATTTCTACTCCTGCATCGGTGGGACGTTGAAACATCGTTTCACTCTGGGGAACAAACGCCTCCGACCTTAAAATGGGAACCCCACTTTCCCTATCTAAGACATATAACCACCCTGACTTAGACATAACAGCAACTGCTTTTCTAGGGCTGCTATCCTCATTAACTGCATCGAACAAAATCGGAGGTGCCGCAACATCGTATCCCCATATATCATGTGGCACGACCTGATGATGCCATCTTAACTCCCCAGTCTTGACATCAAGGGCCACCACGGAAGATGTATACAAGTTATCACCTGGGCGTTCCTGATCCGCGTATGTGGGAGAGGGATTGCCTGTCCCAACATAGATTAAACCCAACTCGGGATCTATCGAAGGTGAACCATATATTGAACCCCCTCCCCGCTGCCAGGCATCACTATACTCAGACTCATATTCTCGCTCGACCAGAGTATCTCGCTCCATGATGTCACCAAAGCTTGTTTCAGTGCTGTAGTCGCCTTCCCAACCCTCGGAAGCCGTAACATACCAACGCCACAACAAGTCACCGTTATTCACGTCATAAGCGCTCATAAAAGCTCTTAAGCCGGAACGCACACCAGGTCTTCCTAGTGATTCTATAGTCGCTCCTCCAGATTCAGCCTCCTCTAAATTTGCGCTGTAGCCTGTACCGCTAACGCCCACAAAAACTTTTCCATCATAAACAATAGGCGCCATATTCCCTGCAAATCTAGTCATCAAGTCGAAATTGGGTTTAGTCTCGTCATTATATTGTCTAATACCCTCCAAATCGGCTTGTTCTCCGCTCATCGGATCCACCATAGGGATATCCCAAGTGATTGCTCCTGTAGACGCATTTAAGGCTATAACGCGCGCATCAGCGGTTATCATAAACAACTGCCCGTATCCCCAAGCCAAACCACGATTGTGAGATCCACAACATAGACTGGCCTGAGATTGCTTATGCTTGTATCGCCAAATTTCCTCACCCGTGACCGCATTGAGAGCGACTACATGATTGAAAGGTGTAGTGATAAACATAGTCCCATCCGCTACTAATGGGTTTGTCGGAAATGTGCCTAATATCCCTGTCTGATATATCCAAGCTGGAGTCAATTTAGCAACGTTCGACAGAGTCACCTGATTCAAGTTGCTGTAACGTTGATTTGAATATCCTTGGCCATAAGATAACCAATTCGTATGATCCTCATGTTGATTCAGTAGCCTCAAATCTTCTGCAGAAGAAATCCCGCCGACAAAATAGAACAATCCGGAGCATAAAATTTTAGTAAAATTCATAAATCTCGCCTTCAAACAATTTCACAGTTGCATGCCCTCTCTCTGAATGAGTGCATAAAAATAATATCAATTAGATTATCATAGATGAAAAATATCACAGGGCTATTTTAAGGAACGTATTAAATTTTATGAAAGCACCAGTTACGACTTATTTAAAAGACTATCGCCCTCCTTCCTATGCGATCACGCACACGAACTTAACGATAGCAATACACGAGAAATATACAGAAGTTAAAGGCAATCTCACGATTCACAGGCAGTCTGATTCGCGAGATAAAGTTGGCCCACTTGTTCTTAACGGCCTTAACTTAGACCTTGTCTCCATCTCATTAGATGGGATCACTATTCCTTTTTCAGCTGTAACAATTAGCCACGACACACTAACAATACCAAATGTTCCAGAAACTTTTGAACTCGAAACTATCGTGCATATCAATCCTAGAAAAAACACTTTGCTAGAAGGTTTGTACGCATCTAAAGACGGCTTATTTACGCAGTGCGAAG
>DGOV01000041.1 GCA_002390205.1 Proteobacteria bacterium UBA4457 | reverse complement strand
GAGACTTGGATGAGTTTGGCCGGCGTAATTAATACGCACATGATGTTGGGCCAATTGATCCAAAGATTTGGAACTGAAGAGCAGCAAGAGCGCTTTCTCCCTCGTCTGGCTCGGGCTGAGCTGCATGGAGCTTTGTGTTTGACTGAACCTGATGCAGGAACAGATCTGCAAGGAATTAAAACCCATGCAAGACGTGAAGGTGACAACTATGTCTTAAACGGCTCAAAGATGTGGGTGACTAATGGTGTTCACGGTTCACTGTACGCGATACTCACAAAAACTGATCTTGACGCTAGTCCCGCTCATAAAGGTATGACAATGTTCTTGGCGGAGAAAGACAAGGGTTTCAATGTCGACGGTAAATTGAAAAAGCTCGGTTATAGGGGAGTTGAAAGTGCGGCACTTAGCTTTGATGACTTTAAATTAAACGCAGATCGTCTTTTAGGTGGTATAGAAGGGCACGGACTGCAGCATGCGATGGGCGGCTTGGAACTTGGGCGAATCAATGTGGCAGCCAGAGCGGTCGGAGTTGCAAAAGCGGCTATGGATGATGCGGTGCGGTACGCGCAAGAACGGACAACTTTTGGAAAACCTATTTGTGAGCATCAATCTATACAAATAAAGCTCGCCGATATGGCGACTAATGTTGAGGCGTCGCGCTTGTTAGTAGAGCAAGCTGCGTCTAAGTACGATAAAGGCGAGCGTTGCGATATGGAGGCGGGTATGGCGAAGCTTTTCGCTTCTGAAGCAGCGTTAGAGAATGCTACAGAAGCTATGAGGGTTCATGGTGGTTACGGATACTCTAAAGAATTTAACGTAGAACGCTACTACCGGGACGCGCCATTGATGTGCATAGGGGAAGGGACAAACGAGCTGCAGAGATTATTGATCGCTAAGCAGCTAGTGAAGCGCAGTCCTATTTAAGCTCATTATCCGTAGGCAACAACCTCTATTTCAACCAGTGCTTTAGGCAACGCTAAAGCTGAACAAACCGTAGAACGAGCAGGGGGTTCACTGTCGAATGTCTCAGCATAAATAGCATTAAACTCTGCAAAGTGTGTAACGTCGGTTAGCCAGACAGTTGTTTTTATTACGTTCTTCTTAGTCAAAGATGCGCTAGACAGAAGCTCCTCAATGTTTTTAAGGCAGCAAAGAGTTTGTTGAGCGATTCCGTCAGCGAGCGCCCCATCTTTTTTTAAACCCAATTGTCCAGATAAAAAAACAAAATCTCCTGCACGCACCGCCTTAGACAACGGTAGCTTCGTGCCATCTGCTAATTTGAATTCTCCACCAATTATACTATGCTTCATTCGTTTTTCCTTTTTGTCTAATTTTAGCGATTCCCACCGTAAGCAGAGGAATAGTGAACACTACCAAGAAGGCCCATGATAGGGCTCCATAACCTTCAGCAATCAAAGCGACTATGCCAAATTTTGCTAGAAATACACTTATGAGGGTTAGAGTGGCGGCTACTAATGCTCGCTGCCATGATTTTAGTGGTGTACCTGAGCTAGAATCTTTTTTCCAAGAATCAATCCGCTCGTTGACTCCCTGGAGAACGCCTACAGCTGTCAAAACTATTGTGCCGGTTAATATTAAGAAATATGCCGTGATTGTCCAGTCGAGCCCAATCTTTTCTAGTAGGTAGTAGGTAGGAATTTGTTGCGTCATAATTTCAGGCAAATGAGGCAGGAAAGTGACGTGGAGCATCAAAGCTGGGATAGCACCGAACAATCCAGCGATTAACCCTCCTTTCATTGCTTCTTTGCTCGTTTCAGCTTTTGAAGCACAGTAAATGAGGACAGGGATCAATGCGCTGTTATATATCGCGAATTGAGCACCGCTTTGAGCGGCAGCTGCAACATCAATGGGTGCCAAGAAATTGCCAAGGATGTCGTCAGAGAATCGGGCGATAGTTAGTATCGTTAATGCTGATAACGAGGTCATTAGAACTATCGTAGAGAGAGACAATAGTTTTTCAACAAACTCTCTTCCATAGTAATTTAGAAAGGTTACTAAACTCATTAAAGTAACTATCGCTATAATCGGTGGCGTGTCGAACCTAGCGCTGAATATACTGGAAATTGCGGAGGAGACAATCGCAAGAACGAGTATTAATAACAGCAGGAAAAGAACTTCATAAATGATCCAGAAGGGCCCGAGAAGTGTCCTTAAGAAACTTCGATAATTATATACCTTGAATTTTTGAGCAAAAATGAAGCTGGTGGATAATACAACGGCAAAAATAATTGCGATTATCGCAGTGGCAATAAGCCCACCCCAAGCCCCGTGTTTCGTCACGTACTCTACAACTTCTCTGCCCGTACCATATCCGCCACCGATTATTACGGTTTGGAAAACAGCAGCCGGCATCAAGTAGATGCTGCTAAATCTTGACCATTTATTCAATATGTTCTCAGTTCTGAAGCCAGACTGCTTCCAGTGTTAACTATTTCCCTTTGAATTCTGGGGTCCTCTTTTCAAAGAATGCATTTACTGCTTCCATGTGGTCTTCAGTATGCTGCAACGTGACCTGTAAGGCCGCAGACATCTCCATGATGGAGTCGAAACTTGCCATAGTTCCATCTCGCATGAGCTTTTTTGTCATTCTTAAAGCTTGCGGTGGCTGGACACAGATTTTGGCTGCAAGCTTTTCTGCTTCTTTCATCACTTCATCATCTGGATATACTTCCGATACCAAACCCCACTCTTTTGCGGTTTGTGCGTCAATCAAATCTCCAGTAAAAAACAATTGTGCTGCACGGGACCAACCAATCTGTCTAGGCAGAAGCCATGCTCCACCGTCCCCCGGCAATATACCAAGCTTTAAGAAAGTGGCACCAAATTTTGCCGAGGCTGCAGCGAGTCGTATATCGCAAAGCGAAGCGATATCTCCTCCCAAACCAATTGCAGCCCCATTGATTGCTCCAACAATAGGGACTTCGATATCCCACATTGCTTTTACAATTCCATGAATACTTTCACGGTAATGATCTCGTAGTTGCAATGCATTACCACCAAAGTGCCCAGAGCGTTCTCGCATGGATTTTAGATCGCCTCCAGCAGAGAAAGCTTTTCCCGCGCCAGTCATGATCACACATCTAAGATCTTTGTTCTTGTTTATGGTGTCGGCTGCTAGTCGAAACCGATCCCCATCTCCAGCATGCCCTAAAGGGTTACGGGTGTCGGGACGATTGATGGTCAATCGTGCTAATACTCCGTCGATTTCTAGTGTCAATTCGTTGTCTAACATTTCTATTGTCCTTTGTTTGTGATGATCGGCCAAATTTTGTCGCCGCCTGCCTCAACAGCTATACGTCCTAAATTCTCGCCCCATTCGGAGACCCCACCATATTCGGAGCGCCATGCCCAAAGTCGACGGGTGACAAAATGCAACCCATATTCGTAAGTAAAACCGATAGCCCCATGTATTTGATGACTAATACGTGTAATTTTCTCCACCGCCTCGCTAGCACGACACTTTGCCGCTGCTATTTCGAACCTAGCATTTCTGTGCCCACCGCTTATTCCTGCAGAATCAAGTCGTGCAAACGCAGTGATTGCAATGGCATCCACTGATGCCACTAGGCCAGCGAGATCTGCGAGGTGATGTTGTATCGCTTGAAACTTAGATAGAGAGCGTCCAAATTGTTCGCGATCTCCAGCATATTGAACAGCAAGGTCAAGTGCGGCTGCGCTGGCACCAGCTATTTGGGCACTTCTGAGCAGCGCTCCTAGCCAATGCACGGTATCGTCATCAAGCAGGGTAGGGTAAGTAGTTAAAATATCGAGTTCGCCACTTAATGCGTCTCTATCATCCCTTCCCAGATTCTTTTGAGGGTTAACAACTGCATTCTTTGTGTCCGCAATGACAACATCACCATTAATGATCCCAATCAAAAAATCAGCCTGACCTCCCCATGGCAAACCTTCATTAGCTAGGACTAATTTTCCGTTTTTTAGAGTACACCCTTTCGAAAAGATACTGGGTACTCCTTCTCTCAGGTCTTGGTTCGATTGAGCCGCAATCCAATGCGCGAGGATTGTCTCAGGCAGTGGAACGGGGACTGCATATCGGCCACATGCGCGGATAATAGGGTAAGCATCGCTCCAAGATCCTGACATCCCGCCAGCTTCCTCTCGAGCTAACACCTTGTCCATGCCCTGTTCTGTCACGTGAGTCCAAAAATCAGTAGGCCAGCCGTTCTTTTCGTGTTTCTCGAGAGCGCTCCAATCAAGTTGATCAGAGAACAAGCGATTGACGCTGTCTTCTAGTATGTTTCTTAGTTCACTCATCGGATGCCCATCCCTTTTGCGATAATTCCTCTCATGATCTCTGGCGTCCCGCCCCGTAAAGAGAAAGAAGGTGCTATTTGAATAAGGTTTCCTAAGATTTGTTGGTAACTATTACCGTAACCTTCCAATGTAGGCTCCAGGTGGCACAGTTCTTGCGCTAGTCCTGGAAGAGCTTGCTCAAACTGGCAGCCCAAGTCTTTGACTACAGAGGCGGCCAGTGTGGGATTTTCCCCAGCCTGAAGTTGAGCGGCAATGCTTATTGACATATTTCTCAGGGTTATAGCCCAGGCTATTTGGAGCCCTATTTTAGATAAAATAGCTGGGTTTTCTTCTCCACTTAATTCATCTAAAAGTTTGCGAAGCAAAAAGAAACAGGACAAATAGCGCTCGGGCCCACTCCTTTCCAAGGCTAACTCTTCAGTTACTTGACGCCAACCCTCACCCTCGACGCCGATCAGAGCCTCCTCAGGAAGTTCTACATCTACAAAAGCAACCTCATTGAAATTCTTTCCACCTGCTAAGTTCTCTATAGTTCTAGGGGTGATACCTTTAACTTGCTTGAGATCGATTAAAAACTGGGATAGTCCCGCGTGTTTTTTATTTGGATCTGGATCTGTTCGAAAAAGAGCAATCATGTAGTCAGCTCGATGTGCATTACTCGTCCATATTTTAGTTCCATTGACCAACCATCCCGAGTTGGTGCGTTCAGCTTTAGTTTTCAGAGAGGCTAAATCGGAGCCAGAGTTAGGCTCGCTCATTCCTATGGCAAAGCACGCTTTTCCTGCTGTTATCCTCGGGATAATGGTTTTTTTCTGAGTCTCGCTTCCGTACCGAGTGAGTAAAGTGCCGCTTTGCCTATCTGCTACCCAGTGAAAAGCAGTAGGGGCTCCAGCGACAAGACATTCCTCTACAACGACATATCTATCAAAAGCCGAGCGTCCTTGTCCTCCATATTCTTTTGGAAGGGTTAGACCTAACCAACCTTTGGCGCCTAGCTTCGCGCTAAACTCGGCATCATAGGCTTCCCAACTATGACTTCTTTGTATTACAGAATAGTCTTGCAATTCCGTATTAAGAAATTCCCTTACCTCTTCACGCAGAGTTTCCGACTCCGGCGGGAGAGATGCAGGCTCAAACCTTAGTTGATCTGCTATAGAAGACATTGTCCACCTTTAGTTTTGTTAATCAATAGTTTATCGTCAATATATTATGCACATAGTTAGGTTAAGATAATGATTTTTCAGCATAAAACCATGCTCTTTCTGCAAAAGCTTCTGGTATGTCAGTATCCGTTAAAGCATCGGTGCTCGCTGCAGTGCCGTCCTCTACCCGTTTGACAATCCCTTGGTATATAGCGGCTAGTCTCCATAAGGTATAAGCTTTGTAGAAGTCTAGATTGTCAATGTGATCCCTATTGGTTAGGACACAGTATTGCGCGATGTACTCTTCTTCGGTTGGAATGCCAAGCTTTGACAGATTTAGTCCCTCGAGGCTAGATACGCGCTCATTTATATTTGGGATCAGCCAGGGAGCGAGGTGGGCGGCAAAATCACCTAAGGGGTGCCCAAGGGTCGACAGCTCCCAGTCCAGCACAGCGATCACCTTGGGTTCTGTCGGATGACAGACTACATTGTCCAATCGATAGTCTCCGTGGATAATAGATAATTCTTCTGTCTCAGGTATATGCTTGGGCAACCATTCATTTAATTTATCCATTAATGGTATTTTGTTCGTTTCGGATGCTACATAAATTTTGCCCCAGCGATGAATTTGTCTCGCCATGTAGTCTTTAGTCTTCCCGAAGCCTTCAAGTCCGATATCGAAAGGATTAATACTCTGAAGATGAGCTAACGTTTCTAGTTTTGATTTGTATATAGCAGTCCTTTCTTCAGGCGTTTGCTCTGGAAGGGATAAGTCCCAAAAGATTCGACCGTCGACCATTTCCATTACGTAAAACATGGTTCCCAGTACATTGTCATCTTCGCAAAGCGCGAATGCTTTAGGGACTGCAAAATTGGCGTGTCCTAACGCATCGATGACTCTGAATTCCCGATCCACCGCATGGGCAGAGTGCATTAATATTCCCGGCGGCTTCCGACGCAACACGTAACGTTTGTCGGGCGTGACGAGTTGGTAAGTGGGGTTAGACTGGCCACCTTTAAACTCTTTAACCGTTAATGGTCCAGAAAAACCTTCAACGTTTGATTTCAACCACGGGGTGAGCCTGCTTATGTCCAGTTCAAGATGGGATTGCACATCTTTCGTTCCTGAGAATTTTTCTTGTCGATCATCCATTTTTATTATCTCTTTTTATGCCACAATTCGGTTGTCGTGTAGCTTTCCTATAGTGTTGCTGTCTAGTTTTAATATGTCGGCTAGAATTTCATCCGTATTATTCCCTAGAATGGGAGCGGGTCTGGGACTGGATCGCCGGATTTTTGAAAAATGCATTGCGCCGCTCGATACCGGGTACCTTCCTATTCCAGGCTGCTGTATCTCTTCAAATACTGGGTTTGCAGGTGAGCAATCAGGATCGTTTGTAACCAGCTCCGTGACTGTTTGATATTT
>DGOV01000140.1 GCA_002390205.1 Proteobacteria bacterium UBA4457 | reverse complement strand
ATCTGTAAGACCTTCTCCCATAAAACAGATGCTCAGAAATGGGCAGTAGAAACAGAGAGACAGATTGAGGTTGGGGCATACGCCCCTGCTGATCTGGCTAACTTAGATACGTTAGGCGCATTGTTAGCTCAGTATGGTGCTGCAATCAGCATCAAGAAGCGTGGGCATGAGGCGGAGACTTTACGCTTAACAAAGATGCAGAGACACACGATTTCTGCACTGCCTCTCGGCAAATTGAAAAGCTTCCACATCGCTCAATACCGTGACGACCGCCTCCAGCAGGTGCCTCCAGCAATGGTGGTTCATATCGAAATTCTTACACAGGAGAGTTCCTGTAGCCGCTATAGCATTACTAAGACATAATTCTGTTCATCATATGATGACGATTCCTATGATTATCCTCCACATCATGGCTTTTCAGCGGGGTGCAGAGGCTGCTACAGGACAGACAAAACACCCTCCAGAACAGATTCCAAGCCTTTTCTAGTGGCGTCTGGTACACACCCGATCCTGAAACCTTTTACCTATAGATCGGCATAGGTTATGTATTTGTTGGTAATTTACCGCATATGTCACAAATTAATCTAACTATTTTAGAAGATGAATAATTCAGACAATCGACTGTCCTTCCCCCTTAAAACTGGGCCATTATTTTTAGAGGCTGAGGGGGGATGGGTCGGTCTCAGTTATCGGAGAAAAGTCGTCACTGGTGGAAGTGTTGGTGCTGAACTCGCACTGATGAAAAGGGTCTTAGATACCTGCGGTCGCAACGCGTGGAGGTGAAGGGGCCGACGATCGAGAAATCGGTAGTTTTTAGATGGTCTCCTTAACAGATATGCACGTATCAAATTTATTAAATCAGAGAAACCGTAGATCCTTGGAGGGGCGGGATAAAATGTATTTGGGAAAGTTGTTTGCCCTATTCGGTGTGCTGTGTACTTGCGGATTTCTGCTCAAATCGGAAGGGGCATTTGGGCGTAAGATGAATGCATACGGATTCAGCTTTAAATCGATAGAGGGGGAACCAATGCCCCTCTCGAGTTTCGAAGGCAAAGTTATACTTGTCGTTAATACCGCCTCCCAATGCGGTTTCACCAGCCAATACAGTGGTTTGGTTGAGCTTTGGAAAAAATATAGAAACGAAGGCCTCGTCGTCCTCGCGGTGCCCTCTAATGATTTCGGCGGTCAAGAACCCGGGACTTCAAATGAAATAAAAACCTTCTGCGAAGTTACATTTGGGGTAGACTTTCCCATGACCGAAAAAGTCTCGGTTTCCGGCAGTGACCCACATCCTTTCTATCAGTGGGCAAAAACAGAGTTGGGTGCTCGCGCCAAACCTCGCTGGAATTTTCACAAATACGTGGTTGGAAGAGACGGCAAGCTTATTGACTGGTTCAGCTCAATAACATCGCCGAACAGTTCGCGGCTGACAAAATCTATTGAACGAGCCCTAAGATAGAGCAAGCCTGGCGATCGTTATCAGAGCGGGAGTAGGGCGCGAGTTACGGTCCAAGCCATTCACAAAAAAGCGTTCCGTCCGCCGCC
This sequence comes from Proteobacteria bacterium UBA4457, assembly GCA_002390205.1. Taxonomy (GTDB): domain Bacteria; phylum Pseudomonadota; class Gammaproteobacteria; genus UBA4457. The sequence goes on along the minus strand of DGOV01000140.1, from coordinate 1,103 downwards.
CATCGAAAACCAGCTCTTCTATGTCCCTTCGCCGAGAGTTGTAACCACTCCAAATAGTTTATCGCTCCCTCAACAACACCGAAATTACCGTAACCGATTTCCATGTTAGCCCCCTCGAGCGAGAGAGCGGCCGGTGGCATCAATACGCCGGCACCTGGTGAAATGGGAGTTGCGTAACAAACCTTGCTCATCGGCTGACTTAGTGACCAAGCTTCGGCGGCGACTTCATCTCGATTATGAAGACATGCAGTAGTTTCGAGACGGATCTGAACCTTTTTCGTTTCATCGTAGAAATGAAGAGCCAAATAAGGATTGGCCGTCAACTCTGCGTATTTTCTCGCACGTATGTCTGTGTGAAACCTGACTGTCTTTTTGCTTTGATCTATGCACCGAAGCACTACTGTTCGGATACTGGGTTTAAAATCTGCAGAAATAGACGCTATGGCTGGGGTGTGAAACGGCTTCTTTCTATCAGTGACGCCTTCTTGAAGGAGTCCCCATGCCGTCTCTAAAACTGTTTCAAGGCTCATTACTGAAACTGTCTACGGAGAAAAATGCACTTCGGAGAGGGGTGTTTTGCCCAGAGTGTTCGGGGAGGTGGCGATCGCGGACGCTCAAACCTTCTGCTCCCAATCTTTCATTACTGAACTATTGCCAACGCGCCACGCTGGTGGCCTTGGGATACAAAAAAGGGCCGCTCCATTGAACTGAACTTTGGAAGCTACTCTACATATTTTGTGAATTTTTTTAAGAAACGAACTGCTTCAGCCTCATCATTTGCCAAAAGCGACAAGATATCCTCCCGCCCGATCATACTAGCGGACCCAGTAATACGGGTAAGTTCATCAAGGGTTGATTGGAGAAAGCCCATCGACCACTTAGCAAAAATGCGCTCTTGACCGCTGTATTCTCCTAAAATAGCCACGTCTTGGTGTCGCGTGTCGTCACATATTGTCTCAAACAATTTATGTACTCCGCTTCTGGGACCCTCCAACACTTGGATAAAAACACCATTCGAGAACACCAAGAGCCCGGTTATATCGCGTGAAGGATTATTTTTCCGAGATACCTGTAAAATACTGTCCAGCTCCTCCTGTTTCAGC
>DGOV01000067.1 GCA_002390205.1 Proteobacteria bacterium UBA4457 | reverse complement strand
GGTTAGAATACCGGCCTGTCACGCCGGGGGTCGCGGGTTCGAGTCCCGTCCGCTCCGCCATTTTCTATTATGAGAATGATATGCTGCATACAGACAGAGTGTGCAGCGTTAGATTATTAGTGTATCGCTTGTGAGCCGAAGTGGTTAATTAGGTCGGTTTTATTTTACTGGGAGACCTAGCAATGTTACAAACGATTCGAGATCGATCTAAAGGTCTTGTTGTAGGCATCATAGTCGGCCTCATTTCTCTCACGTTCGTTTTGGTAGGCGTTCAGAGCTACCTTGGCGGAGGATCTAAAGTCACAGTCGCAGAGGTTTCGGGGGAAGAGATTTACCTTGGCGAATTTCAGCTCAACTTACAGCGCTTTCGGCAAAGAGCCCAAGCAATGCTTGGAGATTCTTTCGACGCTTTAGATTGGGATAAACCCGAAATCAAACAGCAAGTACTTGATGAGTTGATAGATAATCAACTGGTCGACGGCCTTGCTTCAGAGAACTGGTTGAGGGTCAGCGACGCCCAGCTAGCATCAGAGCTTCAGTCTATTTCGGTCTTTCACGACGAACAGGGAAGGTTTTCTAGAGAACTTTATTCCCAACGAACTCGATTGTTAGGCTATACGGAATCAACTTTTGAGCAACGGTTAAGGAATGAAATAACCAGGTCTCAGTTGTACGCAGGCATCGCTGGGTCTCAGTTTACGCCTGAATCTGAAACTGATGGGTTGCTAAAGCTCGTCAATCAACAAAGAGATCTCGGTTACGCGGTGATACCCGGTAGTGTTTACGAATCTGAAGTACTATTTACTGATGAGACGACTAGAGACTTTTATACTGCGAATGAGGAAAGATACCGAGTTGTCGAGAAAGTTAATCTAAGCTACGTAGACATATCTCCCGAATCATTAGCAGCTTCAATTCAGCCAACTAGTGAAAATTTACAAGCTCATTACGAAAAAGAATTAGCGAATTACACGGTTGTGGAAGAGCGTGATGTCGAATATATATTGTTCCGATTACCTAGAGATGCTAGCGATGAGAGTGTCGCCTCCGTTTATGAGAAAGCGAATAATCTAAGGACTCGTATTTCGGAAGGCGAGAGTTTCTCCTCAGTCTTAAAACAGGTTGTCTCTGGCGAGGTAGACGGCGCAGATGCCGGAGATACAGGTTTTTTCTCTCGCGGTGTAATGGCCCTTGAATTTGAGAATAGCGTTTTCGCTCTCAAGCTAGATCAGGTAAGTGAACCAGTCCGTACGGACTTCGGCGTCCAAGTTATAAAATTGAAAGCTATCTCTCCAGGCGGTCAAAAAACCTATGAGGAAGCACTTGAAGAAGTTACTGCATCATATGTGAGTCTAGAAGGACAAAAGCTTTTCTTTGAAAAAGCAGAGGATTTTTCTAATTTTGTCTATGAGTATCCAGAAAGTTTTTCTGCGGTTGCTGAGTCTATGGAGCTGGAGGTGCGTTCGACTGGTCTCCTGAGCCGAGAGGCACTAGTTATATTGTTTTCTGAAGAAGCAATTGCTGCCGCTTTTGATCCTCAGGTGATAGAGCAAGGTTTGAATTCGACACCAATTGAGTTGACTGATGGCCGACTTGTGTCATTTAGACTTATCACTCATGAGCCTTCAATTATCAGACCTTATGACAATGTAAAGGCTACTGTTCAGGAAGACCTGTTGTCTGAACGATTGGCAGAAATAGTGAGGGGCAAAGGTGAGGATTTAGTCTCAAGGATTGAGGCCGGAGCAGACGCGGAAACACTTCTGAAATCTGAAGGTTTAGATTGGAAAGAAGTGAAAAGCGCAGACCGGCAGTCTAGCGAGGTGAACTCCGCCGTACTAGAAGTTGCTTTTGATGCTGTGCTCTCTTCGGGTGTAGCATATAAAGGTACCCCGGTTGGAATATCTGATTTTGCGGTGGTTAAAGTTTCTAATTTGGTTTTCCCTGAAATCTCTGAAATGGACTTAGAGGAAAAGAAACGATACAAAACGCGGTTCCTATCCCAGAGAGTGACTGACGAGTGGAGAGACTATGTCAGAAATCTTAGAGCACAATCGAGTATTAAAATTTTTAAGGATAGGCTGTAACGAGTTGAGACGAATCAAGCGAGATAAATTACTCAGCTGCGCATGACACGGCTCACCATTGCAGAACCTACGCTGTCTCCCCAAACATTTATAACGGTTCGGAATCGATCTAGGAACCAGTCAACGGAAAGAATAAGTGCGATTCCCTCTAATGGCAAATTGACCGCAGAGAGAACTATAACCATTGTTACCAGGCCTGCCTGCGGAATCCCGGCAGCTCCTATGGCGGCCAGTGTAGCGGTCACAAATATAATGGTTTGCTCCATTACTCCCATTTCAATTCCGTATACTTGGGCTATAAACATTACCGCTATTGCTTCATAAAGCGCAGTTCCATCCATATTTATGGTTGCGCCGATTGGTAACACAAACCGAACCGCCCTATCGTCTACTCCTGCATTCTTGGCTCCGCTAATAGTTAAAGGGAGTGTAGCTGAAGAACTAGCAGTCCCGAACGCGGTGAAAAGAGCTTTTGATAGGTGTCGCAAAAAGTCTAGGCCTTTACCTGTTGATAATCGTAGAACAGAAAATAAAAATACAGAATGGATTGCAAGTCCAACAAGGACTGCGATGACATACCCACCGATAGCCTGAGCTTCATGAAGAAAAGCCATTCCGCCGCCGGCTTTTCCTAGTCTGGATGCAATTAGTGCGAAGATCCCAATGGGCGCTAGGTACATAATCCAATTTATCATTTTCATCATGACATGATTGAGGCTTTCGAAGAATTTAAGTGTGGGTCCTCCTTTGGCGCCGAGAGTGGTGAGAGCGGCTGCGAAAATCAGAGAGAAAACAATGATAGGTAGAAGTTTAGTTTCTGCAGCGGCTGCAACTAGATTTGGTGACACCGCAGACAGGACAATATCACTGAAGCCAATCGGAGTTCTTTCTGTTGCATCGTAGGAGTTATCGGCATTGATATCCTCTGAAGTAATACCAGCACCGGGTTCGACTATATTGACAACTGCCAGACCGATTAAAACTGCGACAGCAGTAGTTGATGCGTAATACCCTAGAGTATAACCACCAATCTTACCCAACTTACGAACGTCACCAAGCGAGGCTACGCCAGTAATAACCGCCGCAATTACCAGCGGGATGATAGTCATCTTTAGTGCGTTCAGGAACAAGGTGCCGATCCACTCTATTCCCACCATAGGTTGACCGATAATTGTGCCTGCCGTGGCACCACCTACTACGCCTGCTAGCATTGCCCAAAGTAGTCGGTTGGAATGTTGTTCGCTCATTACCGGTACTGACTAAACGTCAGCAATCCCCATTATATTAAACCCGCAGTCGACATAGGTGATTTCCCCAGTTACGGCAGATGCCATGTCGGAGCATAGAAAAGCACCTACATTTCCGACCTCATCAGTAGTCACGTTCCTTCTAAGAGGAGCAGTATTTTCAACATAAGATAAGAATTTGCGAAGGTCTTTCACTCCAGATGCTGCAAGAGTTCTTATTGGGCCTGCAGAAATGGCGTTTACTCGGATACCTTCCGGCCCTAAGTTCTCTGCCATATATCTAACATTTGCCTCAAGAGAGGCTTTAGCTATACCCATGACG
>DGOV01000089.1 GCA_002390205.1 Proteobacteria bacterium UBA4457 | reverse complement strand
CCCGCCTCAATTAACGCTCTAAGGGTCTTCTCATTCATGTGAGTCACTACTTTGATTGAATAGCTAAATTGCTAATTCAGTATTATAATATGATACAAACGCGTTACATTTGCAACCTAATGAGATAAATAATGGTAGCAACCAAAACAGCAACCTTGAATTTGCGTATAGATCCAGTGTTGAAAGAAGCTCTTCGGATAGCCGCGATGCAGGATCACAGAAGCATTGCCAATATGGTAGAAATCATGATTCGACAGCACTGCGAGAAAATGGGCATTTCAATCCCCGAACAGCAAGAGATATTTAAAGATGATGAGTGAAGTTATTTACCACTGCGTCAGTATCTACTACGTTAATTGTAATCAACGGGCTTGAGCAGACAAACTAATGGAATCAGCTATTCACAAACAACAATACATGAAAGCATTTGAACAGCGGTTAGTTGCATTCTACGAGAAATGTAAAAGTGTAGGCCAGGTTAGTGAGCAAACTCAGCGTGATATTGAAATCTTTATCGAGGCAGGGATTGTTTCTGGGTTAACCAATAAGGAAGAGTTGCAGCCAGTCATTGATAACCACCACTGGGCGATATTTGAGAAAACTCTGGAACAGGGACGAAAAGATAGAGTGATAAATACTGCAGCAGAGGGAAACTACTCCAAACTTGATCAGCCTACATGGGAGCGCCAGGGAGTGAAAATCAAGTAAGTATTAGGGCATAAAAGTCTATATAAGCAGAACTTTTTGGAGGTATATGCTCTGAACAAGCTCTGAATCTAGCCCAAAGCCTTTAAATATAGGACTGACCTACGGATTTAATATCAGATAACAGCCTACTAACCACGTGAGCAACTTGCCTCAACTGGTTAGGTTTGGCCCCTTTTATGCTGCGCGAGCCTGAATATTTGAAGGTATAACTTCTGCCACACAGGCCGAGGCGCGAAGCGCCGAAGGTCTGAGCAGCGCAGCTGCAGCTGTGCTGGCCCTTGTTATGCGTGATATGCATGCGAAGTTACTGAAGCTTACCTTTGAAAACTTCTTTGTATGGTCGATAGTGATGTAATACCTTGAGGATATTTTCTGCTGATATAACCTCGCTAGTGATCACACCGCTACCTATGCTCTCCGAGCACATTGAGCTTGAATCTGCCAAATCTCCCTTCTTGTTGAGCTGTAGACCAATATTCTAAATCAGTCCATACAGCTGCCATTTGCTGCCTTGTATTGTTAGGAAATGGCTCGCCGATCAGCTCAGCCACTTTTGCGTAGAAACCAGGCTCTTCTTCTTCGGATTTGGCAAGTACCCATAATGCAATGTATGGCAAATAGGGTGGTGCATTCGCCCCTTGAAATACTTCTATATCACTACCGGGGTCCCTATAATCATTAGGGCGGTTTCTAGGAGATAATCGTTGCCTAGCCAATTGTTTCGCCGCGTCCGCAATATGACCGTTCCCATGAAACCAAGATGGCCCCTGCTTAACAGCTTCGATCAACCCATTTGCGCCACCTTTATGAACACCAATTCCTTCAAGTTCAAGTCTAGTTGTCGGAATCCAAACATCTTGACCAGCTTTAGCTGATGAAAAATATTCTTCAAGCAACAATGAATTCCATTCGGTAAACAAAGACATATAGTTTCCTTATTCAGCTTCTGGGTCTTTTCCAATTGAACAGAGTGCTAGTGTATATCGGTTTAAGCACTATCAAAAAAATCTCCCTGCTCGGGGATTAACGCCTTATTTTTCCCCTCCACATAATTATCAATTATGCGCAATAGCTCACTAATATGCGCTTTAACATCACCGAAGCCACTCAGTTTTACACCGGTAGATTCATCCATATATAGAGCACGGTTAACTTCGATCATCACAGACTGGACATTGGAATCTGACCGATAGTAATCACTGGAAACCAATGTGCCAGCATAGGGTTCATTCACCCCAACAGAGTAACCAAAATCTAAAATACGAGCTTTCAAAGCAGCTACAAGTTCTGGCGGCGTGTGGAAGTCATCACTCCCCAAGCAAAAGTCTGGTCTAGGCGTATGCTGACAACTATCACAGGGCAGCGGCCGACTGGGAAAGCTGTGGCAATCCACAATCATGGCCTTGCCTTCACTGCCCAGCTCACCCTTCACCGCAGTAGTAAGAGCCTTATGATGACTATCATAAAGAGCCATCAGTTCTGTCTTTTCAGCACCGGACAGATCACGCTTGAGGCGTTTACCTTCCGATGTCCGCGTGTAAATTACACCCATGCCGACTTGGCTCATAGGCTCATATTCATCAATAGAAAAACGCTCAACATCAACCAGCAATCGAGAATGATGGAAAATCACGGCCTCTGTTTCATTCAGACTAAACAGCTCGTCAGTGTAGGCATCTACCATGCGTAGCTGCTCATATTCCAGGTCTTTGCTACTTAATACAAAATACTCCTGATAAGAGACAGGAATTCTGTGGCTAGAATGGGGTATATGAAGAATCACTAATTACCCTCTGGAGAATTAATAAGTCCGAAATACTTTTAACTAGGAGGCACTGTATCAGAGGGTAATTGATGCTGAAAGGTATGGATTTTGACCGTATTCTGTCCTGAATGCACTCTACCCTTAGCGCCTTATTTTACTGGACTCGACTTGCCCCATATGAAAAAAAGAATGACGACAATGACACCGGTAGCGATATATTGGCCGGTGCCAACTGTGTCTCTTATAACTCCTACAACGATTGTCCCGACCACAATCAAAGCCAGTGATAACATGAGTTTCGAAAGGAATCTTATTCGGGACTTGAATAAATCAGTTAGTACGCTGTATTTATAATTTTTTTTAAATTAAATATTAACTGATACCAACGACCGTACCAACAAATGCAATTCTCAAGCTATGGCCTGATTGTATCAAGCAGCGGGCTAAAACAAGGCCATAGACTTTTGACCCGCCCCTCCCTGATCAGCTAACGCCTGCAACAAGTGCGTCCAGCGAACGTAGGGAGTGACTTGATTGCACTGGTTAGGTTGCATAGATACCCTGGAATATTCGCCTAAACGGAATAACACATTGGAGCCAATTTCTTTCAGCTTCTTCCTGCGTACGCCCCCCAGCTGTGAGCATGTATGTCTGGGTGAACCCATACGTACCATTAGGTCGGTTCCAGACAGCATAAATTGTGTCGTCTGCGTAGCGATCCCATGGAGCCGGGCCTTTTTTCGCCTCACGCCTCGTTATTCCTGTTGGACTTCCTTTTCTTAGTAAAGGCCAGGATGCATACCATTCAAAGACAGGGACAAATCCCTTTGCGCGGATTCGATAGCCAACAAAAACCTCTGTATTACTTGGGTCGAAAAGTGTTCTAGCTGTTTCCAGCCAATTGTCTCTATGATACTCCTCATATAAAGCCCGATAAACGCATGTGGTAGGCGTGAGCTGGAACCACACTTCAGCAAAGCATGGCCAATCGCGCCACTCAGCAGGTGATTCAGGAAATAGCAATTCGTTCATTGACAGCAGCCTCACCTCAGAAGCAGTGGCGCATTAGCGCCTAATGCCTTGCCTTGTTAACTATTCTGTCTGCAGCATACCTGCTTTTTTGCACAACGTAATCTTTCGCTACTTGTTGGGTAAGGCTATCCATGCCTACATCACAGCCAAAAATGGCAGGAACTTTTTAGCTATATTTTGTATGATTCTAAATCTCTTATAAAATTTCTGGTTAAGCATGTCTGACTGTATTTTTTGCTCGATTGACAGATCAAGGGTAGTAGCCGAAAACCACTTGGCTTACGCCATCCAAGATGGCTTCCCTGTCACCGAAGGGCATACATTGATCATCCCTAAGCGTCACGTAACAGACTACTTTGGGTTGTCGCAGGAGGAGTTACTGGCCTGTAACGATCTACTTAACACAATGAAACAGCTGCACCAGAATCACGATACAAGCATTGCTGGTTTTAATATCGGCATGAATGCAGGAGAGGCTGCGGGGCAAACTATATTCCATTGCCATATCCATCTTATACCGAGGAGAATTGGGGATGTTGAAAACCCTAAGGGAGGCATACGCCATCTGATTCCGGGTAAAGGAACATACTGAGTTATGTACCCCTTAGAGGGCATCAAGCAGCCTACGATTGAGGATAACTGGCGGGGTATTATCCTTTACGGTCGAAATAGCCAAAGTTATAAATTTGCCTTAGCGAAATCTCTGCTAGAGATGCGACCGGCCGAAGGCGATCTGATAAGACTGGAAGATATTGCACCAATCTATGCCGGGCATCTAACGGATCACCTAAAAACATCAGACAAGCAAGGGACTGCGCCCAGCAGCAAATTTCTTGATATATGCCGTAGTTTTAACGAAGGCTCCACAACCGAAGCACAACTAGTCAAAAAGACGATTGAATTGGGCTTTAAAAATGTCATTGATGCTTTTCATAGAGTTTACCAAAATGACGTTCCATTTCGATTCTTCGAGGATGAGCGAAAAACTAACGGAGGTATAAGAATTACGACAAACTTCTCGCTACTGGCCGATAGACCTCAGTTCGAAGATTTGACGAAGGAAGCTGAAGCCAGATGGCGCCTCGTAGAAACATCCTGGGAACTTAAGTTATCTCGTGCCCTCATTACAGTTCATCATGATTCGGAATTTGAACTCTTATTTGCCTTGGATGGTAAGCGTCGCCGGAAAAATGTAACTAGCAGCAGGGATGCTCTAAATGGTTACCAGTTGGGCTATTGTTTTTACTGTTTTGACCACATTCATTTAGATCAAGGCAAAGAATCTTTTCCGGAGGTCGATCATTTCTTTCCGCATACACTCAAGCAAAGCGGATTTGGCTCTATCATCGATGGGATTTGGAATCTCGTACTGGCATGTAAAGAATGCAACCGTGGCGCTGGAGGTAAGTTTACTGCTGTGCCCACTGAGAGACTACTCGCTCGGCTCAATACAAGAAACGAATTCCTGATCGGTAGTAATCACCCTCTCAAAGAGACTCTTATGAGACAGACGGGGATCCTTAAGGCTGATCGAAAGGTCTTTCTGAAGAACTTCTACAATGATGTGTGGGCTAGCTTGTTGCACCGCTGGGAACCAGTAGAAAAGGGTGAAGTAAGATTCTAGAGTGGTTAACAAAACACGGCAACCCACTCAACGTATAGAAGAGGAAAGGACATCAAAATCAGAGCCCAAACAGAGCCCGCTCTAACAAAACGGGGCACAATCAGACCCCTTGTAACACTTTGAGGCACATGTTAACTTGTTGATTCGTAGCGTTTTGTTGTGT
>DGOV01000007.1:330-8171 GCA_002390205.1 Proteobacteria bacterium UBA4457 | reverse complement strand
GTTTAAACCGCATCACCCGTGCCCGGGTAGCTCAGGGGTAGAGCAGTGGCTTGAAAATCCTCGTGTCGGTGGTTCGATTCCGCCCCTGGGCACCATATATCATTGATATCAATAGATATTTATTCTCTCCCCTCTCCCGCAATTTTTGGCACACCTTTAGCACACTCTAGCAATCCCACAAATCAGGCTATACACTAGTTGAAAAACTAATTGGTGTTTACTGTGCCTAAGTCCATCAGCGTTATTGATAAAAAAGTGAAGCTGTATAAACGCAGCCGAAGCAATGTCTGGCAGACTGAAATCAAGTTGCAGAATGGCAAGCGCGAACGGTTTAGCACTGGCACTGAAGACGAAAATGAAGCAAAAGAAAAAGCACTAAAGCTATTCTACGGCGCAGAGACTAGAGCCGAAAATAAACTCCCCCAAAACACTCGCAAGTTTCGTAACGTTGCCAATTTCGCTATTAACCGAATGCAGTCTGAATTAGACAGTGGAAGCGGTAAGATTATTTACAATGACTATATCCGAGTCATCAAGGAATACCTCCTACCTTTTTTCGGCAATTATAATGTAGATAACATAAACGTTCCTCTGCTCGCCGATTACTCAACTTGGCGAGATGAAAAAATCAGAAATGCAAAATGGATGAAGAAAGTCGATGCAGCAAAACGTCGCGCAACGACTGCAAAAGAACGCAATGCTGCAGACAATATTGCGAAGCCCCAATATAAGGCTATACAAAGCACCATCAATACTCATAACTCTGCACTAAATCGAGTTTTGGATGAAGCACTACAGCGGGGATGGATTACCGAGTCTATCAAACCCACCCTGCTCAACAAAGGTGTTAAAAGTGAGAGTAGAGGGGCATTCACTCAAGAAGAGTATAAGCAAATTTATTCAAACCTTGCCGCATGGACTAAGGAAGGACACAGAAGGGAAACCCGGGAAATACGAGAAGTCCTTCGAGATTATGTTCTATTTTTATCCAATACCGGAGTAAGGCATGGAACTGAAACAGAAGCGCTTCGATGGAAAAACGTCTCTTGGTATATCGAAAAAGCACCTGCAGACAAAGACAGCAATAAGCCTCAAAAGTATCTACAAATTGACATAATCAAAGGGAAAACAGGGAAACGGACAATAATCGCGCGAGACATGATGGCGGTCTATTTGGAAAGGCTGCTAAAGCTAAACCCGAACATCAAACAAAAAACTCTGAATGCAGTTATCTCCGCTAAACTTGATGAACCTTTGTTCGTCACTCGAAGTGGCCTTCACGTATCAACGGATACCCTTAGAGCATCATTTAAGCAATATCTCAACAAGCTCAATTTACGAGTAGGCGCGGACAATAAAGTCCGGTCGCTCTATAGTCTAAGACATACTTACGCTACGCTAGCACTTCTCAATGGTCGAAGCATTCACCAATTAGCAGTGCAAATGGGTAATAGCACAGCCATTATTGAACAGTACTATAGTAAACTGAGCGCTCAACTAAACGCTTCAGAGCACAGTGGCCGGAAGCAATTCGATACAGCTTTTGCAATAGATCAACTGGATGGAAAATGACCGAATACGTCGGCACACAGTTTGTGTAACTATCAGGATGATGACGGGCAGCACAATCACCTAGCTTTTAGATATAGAGTTATTCGGTATGAGCAAGAATAGATATCTACTATATATTTCACTTCTCTATTTCAAAGTCCTGTTAGCCACTCCAGCCTATAAGAAATATTGTCAGGCAAAAATCACCAATGACGAAACCACCGAGAAAGAACTTTTAGATCAACACCCTAATCTTGAAAAGATATGGTTGTTTTGGGGGGATATATATAGTTTTGATAAAGACCCCAATGAGGTGAAATACTTCCAAAAGTGGTTTGATCAAAACCAAGACAAGTTCTGGGACGTCACTTTTAATAAGGTAAAATTGGTCAGAGAAGGGGATGCAATTAGGGCAAAAAGAGGAGTCATCTATTGCACCATACCCAAAGGGATTGATGCGCATATGATATCGCACTTATTTAGAAGAACACGAAGCCAGATAAAATCAGCAGCAAACAAAGAAGGCGGAGATTATGTGCTTTCTCTCAATAAGGACAATAAGAAGTATACACCTCTAAAAACTCTTCAATACGAGCGAGCGATTACAGTTCTGTACTGGCGAAATTACTTGGGCCTTAGCCCAATAGAAATCATTAATAAAGCATATTCATGGAAGAGTGTTTCTTGGGACAAGTTCAGGATAAAAGTAGATAAGTACCGCAAGCTCAGCTCCAAGAAAGACCTCAAGGACCTTGACCTTATTGACCTCCAGACCATAGTTAGGGACATTGACCGACTCCGCGTTCAAGGCGAGATTATCTCTAATAGCATACTTGATGATGACTTCACATTTCCTGCTTTAGCTAGACCCTTCTAGAAATCACGACACTTTTTCCTCGATTTCGGCAATTTTTTTGTCGCGATAACTCCTGCCTGACTTCCGTAGACTTCTCCTCGTTGACGGCAATTAGCTAACGCCTGCCTTGCAGACGCTTACTACGCTCAACACGCTCTTTAACAATTTAATTCGACAACCAGAAGATACGTTTGCATGTAACAAACATGCATATGTCGCTTTCAGCGGCATATCCAATTTCACAAGCAAAACCATTAATCTTCTACCGAGCTGCTTGTGAAATAAGCTTGGTAGAAACAAACTATAGGAAATATTTATATGAATACTAGCAATAAAGATACAGTTAATACCGAAGTAAACGAAAGCAACCCAACAATGTCGCCTTCAAGCGACATTTCACAAAGCAACGAAAGCTTGCCTGATAAAGTAATATCGATTGAGTCAATACTAGCTAAGGCTGCTAACGAGCCTGATTGCAAGGAGGCTGAAAATGGCTGGGAAAGCAGCCTGTTCAGTAATCGCGATAAGAGTGTCGACTTTGAGAGCTATATAAATGCAGAAAAGCTATTTGACGCTCTCAAAGAAGGCGTGGATCGCAGCGAGGTTTTCTTTGCCAATCACCAGGAAGGGTTGCTACACATCCTTCAACACTGTTACGGCTACTTTTATATGCTTAAGAATGACAAGGATAGGCGCGCTAAAGACTTGAAATGGATTGACAGCCAGATCGAGAAAATGAATCAAAGCAGCAACCTAAAGAATTCTTTGCATACGAAGATTATCAAACTAGCCTGGAGGCACACAGATATCGATAGAAAGCGCATTTCAAACTATGCCAACCTCCTCAATAATGCCTACACTAAAGGAAGCGAGATAAAGGGAAAAACTGATGACGATGGTTGCATACGGCCGAAATATTTCTGCGAAGTTGTATTAGATTATGGTGGTATTAGCGCTTTCAGTAGAATGTCTAAATCAGCTATTAGAGCGAGCCAAGACTTAAATCGGCAAGGGTTTAAGAATACGCGCGAAAGGGACATACACGATATTACCGAAGCAATAGACAAAGGTGAGTTTAGTATGTTCGGTGAGAAAGAACCTATAGCTGAAATTGACTTTCGAGAGAATTTGAAAAAGCTCGGTGATGGCGAATTTGGTATCGTGCTCGTTCGCAAAGACAAAGCCAAGGGCTCCATTGAGCCTCTCTATACAAACTCTGATGCTGGAATTACAGAGTCGGTGTTGCTAAAAATGTACCGTGAACTAGAGAAAAATGGAAAGGACTGGCTTAAGAGCAAGAAAGAAGTTACTAAATCACACTATATTCAAGATGCTGAAGATGAGATAAAAGTCAGCAATAAAGAACTTGATGCACTCGAAGTCATCTCGAAACTTGGCCTTAAAAACAAGATGAATGTTGATCGGATTTTTGATCTTTATTCAACTACGACTTCGAACTTTAAGGAATGAGTTAAGAATAGGCAGAGAGAGTGAGTAATTGTGGGGAGTGGCTTCCCCACAATTGTTTTACCTCAACTAAGCGCTCGTCTTTCTATCTCTCCCCATACAACCTCAGCCAACCCGCTCATAAATCTATGCCGCTCTTTATAGTGAGCAGCATTCCTCGTACTGACATCCTCTGACATCTCCAGCCATATACCACTATACCTCCGTAAATTCCCGTACAAACTCAACAGCGCATTATTGCTAATATCTGTGTTGTTGTATCTGCAGACAAACCAATAGTTCCTGTCCTTGTTCAAATACTCCCTACTGAATTTACTCTTGCTTAATCTCGCATCTCTATTTCTGAGTTGCTCATATATCTTATCTATTACCATCGCCGCCCCTTATTCCTGCCTTGTACATAATCTAGCTTCATATCTTCCGTGTATTGCTCGAGGATATTGATTGCTTCAGCAAACATGCTTGCTGTATCCAGCCAGCCATCAATATCCACTAGTGATGTGTACAAGCAATCATATCTTGATGCTTCCTTTTTTAATGAACGCATGAATACTGCATCAGCACACATCTTTGCAATCCATCTACGACTCATTGCAGTTGGCTTACCCCTGTTATTTCTCTCAACAATTCTCATAGCAATTTCTCGTATACTCGTTTCCCTTCCCTCTATCAATTCATATATGTTCATTACCTTTATATTTATCTTTTCAGGCATGCTCTATCTGTGGAAATAAAGCAGAACTAGGTAATACCATTTGGAATTTATTGTTTTGGATAGCAGCTACGCGATAAATCGCTTCGCAGCTAACACAATCATCTTGTGTCTGTTTCACATTCGCTATCGCTACTGCTCACATACACGGCGATGAATATTTATAGGCAAGAACAATATGTATATTGCTTGGGAATAATATTAGTGGGGGTATTGCTGTAGACTCTGAAGTCATAAAGAGGCTGAAGCAGCCTCAATATAGCTTTGGTCTTGCTGTGAGTTCCGTCTAGCCAGTGATTGCGCACAACCAGTGTATTACTGGTAGGTAGGGTTGAGCTGTCACCTTTACGTGCGAAGAGTTATTCTCAACGCAGCGCTGTATCAGCCAATCCAACCTCTACAGCACATACAAGTTACTGATTAAATCAGCCTCTCGTCTTGTTCCACTACATAATTACTATTACCCACGCCCTATTGTAGCTTTGCGTGGTGTTTTGCCTCTGCGAAAACAATCAATGAGCGACAAGCTCCATACGCACATTTGGGTATGCGTATTCAATGTCTGTGTTATTGCCCTTGTAACAGATAACTATAAGGCATTGGGTACATGCGCATGATAGCTACAGTTATTTATCCCTATCGCTAAATTCATACAGCAAAACTGGGTGATATGAGCTAATTCACATCCTACTGCTTTATAAAAAAGTGTGGTTTTACTTAATTCCACACATTCTTCTCAAAATCTACGCGACATCAGCAACTTATCTTCATTACCTTCTTCGATCGTTTTTCACAATGTTTGGATATATCGTCGAACACTAGATAAGCACACATTCTGGTGATTTCGATGGTGAATAAGTGGAAATTAGGCGAGAAACAGCTTCAAAAGCTGCTTCTAGTCAGAACCGTCCTAATAGGCGTACCAAAAACGCACACAGATGAGGAAATAGAGCATGAAGCAAGCGAAAGTACTGAATCAGAGCGAATTGAAGCGGTTATTGCGCGTCACCAGCACGACAAAGCACGCGAAGAGAAATAGGGTTGTAGTGCTGCTGAGCTATTTAGCAGGGCTCAGAGCGTGCGAGATTGCATCATTGCGTGTGTCCGACGTTATGTCGTTTCAAAACGACATATGGGAGGCTAAATCAGAGATATTGCTGCGCAGTTGGCAGACTAAAGGCTCTAAAGCACAGACTGTAATATTGAATAGCCAACTTCGTGCAGAGCTTGAACAGTATGTACGTCAATACTGCCCGCCCAATACAAAGAATGAGGATATTTTACTTCAATCCCAAAAGGGCAGCGGGTTTAGCAGCCAAACCATACAAAATTTGTTTCGTACTCTCTACGAGGCAGCAGGGTTGCAGAACGCAAGCAGCCACAGTGGTAGACGTACGTTTATAACTGGCCTATCAGAAAAAGGTGTCAGCGTACGTGTAATACAAGAATTAGCACGACATAGCAGTATGAATACCACACAACGCTATATTGATGTGAGCGTAGATAAGCTGAGAATCGCTGCTGAGGTTATTGTCACATCTAGAATTTAATTTGAGACAGATTCGCTTGTATAAAATAGCAACTGAGCGCGGTAATGATGCTTAGCTCAAATCGATGGAAAAATACGATGACAGGAAAGAAATGGGAAGTGTACAACCAGCAAGGAATTTGCATAATTTCATTTGACAGTAAGCAGATGGCAGATGCGTATGCAAAGAACATCAACGGCACAGTACATATGGCTCACTGATGTCGTTTCAAAACGACATTCTTGTTAACTATAGTTCTTGGCACATAGCTACCTTTCGCACTTTGTCCGTTCAAACAGACATTTCCGGTAATAGGTATTACCGGA
The DNA here is from genome assembly GCA_002390205.1 of Proteobacteria bacterium UBA4457. Classification (GTDB taxonomy): domain Bacteria; phylum Pseudomonadota; class Gammaproteobacteria; genus UBA4457. Next base: position 1,730 of record DGOV01000007.1, on the reverse strand, counting down.
ACGCCTGCTTTTAGCACTAAACAGGCGCTTAAAAGAACCTGGGAGTCGTCTTCATATAGTCTGTATAGAGTTCACCGTATTGCTCTACCAACCATGGCTCCTCAACTAACGGCAGTAATAGAATAGCTAATATAAGCAGGACCATTAATACAAGCAGAAGCAGTGAATTTCCTAGAAAGGCAAAGCCAATGAAAATTAACGCATCAGCGATATACAAAGGATTGCGAGTGTACTGGTATGGCCCCCGAGTAATTAGGTGATCCTTGTTGCCGAACTCAACCTTTTTACTCATATACACCCTGCACCAACCATACAGTATGAGCCCCAAGCTGAGCAGTGTCCCTCCGAAATAGCGTATCCAGTTCTGATCAAATAGAGGGTTTGACCACTGCAGCACGCAAAGCCAAATACTGCCGATTATTAGGACATAAAAGATGCCCAGCGCCCAGAATGTAGTAGTTGATTTTCCTGTGGATGGAGGCCAGATACGAAAGTCTCTCCCAAAAATCTGGGATAACACCAAAATCAGAAGAGTAATTTCTAATGTTAATAGCGCTGCAAACAATATTTCGCTCATAAGTCTTTAGCTCTCATCTCTACAGTCTTCTTGGGGAAATTCCAGCTCGATTGTTGTATGTAAAAATTGAAACTCTTTTAGAACAAGTGCAATCTGATTCTTAATATCTAGCTGATCTTCTGATGACATAGCGGAGCTCATTTCCAAATGCGCCGTGTAGACAGTTGATTCCCCATCAAGCGACCAAGCGTGCTCATGGTGGATCGAGGTGATAGAAGAAATAGTCAGTAACTCTTTGCGTACTCTCTCGATTAGCCCAAGCTCAGGCACAGCTTGGACAAAGAGCTTAATGGCATACCATGTATTTCTTACGACGTTGAATAAAATGAATAGTGTAAATCCTACAGCGAGCAGCGAATCCAATATTGGCACTTCAATAAACATGAGTACGATTGAAACTATGAGAACTGCCGCCCACCCCAATACGTCTTCCAGCAAATGCCAGTTGAGGACTTTTTCATTGAGGGTCGTACCAGCGCTGAGTTTATATGCCGCAAATCCATTGACAGTAACACCCAGAATAGCGAGTGCCAGCATTCCCTCTGCTTCGGGCATCACTGGGTCAAACAGTCGAGGAATCGCCTGCGCTAACACCCAGATTGATCCCGCAATCAACACAATGCCGTTTATCAAGGCACCAAGCAACGAGAGCCGCTTGTAGCCATATGTAAACGAACTGTCAGCTTTCTTTTTTGAGAGCTTACTCAATACCCAAGCTGTACCAATTGAAAGGCTATCACCTAGATCATGAACAGCGTCTGCCATGATTGCCGTGCTATTGGTAAGCAGGCCACCTATAAACTCTATAACGGTGAACCCAACG
>DGOV01000007.1:0-172 GCA_002390205.1 Proteobacteria bacterium UBA4457 | reverse complement strand
CACAATAAGGTATAGCGCGGGTAGTAAAACCAGTGTGAGCAAGGTGGATGAGACGATGCCACCAATAACGACGGTTGCGAGTGGTCGCTGAACTTCAGCGCCAATCCCAGTATTCAGCGCCATAGGAATAAACCCAAGACTGGCGACTAGAGCAGTCATTAGAACTGGGCGT
>DGOV01000109.1:4737-4906 GCA_002390205.1 Proteobacteria bacterium UBA4457 | reverse complement strand
TTTTTCCACAGCTGAAGATAACCAGACCGCGGTTACCGTTCACGTTTTACAAGGGGAAAGGGAGAGAGCTGATGGAAATAAGTCTTTAGGACGTTTTGATTTAGCCGATATTCCTCCTGCTCAGAGAGGCACACCACAGATTGAGGTTGCATTTGATATTGATGCTAAT
>DGOV01000109.1:4257-4639 GCA_002390205.1 Proteobacteria bacterium UBA4457 | reverse complement strand
TGATGAAGATATTGAGAATATGGTAAAAGATGCCGAGCTGCATGCGGAAGAAGATAAGAAGTTTCAGGAGTTAGTGAATGCCAAGAATCAAGCTGAGTCTCTTGTGCGTGGTGCAAAAAAATCGTTGGAGGACCTTGGAGAAAAAGTAACTGATGATGAACGAAAAGGCATTGAAGAAGGTTGTAGTGCATTAGAGAAAGCACTTGAGTCAGAAGATCTTGATGAGATCAATGCTAAGACTGAGCAATTGAGTGGACTTGCGGGTACTCTGGCTCAAAAAGCTTATGAGGAAGCTGCTGCGGCGAGTAGTGGAGAGCAAGGGACTGAAGCTGAAAATGATTCAAACGATGAAAATGTTGTTGATGCAGACTTTGAGGAAGTA
>DGOV01000109.1:178-4243 GCA_002390205.1 Proteobacteria bacterium UBA4457 | reverse complement strand
AGAAGATAAAGAAGATAAAAAAGACAAGTAGATAAATCGATACCACCAGCGTACTAAAGCCCAGTAGAATGAAGTTCTAGCTGGGCTTCTTTTTTTTACTTAATAGAAAAATATAAATTATTATGGCAAAACGTGACTATTATGAACTCTTAGGCGTTGGGTCTGACGCGAGTGAAGCGGATTTAAAGAAAGCTTATCGTCGTCAGGCAATGAAATTTCATCCGGATAGAAATCCTGGTGACGTGTCAGCAGAGGAAAGCTTTAAAGCTGCGAAAGAAGCTTATGACGTGCTAGGAAATCCCGAAAAAAGATCCGCTTACGACCAATTCGGACATGCGGGTCTTGAGCAAGGGGCAGGATCTCCAGGGTCAGGTGGAATGGGAGACGCCTTTGATAGCGTCTTTGGTGATATATTTGGCGGTGGACGTGGGGGTAATCGAGTTTACCGCGGCTCCGATTTAAGCTATGACTTGGAGTTGTCACTGGAGGATGCAGTATCAGGAACTGAGGTGAAAATCAGGGTCCCTAATCTCGTTGCCTGCGATTCCTGTGATGGAAGCGGATCTCGAAGCAAAAGCCCCGCTGTGACTTGTGGTATGTGCGGGGGTGCCGGTCAAGTGAGAGCTCAGCAAGGCTTCTTTTCTGTGCAACAGACTTGTCCCAAATGTGGTGGTGCCGGTAAAAGCATTCAAGATCCTTGTCGCTCTTGTCAGGGGTCCGGGACAGTTAGGGGGCAGAAGACGATTAAGGTGAAGGTCCCTGCCGGGGTGGATAATGGGGACAGAATAAGGCTATCTGGAGAAGGTGAAAGAGGCCAAAATAATGGGCCTTCAGGAGATCTATATGTAAATATGGTCGTTCGTGAGCATTCTATTTTTCATCGAGATGGGAGTAATTTGCAGTGTGAGGTTCCTATAGGGTTTGTGATTGCAGCTTTAGGCGGAGAGCTGGAAGTTCCAACACTAAACGGCCGAGTCTCTTTAAAAATACCATCAGAAACCCAGACGGGTTCCCAGTTCCGCATGAGAGGGAAAGGGGTAAAGTCTGTGCGCGGAGGAGGCATCGGCGATTTGATTTGCCGTGTTATTGTTGAGACTCCAGTAAGTTTAACTGGGAAACAAAAAGCTTTACTGGAAGAGTTCTCTGGAACATTATCTAAAAACAGCAAGCATAGTCCTCGGGCAGTTACATGGCTGAATGGGGTAAAGAAATTTTTTGATGAGCTAATTTAGTAGGTGGATTCTCTGATGGGAAAAGCGATCAAGGTTGGGATAGCTGGCGCAGGTGGTAAGATGGGCCGTATGCTAATTGGTCGTTGTATACAGGATCCATGCTTTCAACTAATGGCCGCTCTAGAGCGTCCGGAATCTCCGTTGATAGGAGTGGATGCTGGGCTTTTATCAGGAAGCACAAGTACAGGGGTTAAAGTTAACTCGAACCTTCTCGAGGTGATAGAAAATATTGATATCCTAATTGATTTCACTTCTCCGGAATCAACGCTCAGCAATGTTCTTGTTTGCCAGGATAAAGAGAAGCCTATTGTCATAGGAACAACTGGTTTGGGAGACAGTATCGAAGCTTTGGAATCGGCTGCCCGATATATTCCGATCATGTTTGCACCTAATATGAGTATCGGAGTAAACATATGTTTTCAGGTCTTAGAAACTGTGGCCCGTGCGCTAGGTGATCAGTTCGATGTGGAAATAGTTGAAGCACACCATCGGGATAAAATTGACTCCCCCTCCGGAACTGCTTTACGCATGGGCGAGGTGGTAGCTGAGGCGCTTGGGCGAAATCTTTCGGATTGCGCCGTGTATGGAAGAGAAGGCGATGTTGGAGTAAGGGAATCCAAGACAATCGGTTTCGGGACAGTTAGAGGGGGAGATATTGTGGGGGAGCACACAGTTATGTTTGCTGGCCCGGGAGAGAGGATAGAAATTACGCACCGTGCCTCAGATCGGTCTAATTTCGCAAATGGAGCTTTAAAAGCAGCGAAGTGGTTGGAGTCAAGAAAGCACGGGCTATATGATATGCAGGATGTCTTAAACTTACGATAGATGGATTTTTCTTGAGATTTACATACTTTATATCTTATTAATCTTGGGTAAAGCGCTATGTCCTTAAATAAACTTAAGAGTCTAATTTAAATGCGCAAGTTACGAGCAGGAGTTGTGGGTGTAGGTTATTTAGGTAATTTTCATGCCCAGAAATACACTATATGCTCGGGAGTCGAGCTCTGTGGCGTTGCTGACACAGATCCAGTTCGAGGACAAGATGTTGCGACTAAATACTCTACAACCTTCTATCCAGATTATCGCGATCTGATTCCTGAAATTGACCTTGTTTCAATAGTAGTGCCTCCGGCGCAGCACTACTCTATAGCTGAGTATTTCTTGTCTGGCGGCGTCCATGCTTTAGTCGAAAAACCCCTGACAGAAACGGTAGCGCAAGCAGAGAATCTGATTGCTTCAGCATCTAGAAAAAATCTCATTCTTCAGGTTGGCCATTTAGAGCGATTTAATCCAGTAATTTTGCTAATGCGGAAGCATATAGTTAGACCGGAACGGATAGAAGCTAAAAGGATGGCAATTTACAAAGAGCGTGGGACGGAAGTGGACGTTGTACTTGATTTGATGATCCATGATATCGATATTGTTCTTAGTCTGACGAATAGTGGTGTAAAAAAAATACATGCTGATGGAGCAATTATCCGCAGTGGAAAGCTTGATATGGCGAGAGCCTCTATCGAATTTGTTGATGGTTTAGTAGCGAATCTTGAGGCTAGCCGGGTATCTGATGAGCCGGGTCGGTCAATGGATGTGTATGAAGGAAGTCGGTATTTATCTTTAGACTACGTCAACCACGAGTTGCGAAGTGGAAGGATGGTCGAGAACAAAAAGCACGAGGATGTTCGTGAGTTCACATTCGAAAGTGACGTTACGCTTGGTATAGACATCCTAAAGACTGAAATACAATCTTTTGTGACATCGGCTTCTACTGGAACTCCCCCTAAAGTGTCGGGTGAAGATGGTAAAAAGGCCTTGGAAGTGGCTATTGAAATCTCCCATCAAATTAATGCAAGGATTAGAGCCTAATATACGCATTAATCATTCCATGTCAGTACTCCGTCAAGTACAATGTTTGAAAATAGCTAGGTCGCAAAATTTTCGCGACAGGCGCTTCATTTACAGGTGAAACTTTGAACGATTCGGCATTTCTTGCGTTATCCGACGGAAGTATATTTCTTGGCACCTCTATTGGCGCCTCGGGACTTCAATCAGGTGAAGTTGTCTTCAATACGTCTATGAGCGGATATCAAGAAATACTCAGCGATCCTTCATATGCGAGACAATTAGTTGCTCTTACTTATCCCCATATAGGAAATACTGGGACGAATCAGCTAGATATGGAATCTAAGAATTCGAGTATTTCTGGACTCATTATAAGAAATTATTCGGATCCAAGTAATTGGCGTTCGGGGAGCTCACTGCAGGATTTTCTTGTTCAAAATGATATTGTCGCTATCGCAGATATAGACACGAGACGGTTGACTAGATTACTCAGGACAAAAGGCTCATTGGCCGGGGCTATTTCCTGTGGTCATGACGCCAGTAGAGAGTTAGCATTGGAAGCGGCGAGAGCTTTTGGGGGGCTGGAAGGCCTTGACCTTGCTAAAGAAGTGACATGTAAAGCTCCTTATGTATGGAAAGAGGGGCTCTGGCGCCTATCAAATAATGAGCACTCTGAGCCTCCAAAAGCTAATTTTCGAGTAGTAGCCTACGATTTTGGAGTCAAGCGAAACATACTTCGGTTGTTAGTGAACCGAGGGTGTGAGGTTGAGGTCGTCCCGGCCGATACGACGGCAAAAGAAATTATCGAGCGACAACCTGACGGAGTTTTCCTGTCGAATGGACCAGGAGACCCACAGGCTTGTCATTATGCCATTGAGGCCGTGCGAGAGATTGTCGATTCAGGAATTCCAAGTTTTGGTATTTGTTTGGGGTATCAGATTCTGGCACTAGCCTGTGGTGCCCAGACTGTAAAAATGAAATTTGGCCATCATGG
>DGOV01000109.1:0-141 GCA_002390205.1 Proteobacteria bacterium UBA4457 | reverse complement strand
ATTACAAGTCAAAATCATGGTTTCTCTGTTGATGAAGCTTCTTTGCCAGATGCTTTATCTCTAACCCATAGGTCATTATTTGACGGGACATTACAAGGTGTTGAGCATCGACAACAACCAGCATTTGGATTTCAAGGTCAT
>DGOV01000105.1 GCA_002390205.1 Proteobacteria bacterium UBA4457 | reverse complement strand
AACGTTGATTAGAGTTAATGCCTGTATCGTTGTACATCGATTGGTTTGGATATCTATTGTCGAGAAGGCGGTTAGGATAGGAGCCCCAGTATTGTTATTATGCGTAACATGTGAGGTCGGGTGCGCATATGCATTAATTGCGAACTTCCAAAGTGAGTTATTTGAATCATACATTTTCCATAATATGGGCAAGTGAGTTTGCGCATCGACATAAAGGACCCGTTTTGATACCGACGCAGATTCGATAGCTGCAGTGCCTTCTAGAATATACGTTTCTCTTAGTTGCCAACTGACTTTTGGGAAACACCCTGCACGGCCATGAAAATCGGTGTGCCAGTAATCAGCTTTTCTCGCTTTCAGGTCAGATGTAATCGCGCGGTCATGTCGATACATTGGGAGGAGAGCAAAAGTACGCCCTTTGTACTTCCACTTCATCGCCGTCAAACTAGCTGTATAGCCCATGAAGTCGCTAGGTAATATATCACTGCCGAACATCGATTCCTCTCGCGAAAATGAAGCGAGAGTTTGAGTTCGTCCGAGTTGCGGAATATATACCCAGCCATTAAGAGGTTTGGATTCATCTCTATTGGCGAACACAAGGGCCTGCGTTCCATCATAACTCCCCGCATCAATAGCCTCGAGCCTGAACGCTCCATATGCATCCTGAGCATTATTCATGATAGATGGCGTTGGTTCTAAGACATGTCTATACATGAAACGCATAAGTTTGGCTTTGAATGTCATCTTGAACTCAACTTTTTCGCTCCGCCAATCCCTCAGAGTCCAATGCATCTCTGGGATCTTTCCATTATCCCCTTGATAGGCGTAGCGCATATTCCAAGCTAATTTAAGTCCTGCATCAGGGTCGTTTGTCTCGAGTTCTCCACTAAAAGGAAGGCCTTGCTGAAAATCAGCTATTGTCCCCGGTGTTTCCGGCAAATAAGGTTCAACACCCTGTTGGTGGATAGAACGCAAGAAAGCTTCGTGCGGATTGAAAGCTGTAGGCTCGCCAACTGTTAACGTTAGAGACTTACTCTTAATGAATGTCTTGAAATCAGGGTCTAATAAATGTTGGTACTTCTGGAGATTAGTGTCATTAATTATTAGCCCAGGTCGAGGGCTGATTTCATTCAATTCCTCTGTATCATGCACGTAATCAGCAGCGTTTGTATGCGACAACGGATAACATACGAGAAAGGCACTGCATAATGCTCTCAGGAATCTTCCAGCTGTAAAATTTAGCAGCACTTCAATACTACGCAGCCCAAGAGACATTTCCAGACATTTCTCGTTTTTGAAGTCTTGGCATAACTTCAGTCGCAAAACATTTTAGGTTTCGTTCAGCTTCGCTCCAGGGCATGCCCGCATAACTAAAGATCCCAATGTATGCTTCAGCCCCAATTCTTCGAGCATTCCCTACGATAGTCTCATAGCACTCGTCTGGAGTGCCCCAAGTCTGTAGACCCATGAAAAATTCAATGGCTGCATCTACTCCAGATTTGTCCATGGCATCGGCGAATTTCCCATAATACTCGTAACCTTTTTGACCTTTGAGATGACCTGTATCGAAGTTGTAGTGGTCGAGTACTGTCTGCCAATATCCCCCGATATATTGCTTAGCCATTTTATAGGCGGCGTCTTTATCTGGGTTACACATAGTCCAACCCGCCATGATAGGGGCGGGAGGCTTTTCACCATTTAGACGCACAAATGCCTCGTTATAGTCAGCGATTTCTTTTTCTACCTGCTCCCATGGCTTTTGAGGGATGACTAGTAGGCCTATTCCGAGTTTCGCCATAATTTCTACTGATTCAGGTGACACCGCAGCGGCATAGGTGCGACCCTTAAAGGATTTAAATGGCGCAGGCCGGATAAGTGCTTTAGGTTGATTTATGAATTTGCCTTGGTATTCGCAAAAACCGTTTTCTAACCCAGACAGCACACACTCTGCACTTTCTACAAACCTCGGACGAGAATCAGCCATATCTTGACGAAAAGCATCAAATTCTACTCGCCCGGCCCCTCGTCCTAGGCCCAGTATGGCCCTCCCATCAGAGATGTTGTCCAGCATAGAAATTTGCTCTGCAACACGCATTGGATCATGCCAGGGCAAAACAACAACCATAGTTCCAAGTTTGACTTTTTTTGTGCGACCCGCCATATAAGTTAAAAATTGAAGAGGATCTGGGCACATGGTGTAGTCTGTAAAGTGGTGCTCAACACCCCACACAGACTCAAAGCCTAGAGGTTCTGCCATTTCGGCTAACCGTAACTCGTTGCGGTAAACGCTGCGATCATCTAATGAATTAGGGTTCTGGAAAATTGTACTCATGCCAACGTGCATATTATTGTCCTTATGGGCTTTGTTCTTTGAACTAGTATTTTCTATATTGTTTCTGTTTTCAAGCTGTCCGCAGTTTGTTCGTTATCGAAAAAATTCAACTCAATAGTTAAACCATCAGGGTCCTTAACAAATAATTGAGTTAAATTAAAGTCCTTCACTTCTTGCATGTGAAAGTCAATTTCGGCTTTTGTTAATCTATCTTGAAATTCTTGAATATTATCCGCTCTAAATGCGATATGATCGAGTCTCCCAGTGCCATTTTTCAGGTTCGATTTATCTTTGACCTCATTATCGGGGTAACCTCCTGCAAATTCGGCTGTCCCAGCATGTACTACTGGGACACCATCTAAATAAAACCAGCTTCCAGCAAAGTCAAAATTTGGTCTAGGTCCCAATTCAAGGCCTAAAATATTCGAGTAAAAATCTGCAGTCCTATCTAAGCTTTTAGAATAAATAAAATAATGATCGAGTCGTTTAATAGTCATAGTCTGCTCCCCCTCGTGGTCACACAATACTATAAATTAAAGCTGACGACAGTCCTTTCAACTCTATTGGGGCTTGATAGGAGTGTCGCTCATCAGTTATGCTGCAGTGCAATATAATCTATTCAACAGAATTTATTTTGGAGAGCTAATTTGTTGTATCAATGGCATGAAGCTATTCGGGCGTCAGCGGCCTCAATGAAGTCTTTTTCAGAGATGGCAGTCTCCATAATGAACGATCCGGCAAACCCATGGCGGAATGATTATCTTGTAAAATCTTCAGCAGTGCTCGCGGATTTTGTCGGAGACTGCACTCTCAGTTACTCCAAACCCCACTGGCAGGTGCGTGATGTGTCCGATACGCACGCGCAAAGCTTTTTCCAAGAAGCAATTATTGACAGTAAAGTATTCTGTGATCTAATCCACTTCTCTGGCTCCAGCGAAGCATCTGAAAATAAATTGCCAAAAATGCTAGTTGTGGCACCGCTATCGGGTCATTTTGCCACTTTAGCTCGAGGGACGGTTGAAACGCTTGTACAGAATTTCGATGTCTACGTAACAGACTGGAAGAACGCGCGAGATATCTCTGCAGATGAAGGGCCGTTTAATCTCGATAACTACGTGGATTATATACGCGATTTTACAGAGCTGTTGGGCGAAAATTTGCATATTGTAAGCGTGTGCCAGCCAGGGCCTTCCGTGGTGGCTGCAGTGAGTCTCTTGGCCGAGGATAATAGCCCGTGTCAGCCTAAAACACTTACTCTTATTGGATGTCCAATTGATACTCGCCAAAGTCCTACCGCGCCCAATCGCTTTGCTCAATCTCGCTCGTTATCCTGGTTTGAGGAAAATGCCCTGGTGACCGTACCTGCTTCTCAGAAAGGGGCATCAAGGATGGTTTATCCTGGGTTTCTCCAGTTAGGAGGTTTTATGGGTATGAACATTGACAAACATATAGCTGCCTATTGGTCGCAATGGGTGAATTTACTCAATGAAGATCTGGAGCCTGTAGCCGCTCATCGAAAGTTTTACGATGAATATTTGTCTGTAATGGACCTTCCTGCAGAATACTATCTTGATACATTAAAAAAAGTCTTTCAGGAGCATCATCTTGCCAAGGGGATAATGCTTCACAGGGGGAGAAAAGTCGATCCGTCCTGTATACAGAAAACTGCTCTTTTAACGATAGAAGGACGGCAAGATGACATATCAGGTATTGGACAAACTCATGCTGCGCACGATTTATGCACTAATCTGCCTAAAAATTTGCATGCCCAATATACCGATCCGGAAGCAGGACACTACGGGTTGTTTAACGGTGAGAGATTGAGACAAGCTATTGCACCCAAAATACTCGATTTTACTCGCCAATATTCTGATGCAGAGAGTATGATCTAGTTTAGCTGCTTGCTGATCCGCCTGCAGGTGATTAGCAGGTAGATTGAGTCTCATCAATTATAGTGAAGCTTCTCACTTAAATTACTACGCTATGCACACTAGCTCTCGACGGTGGGGTATTAACTCGCTAACATCTGATTATTCTAATAAATAGAATACGCAAAATTTAAATTAATTTGGGAGGCCTAATCATGGCTTATGATGCATTAGTGGAAAGAAATATATCAACTTCTCGGAGTGAGGTGTTCGCGTCTCTTTACGATTTTGGCGGGATAAAGAAAATTCTGCCAGACGCAATCGGCTCTTGTGAAAGTATTGGCGAAGGAGTGGGGGCAGTTAGAACTATTGCGCTTGCCGACGGAAGCGGGACGGTCGTTGAGCGAATGGACATTGCTCATGATGAGTCAGTTTTTGGGTACTCAATCATTGAAAACGATGCTTTACCTGTTGAGAATTATGTGGCAATAGTAACGCTAGCGGACACGAAAGACGGCGGCACTCATATATCATGGGGCAGTAACTGGAGTGCAACAGGCGGAGCTCCTGAAGAGGAAGTGCAGGGAGCATTAGAAGGTCTGTACGCTGCTATTATTGATGGTATGGCCGCCGCCTAATAAGACGTTAGGCGACGCTTATATGGCTCAATTTCGGGGCTTATTTGCCCTGGAATTGAGGCATTACTTCCTTAGCAAAAAGCTCCAATGCACGGGTTCCCAGACTCGGATCGAGGCCAGGAAACTGGCTGTCCAAAATGAAATCTGTACAGTGGAAATCTTGAGAAAAACGCTCTATTTTGTGAGCAATTTGATCTGGTGTTCCAATCATGAAGTGCTCAGCCAGAACCGAATCGCGCATGTCTGATGGTTTCTGAACGGGTAGAGGTGCATCATCGCCCTCAGCATCAGCCGCTTCGGAAAGAATGTCTTGATAAAATTCCAACATGTGAAATAAGTGATCTTGGCATTCAGCCCACGCCTGGTCTTCAGTCTCTGCACAGTAAACCATTCTTAGTTGCGCAATTTTAAAATCTTCAATGTTCTTGCCTGATTTTTGCAAAGTTTCCAAGTAAATCGGTGCCGGATCAGGGCCTAGAGTAGCCATCAGGTGATATCCCATTTCTGCTGCTTTTGTAATCGCTTTTGGTCCGCGTGCGCCTATCCAAATTGGGACAGGTTCTTGGACTGGCTTTGGAGAGAGGCGCATATCTTTTACTTGAGTGTACTTCCCGTCAAACGTGACCTTCTCATCTTTAAATAAACGTTCTATTAGCTGAATCCCTTCGCGGGTTCTTTGGCCACGCTCACTGCGGTTCATACAAAATGCGTCGAATTCGTAATGGGAATAACCTTGGCCTACCCCTAAGTCAAACCTCCCATCGGATAAAATATCTACATTGGCTACTTGTTCTGCCATTAGTACAGGGTGCTGATACGGAAGTATGACTATGAAAGTTCCAATTCTAATAGTGGTTGTCTTCATCGCAACAGCTGCTGCAGTAGTCATCAATGAGGGGTTATAAGCATCATCTGTGAAATGATGTTCTGTGAGCCAAATATTGTCGTATCCGGCATCTTCACATCTTTGAATTTGCGTCAAAATTTGCTTATAAAAATCAGGAAATGGACGTCTCCATCTAATAGGGTTCCGAAAATCTTGCATAACACCAAAACGCATTTGCTTTCTCCTCAATAAGTTTTAAAGACTAAAAGGAACGAGGTAAGCCTAAGACTTTCTCGCCAATGAAATTAAATATCATCTCTCGGCTAACCGGAGCTATGCGAGGGATCATCATCTCTCGCAAATACCGCTCTACATGATATTCTTTCGCATAACCCATACCACCGTGCGTCAAAATTGCTTGCTCGCACGCACTGTAGCCTGCTTCTGCGGCAAGATATTTAGCTGTATTAGCTTCAGCGCCACATTCTTCCTTCGCATCATATTTTGCAGCAGCAGTAAACGTCATTAGGTTTGCAGCTTCCAACTCCATCCAGTTCTTTGCGAGTGGATGCTGGATCCCTTGGTTGCTGCCAATCGGGCTACCGAAAACAACCCTTTCTTTAGCATAATCTACAGCTCTTTTGAGCGCAGCTCTTCCAAGACCTACTGCTTCTGCAGCGAGTAGAATTCGTTCTGGATTCAGCCCATGCAAGATGTAGCGGAACCCTTTTCCTTCCTCTCCAATTAAGTCTTCTTGAGGAACAGGCATCCCATCGTAGAAGACAGCGTTTGAATCCACCGCCTTTCTTCCCATTTTCTCGATTTCTTGAATTTCGACGTAGTCTCGGTTTAGATCTGTATAAAAAAGAGACAGTCCATCAGTCTTCTTCTTGACTTCATCTCGTGGGGTAGTCCGGGCTAAAAGAAGAACTTTGTTAGCTCTTTGTGCCATAGAAGACCAATGTTTCTGACCGTGAATGACATAGCCGTCGCCTTCTTTAATCGCACGTACCTGCAGATTAGTCGTGTCGAGTCCAGCGTTAGGTTCGGTAACGCCAAAGCAGGAAATATCTTTCCCCTGTATCGTCGGTGGAAGCATACGTTGCTTTTGCTCTTCTGTGCCAAAAAGCAGGACTGGGTTAAGCCCGAACAGACTAAGATGGATCGCAGAGGCCCCTGTAAACCCGGCTCCTGATTGCGCTACGGCTTGCATCATGATCGATGCTTCAGTAATGCCCATTCCAGCGCCTCCAAACTCTTCGGGCATGGCTATCCCTAGCCATCCTCCTTCACAAATCGCATCGGCGAATTCTTGAGGGTAATTGCCTGTCTTATCGCATTCCAACCAATAGGTGGCGTCGAAATTGGAACAGACTTTAGTAATAGCGTCACGAATAGCTATCTGGTCATCCGAAAATTTATATGTCATCTAGTTTCCCTTTGCTCTCGAACCTTCTGGGCTGCAAAGTGAGCAGGTGTGAGGCTTATGAGCTTTTCCAATAGTGTTGGCCAAATACTAGCATTAAAAATATACTTAAGCAGAGTAATATATCCATACACATAGCATTTCGCCAACGCAAGAATAAAGTGAGGTTAGCCCATGAACCAATACAAACTTCTGGAGCAAGATGAGTACCCGCACGAGCCTAGCTCTGAGCAAAATTACAATGAAAGTGTTTACGTAAATAGTTTCGACCTTGCAACAAAATCAGGAGGCTGGATGAGAATAGGTAATCGAGCAAATGAACGACATGCGGAAATGCAAGTGTGTATGTATTTGCCTGACGGAAGAATTGCATGTCAGTTTCAAAAGCCCGCAATTGATGATAATAGTGAATTTCGTGCAGGAGGTTTGCATTACCAGGTAAGGAAACCTCTTCATAATGTAACTATGGAGTATAGCGGGGAGATTATGTTGTTAGACGATCCTGATTTATTGCGGGATCCAAAAAAGCTTTTTACTACTGCGCCCCGCGGAATCGCCAAAATCTCCTACGACA
>DGOV01000093.1 GCA_002390205.1 Proteobacteria bacterium UBA4457 | reverse complement strand
TCTGACCTGTGGGCCGCAACCATGCATACCGCAGACTCCATAAGACACGGGTCTCCTAGAGCAGAGCATGATTTCTCTAAAATGACACCTAACGAACTGCGAGCTTTTGTGACCGGTTTGGATGCGGGCGCTAGCGCCTCGGCAAGGCGATTGCACAAAGAGTTTGATATGAACCGGTTCCAGACTTTACTTGATGCTGGAGGAGGCTCAGGTGGCCTAGCAATCGCACTTTCAAAGCTTTGCCCCAAGATAAGAATAACAGTCGGAGAGCTTGGAAATGTAGTCCCTATTACTAAAGAATGTATAGAGTCAGAAGGTCTAGCAGAAACTATAGAGACTATAGAAATTGATCTCACATCTTCTCAGCCAACCCTTAATTTCGACGCCATCGTCCTTCGTTCCGTTCTCCAGGTGATGAGCCCAGAAGATGCTCGAAGCACCATGCAAAATGCCACAAAAGCCCTTAAACCGAATGGCGAAATATTCATGCTGGGAAGGATGCTGGATGACTCCCGCTTATCACCAACAGAAGCTGTCGCTGTCAATGTAATGTTTTTAAATGTCTATCCTAGCGGCCAGGCTTATACGGAGAGCGAGTACCGTCTCTTTTTCCTAGAAGCAGGATTGGAAAATATCCAACGCAAACAGATCTCTGGGGGTTATAGTATTCTTCACGCTAACAAGAAAGGTTAGACCTCACCACAAAGAAGAAATAAATGCTTCTAGATACCAATAAATTTCTGAAGAATTCTGGGGACCATTTGCTTGAATTTTAGACGTCCTTCCGTCACCACCAAACAAATACACTCACCCTGCTTGGTGACTACCGGCTGATGCTCTAAATGCTCATCCGCCTCTTCGATATCTCCTGCGGAAAAAATCTGAGATCCACAGAAATACGATCCCTTCAGTACTAAGGTTAACTCGCCTCCTCGATGGCTGTGTGCCGGCAATACCAAACCAGGCTGGCCTCTAAGCATCCACATCTGTGTATCGCCACTTTTTTCAAGCCGACATAATTTCAAACCTTCTCCAAGCGTCTTCCATGGCAGAGCATTTAACCCTTTGTCTAGAAAAGTGCTAACAAACTGTTCCAAATCAGCTATTTCACCCACGTTTTCTGCAAACGAGGGTTGCATATCGTCATTCGATGATTGCTCCCATTTGCTCGATCTAGGAGCCCTCTCTAAAGATCGATCAGATGGTCCTGCCAAACCAAGAAGCTCACCACCTAACTCCTCCGCCTCCAAAACAGTGCGTCGACAGGTACTGCATACACCGACGTGTGCCTTCAGAACTTCTTGAAACAACGACAAACCATTTCCGCAGGCATAGTCGAGCAGCCATGAGTCGCTCGGATGATGATGAATCATGGTGCATGCTCCGCTAGAACTTTACGAAGTTTTTGAAAACCTAGTCTGGTTCGTGACTTAACAGTTCCTATAGGCAAAGATAGCTCTTCAGCAATTTCCCTATGAGACTTGCCTAGAAAATAAACCTTATACATTGCCTGCCTTTGCTCCTCAGGAAGGAGCTGTAACATTTCATATACCTCAGACCTCACCACATCTGACTGAACTTTCTCAGGCTCCGTAACATCAACAATATTAGCGATATCAGCCGCCTCCTCATAAGCACTGCGTCGCCTCTTATTGGAACGATAAAGGTCAATCATCCTATTTCTAACTAACGTGTACATCCATGTGCGTGCTGATGCTTTGTTAGCATCAAAAGACTTCGCTCTGGTCCAAGCAGTCATCATGACATCTTGCACGACGCTATCGGCTTCACCCGAGGCGCAACCACGACCAATAGCCCAAGCTACAAGCTTGGGTGTGAATATCGAAAAAAACTCCGCAAAAGCAGCCTCATCGCCGTCGTCGCGGACGCGCACCAGAAGAGCTGTTTCTTGCTTTCTCGCTTCACTTGTATCAGTCCTATTGGAAGAGGCAAATTTCAAAATATTCACTATGTCTATTAATATCCTGTTGCTTAGTATAGCTAATGTGAGTTAATACGACAGAGACCAGTAACCGGTTCACTCTTCTCTTGTTCTCGCCGTTGATCCTTAGATCATGGCTGTTCGTAAATAAACTTAGGCTAAAATTTGTGAGTTCTAATATAAATAATAGTAAACCCCAGCGGCGAAGAATAGGCGTTGTTGGTTCTGGTATAGCAGGTTTATCTGCTGCCTGGGCCTTGAGTAAACGCCATGACGTCACTCTGTTTGACAAAAATACCTACTTCGGTGGGCATGCAAACACCGTCCGGATAGACCTTCAAGACGAAGGTTTTAATGTGGACACGGGCTTCATTGTTTATAACGATGTCAATTACCCTCATTTAGTCAACCTATTTGATTCCCTATCTGTAAATACCTGCGCGAGTGATATGTCATTTTCCGCATCACTCGATGATGGCCACTTCGAATACTCTGGTTCAGGCTTCAGTGGATTGTTAGCTCAACCAAAGAACATAGTGAATCCGCGGTTTTGGCGGATGTTGAAAGGTATTCAACGCTTTTATAAAAATGCACATCGCTATATGAGCGAGGATCTTTCTGGTTTGACGATTGGACAATTACTGGATCGAGAAAATTACTCACAAACATTTAAAGAAGACCATCTACTTCCCATGGCATCAGCTATTTGGTCTACCGCCGATTCAGATATTCTAGCCTACCCATCCGGTGCCTTCCTTCGCTTTTTTGAGAATCATGGTCTACTGAGACTGAACGATAGACCGCAGTGGAGAACAGTCGCTGGCGGAAGCAAACAATATATTCGTCTACTTTTGAAAGATAGTCAGATTAAGACTTATAAAGAATGTCATATTACTGAAGTTAGACGTGAGGCCAATGCAGCTTACTGTCATGATAACCGGGGCAACGTATACGAGTTCGACGAAATCGTGATGGCAACACATGCAGATGAAGCTCTTGCCTTGTTAAAAGATCCGACCGCACTAGAAAGAAAAGTGTTATCTTTCTTTAAATATAGTAATAACGTGGCCTGCTTACATACTGATGCAGCTTTAATGCCACACTCGAAAAAGGCTTGGGCAAGCTGGAACTATATGCGAGGTCATAAGCTTGAAGCCCCATCCGGAGTGTGCATAACTTACTGGATGAATAATCTCCAACACTTACCGACTACTAAAGATATTTTTGTGACCTTAAACCCTGAGACTCCTCCTAAAAGTAGCCATACCTATGGCGAATATAGCTACAAACATCCGATATTCAACACTAAAACAGATTCTGCTCAATCCCTTTCTATAAGCTTGCAAGGCTCTCACCGAACTTGGTACTGCGGCAGCTATTTGGGACACGGCTTTCATGAAGATGGTATTCAATCGGGTTTGTGGGTAGCTGGCCAACTTGGTAGTCCTCCACCCTGGGAACACGCAGGATATAACCGCTTACCTTCGAGCTATGACTAATGTCAGTATCCAAGGACTATTCTCTGCAGGGCAAAATGACAACAGGGATCTATACCGGCAAAGTATTCCACCAACGACACTCCATTCCTAGGCACCAATTTTTATACTCGGTTTTTTATTTCCTCATTGACCTCGATGAAAAAAGGTCAATAAATCATAACTCTCTAATTTTCAAAAGAAATGGGCCTGCTTGGTTTAGTTTTTACGATCGGCGCCATGGCGCCGGAGAGGAGAGCCTTAAAGCATGGGCTGAAGACTTCTTGGAGCATAAAGGTATTAAGAATGGTCCTTTCAGCTTCCAAATCCTCGCCATGCCCAGAATTTTAGGGTACGTATTTAATCCAATCTCTGTTATTTATTGTTACGACAAAACAGATTTTCTAGTCGCGATAATATATGAAGTTAACAACACTTTTGGAGAACGTATCCATTATCTATGCCCTGTATTGGACAATTCGACACCCATTCAACAATCTTGTGAAAAAGCGCTATTTGTCTCGCCTTTTTTCAGCATGTCTGGACATTATCAATTTGAGATAGACAGACCTTCTGAAGAACTGAGGCTCAAGATAGATTATTTCAAAGATAATACTAAAGTTCTGACTGCGACATTTTCAGGAAAGTACAGATCTTTCACGATCAGAAATTTACTAAAACTGATAGCGCAATATCCTGCACTTATGTGGAAAGTAACTTTGGGGATCCACTTCGAAGCTTTACGGATTTGGGCTAAAGGCATCCCGCTTGTGAAGCATGTAAAAACCACAACCAAACTGTTTTCTAGGAAAAATAATGCGCCGGAAAAATAAAACTTTGTTCCTCTCTCTCATTTTCGAAACACCGTTAAAATTTATCTTACGGTTGTTTTTCAGAAATCTTCAATATGGTTGTCTGCACATCCAAACTCCATCAGACCAATTATGGAAGTTTGAAGGAAAAAAAGACCGCGCCGCTATCGCGGTATGGCATCTACATAACTGGAAACCACTTTGGGCTGTTGTTACGCGTGGCTCGTTAGGTTTTGGCGAAAGCTATATCCACCAAGATTGGAGCACTCCAGATCTTAAAATACTACTTTCTTTCGCTGCCACTAATGAGAAAAAACTTGATGGTCCTAAACGCAGAAGGAAGTTACTCAGGTTGAGAGATATAAAGAGTCATAAGGGAAAAATAAATTCAAAGAAGCAAGCTCGCAAGAACATTGCGTATCATTATGACCTTGGAAACAGCTTCTACAAACTCTGGTTGGACGAGACTATGACCTACTCCTCTGCATTATTTCAGGGGAAAAATGTGACTCTTAAAGAAGCGCAAGAATGCAAGTATCAGCGAATACTCGATGTACTGGATGTTCAACCCGGTAGCTCACTGCTCGAGATAGGCTGTGGATGGGGCGGATTCCTCGAGCATGCCGCAAATCAAACAACAACCAGCATTTTAGGCGTCTCAATTTCACAAGCACAAACTGACTACGCGCTAAAAAGATTACATCATGAAAAGACGAGAGAAAATGTCAATATAGAAATCTGTGATTATCGTGATATCAAAGGCAGTTTCGACCACATAGTATCGATAGAGATGTTTGAAGCAGTGGGAAAAGAATACTGGAATACTTATGCGCAGAAGTTAAAAAGTTTACTGTCAACAAATGGTACCGCAGTCCTGCAAGTAATAACTATTGAAGAAGAACGTTTCGACTCGTATAGCGACACTCCTGACTATATTCAGCGCTACATTTTCCCTGGGGGTATGCTCCCAAGTTATTCCGTGCTCGAGTCAACTTTCGTAGAGTCAGGACTAGAAATCATCGATAGTATTTCTTTTGGGAACGACTATGCCAAAACTCTCTCGCTTTGGCGCAATCAATTCTTAGAGCAGTGGCCCAGCGCACTCGAGCTTGGCTTTGACGAGTCATTCCGACGAATGTGGGAATTCTATCTCGTTTACTGTGAAACCGGATTCCAACAAAAAAGCACTGATGTGGTGCAAATCACCCTTAAACATATGTAAAAATTTATGGGGTCATATTCTAAATATATTGGAATCGTCGAAAAAGATTTTTAGCTTTCTAATCGTTTCCTAATAATCCTCAATATTGAGCCTAGAATAGGAATTCTTTCGTAAAAATCTCTGCCCACATCCCAGAAGTCTATATGAGCGGTTACCAGTCCTTCTGGAGAAAAATGGATCTCAGAACAACCCTTCACATGCCAACTACCTCCCAAGGACTTACTAATAACGGCATCTAGTTCCCATTTCAAAAAAGCAATCGAAACTCCCTCGACGGGTGCTGATATTGCTGTTTGTGTTACGTGAAAGTCGTGACTTTTCATATTAAGGAGCATATCTGAGAAAATTTTGTGAAAAGCGCTTTTGCCTTGCGTGTCATTGAACGGATCAAAAAAAACGACATCTTCCGCCACCAAAGTAACTAATGCGTCAATATTCTCAAGGTTCAGTGACTCCAATGCGACTACGTAGCGCCCTAAGTTGCGCAGTCGCATTAGCTCATTGATCATTTAGCCATCCAACGATTAACCTTAAGCGCAAGAGACCCAGGCAGGCAGCTTATAACTCTCATTATCCAAGACATTTGCCACGGAAATCGAATAGATAGGTGCTTTTTTTGTAGCTTTTTAAATATTAGAGAAGCTGCATCATCCGCCCCTATCATAAAAGGCATAGGAAATTTATTTTTGGCTGTCAAAGGAGTGCTCACAAAGCCTGGTTGCACAACAGAAAGATATATTCCTAAATCTAGTAATTCTACTTGAAGGGATTCGCACAGGCGCACTAAGGCGCACTTGCTGGCACTATACGCCCCTGCAAAGGGGAACCCTTTATCTGCTGCCAAGGAGGATACCACTGCAATATGACCCGTGCCTCTTGATTTCAGCTTCGGTAGTAATAACTCTAAAGCTAGAGCGACACTATGGAAATTCAAATCCATTATCTCCCTAATTGAGCCACTCGAAAAATCATCTACGGACATTGGCTTATAAGTCCCGGCATTTAAAATAATCGTATCAGGAAACGACTCTAGGCTGTCGAAATGCTGAATTAAAGTAGAGATTTCTTCCCGATTAGTAACGTCAGCAGCACAAATCTCAGCGTGCTCCGGAAAGGCTAGTTCTGCGCGAGTTAACTCTAGTCTGTCCCTATTCCTTGAAGTCAACAGTAATTTAGCTCCATCAAGACTATATGTTTTGGCCAAAGCGGCACCAATACCACTACTGGCTCCGGTAATCCATACGACCCGTCGATTTTTTTCTTGCAAAACTAGACCTCAAATTTCAATTAATTAATGAACTGTAGGCATTAGCTATAGCAACTGAGGACTATAACTTTAAATACCGAACTCTAACCCATGGAAGTCTTCCACTAAAGCTAAATATTAAATAGTCAACAAAGCTCGTTTTCATTACGAGGTTTCAGAACAACAAATAGCGGAATTTAATATGGAATAAAGCAAGTGCAATTGGGTAATGCTGCCAACTAACAACCGTCGGTCTAGCTCAGGACTCTCACACACTAGGCCGATAGAGATAACGCTAGCCATCGGATTTATGCCCTCTAAACGGGCATAAGAAAGAGAACGTTTGTTCATAGTGCACCCTGAAAAAAATGACTCCCCCTAAAACCTTCCAATCTATGGATTGTTTAGCAGAAAATTACTGCTTTCCGGGCAAATATAAAGTTGGCACCAAATATGCATGCCAAGTCTAGTATAGAGAGTCAGTATTGTCCTCTTAAAAGTAAAACTTAAGAAAAATTTAAAAAGCAGGAGAGAAAAATGAGACAATTTTTCAAAGCAAAAATAACGGGTCTGATGTTTATTGGATCCCTGCTACTCGTGCCGTTCACAGCAACGGCAGATAATCATGCGGAAACGCCATCAGAACATACATTTAGCGCCAATGTGCTGATTGCAACTGATTACCTTTATCGCGGAATTACACAAACCAATGAAGATCCGGCTCTCCAAGGCGGGATGGACTATGCCCACTCTTCGGGTTTTTATGCGGGAACATGGGCATCAAATCTAGAATTCAATCCTAGTACTAGCGATGCGGCTTCGTTAGAAATCGATTTTTATGCTGGCTATGGCTTTGATTTTGCTGGACTCTCATATGACATAGGCTATCTCTATTATATGTATACCGGTCAAAATGAAGATTCAGGTGGCGGAGACTATGACTTCTGGGAAATTTATGGCTCTATCGGTAAAGAATTTGGCGGATCGCTGGCTCCTTCCGTGTCTGTTGGCTTTGCTTGGTCTCCAGACTTTTACGGTGAGGATGATGACGGAATCTATGTGAATAGTTCGGTTGGTGTTTCTCTGCCTGCGGGTATCAACCCCTACTTCAACATAGGTTACCAAGACGTGTCCGGAGACAAAACTACTGCTGGAGGTTTTGACTACTGGCATTATGCTGTAGGTGCTTCAAAAGATTTTGGGGCCTTCACATTTGATATCTCGTGGAATGACGCTGATAACTACTGTGACGGCGACCAAAGTGGATGTGAAGCCGTGGTCTTTGCAGTATCTAGCTCTTGGTAATACCCTTAAAACAATGAGTGTTTTAAGCCCGCTGCGGCTAGTCCCAGCGGGTTTTTTTTACCCCTCTTATTAATTTCATTATGAGACATAAGCGATAAGTTTAGATGCTCCATGAGGCCTGCACACAGGAGTACTTTATAATATACTGTTGTATTTAGATCGACGTACGAAAAACAGTTTTAGATCGCTATGCTTTCGGAAAAGCAACAGACTGCTCAAGCAGTAATGATTAAAATACAGAAGGTAACTTCCACATGACAAAAGACGACAACGACGTAAAAGTCGATGCCATAATAGTTGGAGCTGGGTTCTCCGGCTTGTACATGTTGTACAAATTAAAAGAACTAGGGCTAACAGCGAAAATTATCGAGGCAGGAAAAGGCGTTGGTGGTACGTGGTATTGGAATCGTTATCCGGGAGCCCGTTGCGATGTTGAAAGTATGGAATACTCCTATAGCTTTTGCGAAGAATTACAACAAGATTGGGTGTGGACAGAGCGATTTGCAGGTCAAGAAGAAATTTTAAGGTATCTCGAACACGTCGCAGATCGATTTGAACTGCGCGACGACATTAGTCTAGAAACAAAAGCATTAAACTGTGAATTTTCAGAAACCACTAACTTGTGGAGTGTGCAAACCACAAAAGATAACTATTTGGCAAAATATTGCATAATGGCCACCGGCCCACTCTCCTCTACCAACGTCCCTGATTTCCCTGGGCTGAAAGACTACGCAGGAAAAACTTATCATACGGGCAATTGGCCCCATAAAAAGGTAGATTTTTCCGGAGAAACTGTTGGAATAATTGGAACAGGGTCCTCTGGGATTCAATCTACCCCGATAGTTGCCCAGCAAGCTGAGCATCTTTTCGTTTTTCAGCGCACCCCAAATTTCTCGGTGCCCGCAGGGAATACACCACTGAGCGATCAAGACCAGAATTCCCTAAAATCAAATTACTCCGCCTTTCGAAAACAACAACGAGGGTTGCCAGCGGCCTGTAATAGCTTACCCCGGAGACAAGGCGCGTTAGAAGCCGACGACATGGAGCGTAATGAAGTCTATGAAGACTATTGGAAAAAAGGTGGGCTCTCCTTTCTCACCTGCTTTAATGATCTAGTCTCAAATAAGAAATCTAACGAGACTGCTGTCAACTTTATTCGTAATAAAATAGAAGATATCGTTGAAGATCCCGAAACAGCTAAACAGCTAAGTCCCGATCATTTATTTGGCTGTAAAAGACCATGTTCGGACACAGGTTACTATGAAGCTTTTAATCAAAAGAATGTCTCTCTGATAGATGTGTTAGCCTCCCCTATTATCTCGTTCACTAGAAATGGGATAGAAACTGCAGACCGTCACTTCGAATTAGACAATGTCATTTTTGCCACGGGATTTGATGCCATGACAGGCTCGCTTGATAGGATCAATATTACAGGAAGGAATGGACAATCACTCAAATCAAAATGGCAAGCAGGGCCAGTTTCATACCTTGGTTTATCAGTCTCTGGTTTTCCGAATTTATTTATTATGACAGGTCCTGGGAGTCCATCCGTGCTGGCAAACATGGTAGTTGGTTCGGAGCAGCACGGGGAGTGGATATCAGAATGTATTCAACACATTGAAGACAATAATCTCATGACAATAGAAGCGAGCGAAACTGCTGAAAACAATTGGGTTGAACATATTAATAATATCGCCGATACAACTATCTACCCGACCTGTAACTCTTGGTATTTAGGCGCAAATATTCCGGGGAAACCTCGGATATTCATGCCTTATGTCGGTGGATTCCAACGTTACGAACGAAAGTGTAAAGCGGTCCAAGCTGAAAATTACGCAGGGTATCGTTTTTCCTAAAAGCACTGGGTGACTTGTGCCTTTACTAGGCAGCGATTAAGGGCACTCTCCATAATTTGTGAAACAAAACTGGAGTGACTATGTCAAGCAATCCTAAAAGCAACATGCGGGGATTTTTCTGTGCGCTTCTCGCCGGCACCTTATTGGCGGGAGCGGCAGTGGTTTCCAGATATGCCTATGACGGCGGGATAGATGCCGTCAGTTTAGTCACAATAAGAACGTTTATTGTCGTGGTGTTTCTCTGGTTAGCTCTGTTGATTACAAAAATAGATTACACATTGTCAAGAGATCTATTGAAGCCGACAATAGTAAACGGCATTCTTTTTGTATTGATGACCTTAGGCTATCTAGGATCTATTAAATTCATCTCGGTCGGCCTCGCAACATTAATATTTTTCACCTTCCCTGTAATGATCGCTGTGTTAGTGTTCATGTTTGGTATAGAGAAGGTTGCCTTATCAAAATTAGTCGCAATTATTGTTGCCTTCTCTGGACTTATTGTGATGCTCGGAGCATCTTCAGAAACTATTGACTGGAGAGGCGGGGCATTAGCTCTTATGGGAGCTGTAGCCACGGCGTTTAATGCTATCCAGATAAGGCAGCATTTCGGCGGTCAAAATGCTTTTGTCACAGCGTTCCATATCAGCTGCTTCAGCCTAATCACGTTGATTGTTATCTGCCTATTTCTTGGCTCTCTAAATTTACCTACAAGTCGGACAGGGTGGGCTGGGACACTCGGGGTCGGACTGTTCCAAAGTGGCGGTACACCTTTATATCTTTATGCAATTTCCAGAATTGGCGCTCTCAAGGCAGGTATGGCAGTAAATATCCAACCTGTCGTCGCAGTGATCGCAGCCTGGATGTTATTTAGTGAAGTACTCGAATTTCCCCAGGCAGTCGGAGGAGGCATCGTGCTTCTCGCAATCGTTGCAATGCAAGTGATCGATTACAAAAAAACTGACAGTTAGCTAAAACAGAAGGGCTACCAAAATCTTTCCACGCTAAGAGCCTTTAAATTTAGGCATCACATGTTTTGCGAAAAGCGCGTTTGAATATGAACTTTTCCTAGGATCAATTCCAGCAAAATGGCTCGAAAGGATGAAATCTGTGCATTCAAAGTTCTTTTTAAAGTCAGAAATCTTATCTGACACTTGCTCAACTGTACCCGCCATAATCGCAGTTTCTGCCAAAACAGAGTCTCGTATCTCTTCTGGGGAACTGAACGGCATAGAGAGCTCATCACCCTCTACATCGCCGGCTTCTTTCAATACAGCTTCGTAATAGCCAAAAACATGGGCTAAGTGATGTTGGATGTCTTCCCAAGCCTGATCTTCAGAATCAGCACAATAAACCATCCTGAGTTGCGCAATTTTAAAGTTGGCAGGATCTTTCCCGAGCTCCTTAAGCGTATCTATATACAATGGCGCTGGATCTGGCCCCAGCGTAGTCATCAGGTTAGCCCCCATTTTTGCTGCTCGCCTGATAGCTTTAGGTCCGCGAGCTCCGATCCACAACGGTGGGTGAGGCGCTTGAATGGCTTTAGGGGATAATGTCATATTAGAAACTTGGTGGTACTTCCCATTAAAAGTGACGTTATTCTCTGTAAAGAGCTTCGTCATCAATTCAATACCTTCGGAAAGCCTCGGTGCTCTTTCCTTACGGTCTATACAAAATGCATTAAATTCATCATGGGTATAGCCTTGACCAACACCTAAATCAAATCGGCCATCAGAAATAATATCCGCCAAAATAACATCTTCTGCGGCCCTGACAGGATGAATAAAAGGCAATAGCAGTATGAAAGTGCCTATCCTGATTTGTGAAGTTACCGCCGCAACAGCAGCAGCCATAGATAAGGATGAAGGGTTGTAGCCATCTTCGGTGAAATGATGTTCAGTTAACCAAACATGGTCGAAGCCTATTCTTTCTGCCTCGACCATCTGGTCGAGCATCGCTCGATAAAACCGTGCCGACGGTATATGCCATCTTTGTGGGTTTCTAAAATCATACATTATCCCAAATCGCATTACCTTGCTCCCCTTAAGCAAATGAACTTAGATAAATTAAATTCCTTAGTTAAAAACGCCTATCGACTGAACAACCCAATCAAGCTCGCTTTCTCTATAGTGTGAAAATTTAGGTAAAAACCAAGTATTGCAGCCGTAGTATCTGGTGTCACAGGCAGTGATTTTACGTTTACAGCATGGACAGTAAAAATATATCGATGGATATTTGAACCTTCTGGCGCGCAAGGGCCACCATATCCCGGAACTCCAAAATCGGTTCTAACTTCCACCGCATCCGGGTGCATTTTCCCCGCCGAAAGATCCCCTGATCCTAGTTCTAAAGAAAAAATATTAGCCGGAATATTAGCTACATTCCAATGCCAAAACCCGCTTCCTGTCGGCGCATCAGGATCATAGCAAGTCAAAGAAAAACTCTCTGTCCCCTCAGGGACTCCGCTCCACGCTAACTGGGGTGACAAATTACCACCAGTACAACCAAATCCATACGCCTCAGATAAAACATGCGGCGTGTTTAGCCTCTCACCATCTTTGAAACTCTCGCTTTTTAAAACCAAACTCATTCTACTTACTCCGTATTTGATACTTTTAATAAATTAAATCGCAGATAGCCCACCATCTACGGGGATTACAGCCCCGGTCATAAAAGAAGCTTCATCAGAGGCTAAAAACAATGCAACATTAACAATTTCTTCGGGACGTCCCAACCTATTCATTAAATGCATCCCCTCCATCTCTGCAAATACTGATTCTTTATTGACACCTAATCCCTCTACGTACCGCTCAGGCATCGGAGTATCTACAACACCGGGGCAAATAGCATTGACCCTGACATTGTATTCTGCAAGGTCAGTCGCCATAGAACGTGCCAGCTGAGCTAGCCCTCCTTTGGAAGCGCCATAGGCCGCCATAGTTGGGAACCCCACCAATCCCCCCACCGACGAGTTATGAATAATTGAGCCTCCTCCTCTTTTTGACATTTCACGTGCAGCGACTTGACTGAGAAGAAATGGCGCGCGTAAATTCACCGCTAGCACACTATCAAGCTCCTCTACGGTGGTCTCTAAAAAAGGTTTCCCTACCATAATTCCATGATTACTGAAGAGGATATCTAGTCCTGAAAATCGAGCTATAGCAAGCTCGACAATTCTACCTAGAAGGCTGTAATCGCAAAGGTCTCCACCAATATATGCCACAGCCGCATCAGTCTCTGAAACTAACTCAGCCACCCTTCCGTCAGGCTCAGGTGACATGTCTGTCGCTACAACTTTAGCTCCTTCTGCAACGAATCGGCTCACTGCTACCTGTCCTTGTCCGCCTAGCGCACCACTGATTATCGCAACCTTATTTTCTAGTCGTCCCACAATTTACTCTCCATATTAATTATCTATCCGATCTTGGGTAGTCTCAATCCAGCTTGTTCCATCAAAGGGAGCACACGATCTCCAAAAAATTCCAGCTCTTCATGGTAGTCAAGCCAAGATAAAATAAGCCCTTCGACGCCTAAATCACTCAGCTCTTTCATCTTGTCAACCACCTGCTCTGGAGTTCCCACTAAAGGGTACCCTCCCCATCCCGCCACAAATCGCTCTGCAAACTGTTTGATAGTAGCATCAAACGATCCACTCTCAATTCCCAGCAGTTCCATAACGTTTCTAGCCGCATCCCAGTCGCCCTGCTCGAGAATGGTGTCATAGGCTGCACGAGCTTCACTTTCTGTTTCACGACAGCAAACAAACGCCTGGCTCATGACACCGCACTGCCGTTTATAAATAGCTGCCCGCTTATGGATGTCTTTGACTAGATTGCCTGCCTCCTCTGGTGTCGCCATAGTGATAAAATTAAAATCCATTTCTCTTGCTGAAAATTCTCGGCCATCCTCAGAGTTTCCGGCATTGAGTAAAATAGGACCTGGTTTCTGTATCGGCTTCGGTGACAAAAAACCTTCCTTGACAGAGAAATACTTTCCTTGAAAGCTAAAATCTTGCTCCGACCAAGCTTTCTTAACGCAAGTTACCCACTCGTGCGCCATCGCATATCTTTCCGAATGGGGTAACTGTTCTTTACCGAACATTTCAATTTCAGGTCGAAACCAACCACACACTATATTAAGGGCAAATCGCCCTTCCGAAATGTTATCAATACTCGAACCCTGCTTTGCAGCAAACAGAGGGTGTGCGGTGGGGGTATGAGAAGTTGCACACACCATAATATTAGAAGTATTACAGGCCATTGCTGTGGCCCACGTATACACTTCCATATTGTCTCCGTTAAACTGAGTACTCCCTCCAAAATGCTTCCATCTGCCTACGGGCACAAGTAGTTCAAAACCCAAAGTGTCAGCGAGCTTAGCTATTTTAACGTTATGTTTGTAGGTGGGTTCGAAGGTCGTTGGTGCATGCGTCATCGTAGTCCCATTACTGCAATTAGTAGCAAACACTCCGAGCTTCATTTTATTTTTATTATAGGCAGGCACATTATTAAGGCGCCATTGGCCTATATCATCAGCATGCATAGTCTCTTCATTCTTCATCTATATTTAACCTCGTAGCTAAAATCCTATGCGACGGCACGAATGGCCGATCGTATTGTTTCAATTATGACCTCTATCTCTGTCTCGTCGCAAACTAAAGCAGGACCAATCGCAATTATATCGCCCGTATAGCGGACCATGACTCCATGGTCGAAACAGTATTGGAATATCTCCATAGCACGCATCGAGGTTTGATTATTACGTGGTTCAAATTCTACGGCGGCCGCCATCCCAATGTTTCTTATATCAACCACATGCGCTTCATCGCGCAAAGAGTGAATTGCCTTTTCAAGTTCAATCTCAAGCTTACGAGATTTAGCCAACAAACCCTCGCTCTCATAAACATTGATAGCCGAAATTCCCGCAGCACAGGCCAGCGGATGACCAGAATTAGTATAGCCGTGAAAAAACTCAACTAAATGACTCGGGCCAACCATGATTTCGTTATAGATACTGTCTCGCACTATGACACCCCCTAGAGGAACAACACCACTGGTGACGCCTTTCGCGA
Source organism: Proteobacteria bacterium UBA4457 (assembly GCA_002390205.1). Lineage (GTDB taxonomy): Bacteria > Pseudomonadota > Gammaproteobacteria > UBA4457. Next base: position 6,973 of record DGOV01000093.1, on the reverse strand, counting down.
AAATAATCATATCGGGAATAACTCCAAACCTATCGGCTGCAAACCATTCTCCTAATCGCCCAAATCCTGTTATCACCTCGTCAAAAATCAATAAAATTTGATGCGCGTCACAGATACTCCTCAGCTTTTTCAGATAGCCATGCGGTGGTACGATCACACCAGCCGATCCTTGCATCGGCTCGACAATCACGCCGGCTATTGTCTCTGAACCATTTGCATCAACTAGAGCCTCTAAATTATCTGCCAAATGGTCACCCCAAACTGGCTGTCCTTTTGAGAAAGCCATTTTTGACAAATTATGTGTATGAGGCAAGTGTAAAGTCCCGGGCAGCAATGATGCTTTAAAGGCTTTTTTGTTGGCATCAATCCCTCCAACAGAAATACCTCCAAAACCGACACCATGATAGCCTTTCTCGCGTCCGACAAAACGAGTTCTCTGGACTTCGCCTGTTGAATGATGATAGGCCAACGCTATTTTGAGGGCGGTGTCGCAGGCCTCAGAGCCTGAGCTAGTAAGAAAAACATGATTAAGACCAACAGGAGATACCTCCTTTATAGCCTCAGCTAGCATGAAAGCTTTTGGATGGCCGGACTGAAAGGGTGCCGTGAAATCTAGTTCGTCTAGTTGATCCTTAACCGCTTGTACGATTTTTGGGTGCCTATGTCCTGCATTTGAACACCATAATCCAGAGATAGCATCCAAGACGCTGTGGCCATCAGACGTTTGATAATACATCCCCTCTCCCCGTTCTATTAACCGAGGAGATTTCTTAAACATCCGATTATGCGTGAATGGCATCCAGAAAGGCTCAAGTTCTAAGCTCATTTTAACCAACAAAAAATGTTATTTTTTTCATTTTCTTGTTTCATTGCAACTTGCCTTAGCCCCAAAAAATTAACATACAACCCTTAAGCTGCGAAAACAAGCTACCAAAATTGCGAAATAATACATTTCTTCTATAATCGAAAAAGAGAGTTGGAAGTGAGGAAGGTAAATCCATCTTTCTTTTAGAGTCATAATGATAATATTTTTCGTTTTTACTCTAAAAATCTAAGAAAAATTAGTGAAAATTAATTCATCAGATACCAACTTAAAGGGGAACAACATGAACTTAAAATTTGGATTACTATGGCCTTTCCGCAACCCGGAATTTGCAAAGGTTCCTTGGACTGACTTATATCGATCACATCTTGATTTAATCTCAGACTCGGAAGCTATGGGTTACGATCACGCATGGCTAACCGAACATCATTTTGTTGATGATGGTTACTCGCCATCACTTATGAGTATTGCTGGTGCCATTTCTCAAAGAACGACTCGAATGAGGATTGGAACTTTTTTGGTACTTCTACCACTGCATAATCCGGTCAGAGTAGCCGAAGACAGCGCGACCATTGACATCATGTCGAACGGACGCTTCGACTTGGGTGTTGGGTTAGGCTATCGACCAAAAGAATTTGACGATCAAGGAATACCTAGCGCAGAGCGAGGAGCTAGATTGAAAGAAGGGGTGGAAATCATCCAGCGGCTGCTAAGTGACGAGATGGTTACGTTTGATGGGAAACATAATCACCTGAAAGAAATACAAATCGTGCCTCCCGCGGTTCAAAGACCACATCCGCCAATGTGGGTCGGTGCAATTGCACCTAAAGCAATTGAACGTGCGGCCAAAATGGGGATGCATTTTCAGTGTACGGCACCAGTCGAATCTGTTGAACACTATGATAAATGTCTAGAAGCTGCGGGTAGGAGACCTACTGACTATAATGTAGCCCAACTCCGATGGGTGCATGTAGCACCGTCAAGGGAAGAAGCTTGGGAGAACTGCGCCAAAGCACTTCATTATACTAATAAAAAGTACTCACAATGGTTTGCGGAAGCAAATGACAGTCCCGGAGACGATCAAGGACTAGATGAAATTAAATCTGTTGAAGAAATTATAAGGACTCAGCATTTTGACTTCTTTGGGGAAGACTCAATCGTCGGAACTCCGGCTGATGTGACTGAAATGATTGCTGATTATCAAAGCCGTGGTCGCATGACACATTTGGTTATGGGAATGGCGATGTCAGGCTTAGCGCCTAATTTGATTCGCAACAGTATGGACTTGTTTTCTAGAGACGTGATGCCGCACTTTAAACGATAAAAACTAATTCGGCCTTAGCATCAGTTAAGTGATAAGGCCGTATTAAACTTCATATTTAATCCGTCAAATCCCATAATAAAGGCAATAATCCCTGCTCATGGATAAAAATTCGACATCAAGTAGGGTTTCACCTCCGGGCCCCCCATGGCACAACATGTTGGAAGCCATTAGATCCAGCCCACCTGTCTATCTATTACAGCTTGCTAAAAAATATGGTGACATCGTTAAGTTTCAAGGTGCTTTCCCTGTTTATTCGGTCAGCAATCCTGAATCTGTCAGAGAGATTCTGACCAAAGCCTGGCCTGAATTCACAAGAGACACTATAGACTACAAAGTTATCTCGACTGTCTTTGGTAAAGGTCTCGTCACCAATGAAGGAGAAAGCTGGGCTCGCCAGAGAAGGCTCATGCAGCCTGTCTTTGGAAGCAAATCAGTTAACGGATTCGATACAATCATCAATAGCGTCACGCAAAATATAGTCGACGACTGGAAAAGCAACGGAAATACGAATATCTGGCTTGATAGAGAAATGAGTCGAATCACTTTTCAAATAGTTAGCCGGACATTGTTTGGTGCTGATATAGATGAAGTTGCTGATGAAATGATCGATATCTTGATGTTGCTAAATATCCATCCCCTTCGATTAGATGCACTACTTCGTCTCTTTCCTTATATACCCACACCTAGTAACGGGCGATTTAAAGCAGCCAATAAACGTCTAGACGAAATTGTCTATAGCCTGATAAAAGCTCACGAAGATTGTACTAACGAGAGCGATGATATTGTTGATAGGTTGTTGAAAGCAGTTGACCCTGAAACAGGGGAAGGGATGGATAAAAAGCAGATCAGAGATGAAGTTGTCACCCTAATGCTTGCAGGGCATGAAACATCATCGACTGGCTTAACATGGACTTTTTTTTTACTGTCGCAGCACCCTGAGATCGAAAAAAAGTTACTAGAGGAGCTAGAGAATGTTCTTCAAGGAAGGACACCTGAGAGCGGTGATCTGACACAACTCCCTTACCTAAAACAAATAGTCCAAGAATCTATGCGCCTCTATCCTCCTGTATGGGGAATAGCGAGACGGAGCACTAATGAAAATAATTTCCGCGGGTATACTGTGCCAGCCAATAGCTACATTGCTATAACTCCTTATGTTTTGCATCGACATCCAGATCACTGGGTCAATCCTGAGATGTTTGATCCAGACCGATTTGCTCCAGGGGAGAGTAAGTCGAGGCATCCCTACGCGTATTTACCGTTCGGCGCGGGACCGAGAGCTTGCATAGGTGCGGGAATGGCGATGCTTGAAATGCAGCTCATCATTGCGCAGATACTGCCTTTGTTCAAACTAACGCCTACGAAAGGTCACCCGATTGAGATGGAAGCCGCAGTTACGCTTAAACCACGGTTTGGGATGAAAGTAAATTTAACCCGCCGCTGATGATTAAAAATTTCTCTTTCATAGTTCTGCTAGTAATGTTCTCTGCGGGCATATCACGGAACGCCTATGCATTTGAAATTTCTACCACAAACTTACAAGGCGAAGAAAACTCTATAAGAGTACACCTCAGTCAAGACACGTGGACTTTAGTGATGGCTTGGACTACGTACTGCGGTGAATGCGCAAAACAATATTCGATGTTGTCAGAGCTACATGATGCGCATAAAAAAATAGGTCTAAAAGTACTCGGAGTATCGCTAGATGACCCACAGAACCTACAGCTTATCGTAGATTATCAAAGGAAGAAAAAACATCAATTTCCTAGTATAGTGGCTGACCACAACTCATTTTCTTCTGCTTATAAAACAACTACTGGTGTAGATTTCTCAGGCACACCAACCTACTTGTTATTCGACCGTCAAAAAGAATTTCAAGCTTATCTTGACGGTCCAATAACACGTAACGCTATAGAACAGTTCATAACACAAGAGGATATGAATCTATAACAGGACTATGGCATTTCTTTATCTAATAGCTCCGTTACCCTTCAAATTGGCTATTTCGCTATCAGAAAACCCCCAATCACCGAGAACGGCGTCGGTATCCGATCCTGGAACAGAAGGTGCACTTTGTATCTGAGATGGAGTGCGACTAAAACGTGGCGCCGGTGCAGGTTGCACAACCCCATCATTTTCGACAAATGTATCACGAGATCTGTTATGTGGATGAGAGGGTGCTTCACTCAAAGAAAGAATCGGAGCAAAACATACATCAGTACCTTCAAGTAACTCGCACCACTCTGATCGCGTTTTAGTTTTTATGAGCTCTGCCATTTTTATGCGATTCTCAGACCACATCCCTTTATCTTGATGCGCAGTATGACTGGGATCATCAAAGCCTGTTAACTCAAGAAACTCCGCATAAAACTTAGACTCAATAGAGGCGATAGAAATAAATTGTCCTTCGGCTGTCTCATAGGCGTTATAAAAGTGTGCACCTCCATCTAAAAAATTGCTTTCGCGTTTGTCACTCCAGGAGCCTGCGCCATGCATGCCATATAAAGCTGTCATCAAGATAGAAGCTCCGTCTGTCATTGCAGCATCCACAACTTGTCCTTTCCCAGACTTCTGTGCTTCAAGCAGCGCTGCCACAACACCCAGCGCCAACAGCATACCGCCACCCCCAAAATCGCCCACCAAATTTAAAGGAGGAGATGGGGGCTGTCCTTCTCGACCAATCGCATATGAGGCACCCGTCAAAGAAATATAGTTAATATCATGACCAGCGGCCTTAGCTAACGTCCCATGCTGCCCCCACCCTGTAACTCTGCCATAGACTAATTTCTCATTTCTAGCCATGCAGATATCCGGGCCTAATCCCAAACGCTCCGTCACTCCTGGACGAAACCCTTCAATCAAAGCATCCGCATCTGAGATCAGTCGTAACACTAATTCAACGCCCGCCGGAGTTTTTAGATCTACGGCTATAGAACGTCTACCTCGATTCAAAAGCATGTACTTTGGATCAACATCAATACCTAAACCAGAATCAACAACCCGATCGACATGGATCACTTCGGCACCCATATCTGCCAGCATCATGGCACACATAGGGTTTGGTCCTATACCAGCGAGCTCTATAATCTTGTATCCTGCTAACGGTCCACTTGCAGCCACTTTTCTTCTCCTTCATTTGATACATTAGCCAGACCTAGCTATGCTTTAGCATTCAAAGCCCGACACAGAATGATAAGTTATATTATTTTTTAGTCGTGTTCATCTTCCAATTACAAGTTATTTGTATGTTAGTCGAATCTTTAAGAGATAAGATATGCCCAAAAGCCTTCTTAGAATATTTTCTTACCTCCCTAATCCCCGCATTTTTAAAGCCAGCATAACGGCTCGACTGTGCAATGTTCCAATAGAGATAAGAGGTGCATCTCCCAAAGAATTGAAAGGCTGGCTTTGGGATTTCGATGCCGGCCCTTTGACTGAAAAAACAAGGCAAGACACCCGGGAGTCAGCGCAAACCGCTAGTCGCGGTTATTCTGGAACACTCTACAAAACTCGAGGATTTCTGGATGCAAACCCTTATGGGACAGTTCCTGCTGCTTTTAGTCCGTCGGGTGAAATAGGAGTGTTTGAATCTAATAGCATCATGAGAGCCGTCGCTAGACTCGCTACGAATAGTAACAATTTGTACGGCTCCTCTGCCTATCAATCTTCCAGGATCGACGCTTTTTTAGACACTATGCTTTTGTTTGCTAAAGATTCCCAAGCTTATCTGCTCGCATTGATGAATGAGAGCATAACGACTCAAGGATACGTAAATGCTGAACAAGCCTTGCATAACTGGCTAAGTGGTACCGAACAAGTATTAGGGGGAAAACCGTATTTATCGGGGGAGTTGAGCTTAGCTGATATTTGCTTTGCCTGTGAAATAACGCTGTTGAAATTAGAGAGTTGCTATGCAGGCACACTTAGCAATCTAGGCAAGTCTCCCTTGATGGCGGCTCCTACTGCAAAAAGTTTTCCAGCCTCAATGCGGCATTACGAGAAGCTTTGTGCAATTCCTGATTTTGCAGCTGATATCAAACCGTTTATCGACAATATAGCCGGTGGCGGATCACCTTACGAAATTTCATGAATCCAACTTTTTTTCTTCTACTAATATTCCTATCTCAAGCAGTGCTTGGTGTCGAAAAAAGCAGTCTGATGTCCAAACAGCAATTAGGGACTGCTCTTTTTTTTGATGCCAATCTATCCGCAAACAGAAACCAATCATGTGCTACTTGTCATAACCCATCTCAAGCTTTCGTGGATCCACGTGAAAATAAGTTCGCAAGAGCTGTGTCCGAAGGAAGCATAGACGGGCGATTTGGAAATAGAAATAGTCCCTCACTTACATACACATCGAGAATTCCTAAATTCGGTGTAGATATCAATGGTGATTATCGTGGTGGATTTTTTTACGATGGCCGTGCAAAAGATATGCAGTCACAAATTGCTATTACTCTGTTTAACAAGAACGAGATGGCCTTAAAAAGTCCGCAAGAGCTTTTGAACCGAATCAAAGAGAACAACGATTATATTTTAAGTTTTGAGACATACTTTGGAGCGGATGTTTTTGATGACCCTGATAGAACAATAAAAGCAGTAGCATCTCTCATCGTTGCATATGAAAGTGGTCCTTTGTTCTCATTGTTCACCTCTCGTTATGACCGTTACCTAAAGGGGGAATACGTCTTATCTGATCTAGAAGAAAAAGGTAGGAATTTATTCTTTTCAGACATTGCCAATTGCATAGGTTGTCACCATTCTAGTCAGTCCCAATCAGATAAAAATGAGTTATTTACAGATCACAAGTATCACAATATTGGGCT
>DGOV01000047.1 GCA_002390205.1 Proteobacteria bacterium UBA4457 | reverse complement strand
TTCATCTGTAAACTCAATAGCTTTCTTATACCAAGATTCGTTCACATACTGTTTTCGTAAATCCTGCGGTTTCCCCATGTATTGATAGTAGTGCTCGCCCTGAAAGTCTTGGTGCGTTCTAAGAATATGGTATGCATCGTCACTAACATAGGGTTTGACAATCTCGGCCACAATTTGACCATGATTTGGAACATTGATAACTTTGCCAATATCGTGAATTAAGCTGATTAAGATCATCTCATCCTCAGCACCTGCCCTTCTGGCCATGGTGGCTGTTTGCAGAGCATGGTGCAGTTGGTCGGTACCAAAACCCAAACTTAGGCCTTCTAGTTGTTGTAGCATTGAAATAACGCGTTTGGGCATGTCTTGAATATGAGGCTTATGCTCCTCAGCAATATGTCGCCATTCTTCTTCTGTGCTGCTGTCCATTCGTGTAAACATCAATTGCACCCATCAAGTTAAGTAGAGAAAATATTTCTGAATTAACATTATAGATTTCTGCGTGAGTAGTCCAGTTGAGTATAAAAACGAATTACTTCAAATTAGGCATCGATTAATAAGCTCTCCCTGTTTCAAAGACCAACAGGAGACAAGTTGAGCCATTTAGTCCGTCAGGAGTTTTGGCTTTAAACGTCTTATTCCGCGGAATAACAATGATCTTGTTGTGTTGTGCATCACTCAAAGCCCATTCCACAGTACGCGCCACAATCACTGAACCCTCGGTACTTTTTAAAGATATACCTGAGCAGGCTGTTGCTTGATTTAAGATGCTTATATTCAAAAAGAAGGTTACTAATGCTACCTTACCCGACCACTTTTGCCTCATGTCATTACCTCTTGAAATTCAAAAATATTTTTAGCTAAGGCCCCCGATAATCAGTAGCTCTATCGTGAGTTATGCCAACTGCGCACGAACTTGCACACTAAATAATTGACGTCTCTAGTGTTGCAAAAACTAATACCAAGGTACGGACATACATCACATTTGTGAGTATTTTAAGTTTCGGGGTTGCTGCGTCTATTTGGGGTATCGCCCGAGTTTTCGTCGTGTAGAATAAAATACCGAGCTTTGATTGACGCAGTATATCTATACCAAACATTACTAATGGGCTCTTTGATTTGGGATTTTATGTAACAGGGTATGTTGCATGCTCCTGTCTTTAGATGGGCATGATGACGAAGTCGTCGAATGACGCTATAGTCGAGTCTAGATTTTGATAAAAATATGAACTGATTCAGAGTGCTACAGTATGTCCGCAAAAACTATAGATCAGGCCATTGCAGCATTGCAAAAAGGTGATTTGAAACAGGCAACTGCGCTGTTTGACAAAATTCGAAAAAAACTTACCCAGCCTAATCATTTACATGCGTGCACGGTAACTTACCTCCAGTCTGGCCGTCCTAAAGACGCGCAGAAAATGCTCAAAGAGCTAATGCCCAAGGTCAAAGTAACCCCGCAACTGCTGTCATTATCTGGTGATATACACAAAGCCCAAGACAATCTTTCTGCCGCCATAGATGACTATCGCCGTGCCACAGGGTTAGCTCCGCAGGTGCCTGAATTACACTACAACTTGGCACTTGCATTATTTCAAATTTCTAAAACTACAGAAGCCAAGGCGACGATAGATAAAGCGCTCAAGATTAGATCAAATTACCCAAAAGCTTTAGTTTTACTAGGACGTTGTCTTGCATCAATGGAACAATTCGAACAGGCGGAACAAGCATTCAACAAAGCGATAAAGAATGAGCCCAACAGTTACCTACCCCATTACCGATTAGGCCGTCTGCACGTCCATAAGGGCAACTCAGACAAGGCGTCTGAGTCTCTTGGTAGGTCTCTACAAATTAACAAGCAACTTACACCAGCCCGAGAGTCGCTTATTTTAAACAGCATCTATTCTGGGAATCACGAAGGTACAATTAACCTAATCAATACTGCCCTAAAAATGGCACCACACGATGAAAGTATCATTGCCATTGCTACAGATTGGGCTATTGAAAAAGGTCAAGATGATCCCTACATCCACTATGACAAGGCATGGCGGAACAATCCCACAGCGAGTCTTTTTCAAAACTTTATTACTGCTTTAATCTCGTCTTCTGACATTAACCGTGTTGAAACGCTTCTGAGTGAATATGAGACCACACAAGGTAAAGACTTTGCGTGGGAGTCTGCCAAACTGAAGGTGCTTGAAAAGCAAGGCGGCTATAATGAAATACTTTCACTGGTTAAGTCGTCACCTCACCAATCAAAGCATCAGATATATAGCTGTTTAGGTAACTTCGCTTTAGGGCATTATGCAAATAGTTACAAAATTGCTGAAAGGCTCCACCGTAGTCAGCCAACCAACCAGTACTACTTGGCATTATTAGCAACAGCTCTTCGGTGCCTTGGTGACCCAGAGTATGACCGACTAGCGAACTATAATAAGTTAGTTTTTCGGGCTAATTTAGAGACCCAGTTTAAAAATTACTCGCAGTTCACTGATTTCAGAAAAGATCTCATTGAGCACCTCAATGAAATACATGTTACTCGCCACGCTCCCCTGAATCAGTCAGTGCGTGGGGGAACTCAAACACCTGGCAATTTATTCGCACAAAGTAAAAGCTGTCTGATTCATACCTTAAAGCAATCATTAGCTAATGTTTCAGAACCATTTTTTGAGGATTTAAAATCAGTGGAATTAGGTGATAGTCACCCTATCATCACTGAGCATCCAGACACCCCATATTTTCACGCTAGTTGGTCAATACGTACCTCTGAAGGTGGATTTCATAAATCACACATCCATTCAAAGGGTTGGTACAGCAGTGCCTGCTATATTGATGTCCCTGACGTCATTAGTGATGAATCCGACGCTGGGTATCTGGCATTAGGTAAACCGCCTTTTAAGACAAAAGATGAATTGCACCCTGACTACAGCATTAAGCCCGAAGCAGGATCACTTGTCTTATTTCCTAGCTATATATGGCATGCCACTCAGCCTTATCAGGGTGCAGGTAACCGACTCGTGGTGGCTTTTGACGTTGGTGCGCCCAATCTATTTGTTTAACAAACTCTTTAAAGAGCCAAATGGCAATAACCTAGGATTAAGAAGGCTTAGTCTTAAACAAAGAAGTCAGGCGCCAATTCAGAGATATTTAACGATGTATCCACCTGATAACGATTCAAATCAGTGATGCCTTCTGAGGCCAAAACCTCATCATCCACATAGAAATTACCCGTGGATTCACGACTATCTCGAGTGAGAATGATATGTGCTGCGTCCGACATGATTTCTGGTGTTCTAGATCTGGCAATCATCATGTCGCCACCTAAGTGATTTGCCACAGCTGCAGTAGCGATCGCTGTGCGTGGCCAGAGAGCATTAAAAGCAATACCATCTCTTTTAAACTCGCTGCTCATGCCTAAAACACACATACTCATTCCATACTTAGCCATACTGTAAGCAACATGATTTTGAAACCATCGTATCTCCATATTCAGTGGCGGAGAGAGATTCAGTACGTGGGGGTTATCTGACTTACGTAGATAA
>DGOV01000078.1:2928-15763 GCA_002390205.1 Proteobacteria bacterium UBA4457 | reverse complement strand
CGCTGCATAACCACTCTGCCACCCCGCCTTAAGGATCCTGCGATTAGCTATTCAAGAAGGACGAGATTGTCCCATAAACAAGCCGCCCTGACCACTAGGGAAATCTAGAAAAAAATAGGCTTGGATCCGTACGCTATCCTTTTCGAAGCCACGAATTCTAGGGCCGGAGCGCTTGTGTCACCTCTCTACCGATAGCCTGAATGCCATAAGGAGGGTTGATAACAAACAAGCCAGAGCCTCCTATTTGACGGTGTTTTGTAGAAGAAGAAAAATTAATTTCATGACGAAAACCCTTAGGGAAACGTTTCTGCAAATTGTTTAGCATTTTCAAATGAAGACCGTCATTTAATATGGGGTACCACAATACCACCACACCAACATTCCATTTTCGATGGACCAAGCCAAGTTTTGCTGGGATCTCTTTATACTCAGTTTTGATCTCGTAACTGGGATCGATGAAGATCAAACCTCTCCTTGGAGTCGGCGGTATCACTGAATCAACAAGGTGCCATCCATCTTGATGGTATAAATTTACACCTGGATTACAAAAATTAGCCTCTAACGCTCTAAATTCGCGAGGATGCATCTCCGCTAGATGAATGTGATCATTGGGTCTCAAGGAAAACAAAGCAAGCATAGGAGAGCCAGGATAAAAACTTGGCCCATAGCGCTCCTCAGTCTTCTTAAGCCCCTGCGAATAAGGATGATCCTTGGCAAAATTTTTACCTAAAAGATTTACCCCTTGCTTGAATTCACCCGTCTTTCTAGCTTCCGCAGCAGTCAAGTCGTAAAGTCCTCGCCCTGCATGCGTCTCTATATAAGTCAGTGGTTTATCTTTACCTGTCAGATAGTCTAGCAGGCTGCAGAGCATTGAATGTTTGTGGACATCGGCTGCGTTTCCGGCGTGAAATCCGTGTTGATAAGAGAGCATAAGATAGTTGTGCCTAAGAAGTAATATTGAATTGCCATCTCATAATACTTGATATTAGAATCGGATATTACAATTAATAGCGGCTTGTGGTGAAAATGTTATCTCGATAGTTTAATGTTCCTTAAAGCCTTTGGGTAGCTAATATGAACACACGAACCCTATGGGGTATTGGAACACCTCGCACTATGAGAGCGCATTGGGCGATGACTGAATTAGGCCTCGAGTATGAAACTGAATGGCTACAAACCCGAACTCCGGTGGCAGATAGCCCTTTATACCGTTCACTTAATCCCAGTGGGAAAATACCTACACTTGTGGATGGCGATGTTGTAGTTAGTGAAAGTGCTGCAATCGTCACCTATCTTGGTGAGACTTACCGTAAAGACAATACTTCCTTAATCCCAAGCAAGAATGCTGCACGAGCCTCTTATTTTGAATTGATTTCATTTATAAGCACTGAGCTAGATGCAACTTCTTTATATGTTTTACGAAGACATGAAGGATTGTCCCATGTGTACGGCTCAGCCCCCAACGCATGTCTAGTAGCCCGTCAATATTTCAACCGTATGATCAAAATTGCCGCAATAAAAATGGAGGATAGTCGCCCATATTTATTAGGTGAGTTATTTTCAGGAGCAGATATATTAATGATGACAACTCTAGATTGGGCTGCAGCTTATTCATGCGATTACCCTAGCGTATTTCATAATTATCAAGCCAACATCAGCTTGAGACCAAGTTACAAACTAGCTATTGAAAGAAATTCTGTTCAAACTGAAATGGGAACTTCTCACTCATGAAAATTTTTATTAGCTTATTCTTGTGTCTCCTAGTGATTTATTTAGGCCCTGTGTCTGCAGAAAAAGAAATAGCTGCTCAACCTAGGTATACCTACGCTTGGCCTTTCTCTGCTGCTGACGAAATGAGGCCACGAGGAGGAATTACCACAGGTTCCACACTCACCTTACAAAAAGAGCCTCATACTCTATGGTTACAGCTACAAGAAAAAAACCTCTCCAAAAAAGAGAAAGATCGGCGAGCTATACGAGCGATGTCTGGCTCTTATCGCGCGTCCTTTGATTTCGTTGAGTTAGTTGGATTTACCGAGCCATATCATCCTGTTAGACCTTATCAATCATGGGGCACTGAGTACGTTTACATTTTAGAAGATCAGCCAGATCTTATAAGTCTCCAACACATTTTAGTGATGACATTTGAAATTCCTGATCAAACACAAACTCAAACCATCGTCGTAAAACATTGGAGACAGGATTGGAGGTACCAAGACACGTCTCTATTGCAATACGATAAAAACAAAACTTGGGTTAACGATGCTCGTTCGGTGGAGTCCGTTGATGGTAAATGGACGCAAGCCGTTTTCCAAGTCGATGACTCGCCTCGTTATGAATCAGTAGGTGAATGGATGCACCATAATAACTATTCTTCTTGGGAAAGCGATCTGACCCGACGTCCTCTCCCTCGCCGTGAATTCAGCATTAGAAATGATTATGATGTCCTAGTCGGCACCAACAGGCACACCATAACACCCCACGGCTGGATTCATGAGGAAGACAACCTCAAAGTTAACACTAATAATGAAGATGGCACTGAGCAATATATAGCTCGAGAAGCGGGATTTAACCGATATGAAAGAATAGTTAATCATGATTTTTCAGGGGGCCATTTATACTGGGAAAAAACCAAAAACTTCTGGAGCGATGTTCGACTAAGTTGGAGTCGAATTATTCAGACTCACGACACGATTCGAATAAAGGACACAGTCTCTGAAAGAAAATTGTTTGAAGTCATGTTTGAATATGCCGATGAAACAGTCAATTACACTGAAGGTCAAGGTCGGGACTTTATAAAAAAAACACTTCAAGAATTTATACACTCTAATTAAAATTGAAGTCAACGCTAAGATAGAAGGAGGCTTTGACAGGCTAACCAATTCAGCGCAATATCAAGATAATCTATATTTCTGTAGATCTGGGTTGAATTTGATAGAGGGGATTTAACTATGGCTCATCTAAATGGCGTCCATCACGTGGCATTTATGACTGCGGATATAAAATCGCAAATTGCATTTTTCTCTGATGTCTTGGGGTTGAAGTTAAAAGCTCTGTACTGGATGCATAATGTCGATGGTTACTTACATGCATTCATGGAGCTTAATGCCAACTCCTCTGTGGCTTTTGTAGCAGCACCAATAGTGAAAGATCTACCTATAACGAAGGGAGTTTCTCATGCCGGGAATCCGGTAAAGCCTTGCGCGGCTGGAGTAATGCAACATATCGCTTTTAGCGTCAACTCTGACGAAGAACTACTAGAAATGCGCGACAGAATAAGATCAAAAGGTGTCCGAGTTCTAGGGCCATTAGAGCATGGCTTCTGTCAGTCCATCTATTTCGGTGGCCCGGAGAATCTGGTGCTTGAAGTCTCCACTTCCCCGGATGCGATAAACGGCGATGAATGGATAGATCCTGCTGTCGTAAAACTCAACGGTATCTCTGATGAAGAGCTCCTCTCCTACAGAAACCCAGCCCCTTATAATAATGCATATGCTGATGCAGTAGCTCAGCCTCCAAGTGGCATTGGAAAGCCGGAGTATTCGGAAATGGACAAGGCGTTCGCGGCGGCGTTTGATTTACCAGATGAGGTCGTACTAAAAGAGCTTAGCGAATCAATTCCCCCTGTACATATTTAGGCGAAGCTATTTAGTTTATCGGCTGACTGTGGCCAACTATCCAGAGAGATACTCTTCCCAGGAACACCCAAGAAAAGTATTACAGTATTTACTTTGTCTCTGTGCTCGCAACTAATTTTTTAGCCATAAATCGAACAGAAGGTGTCACTAACAATAATATTGGGAAACTCACTGCCCAGCTATGACCCCAAGCATTCAACCAAAGCCCAAGAAAATTTTCTGACAAACCCACGGCGGTATACAATGCGACGAAAGTGGAAAGACACGACATAAAAACGGATAAAAGAAAGCTAAATACAAGAGATTCGAAGCGTGCAGGGATCATTGTGCGTCCTTAGATAAGTAAATTCGGATATGAGAGACAGCTGTTTTCCAGCTATCTAATAAGTCTCATTATAATCTAGGCAATAGCACTAACAAGCTCTCGAGACAATTTCTATAAGAAACTACGGACGCATCAAATTACTTTGCGCCGTTTAAGAAAACTGGTACATGCTTCCGCTAACTTTTCAGGTTGCTCCATCATGATCAGGTGTCCCATGCCTTGAGCAATACCTCCTTCAGCTAGCCCATTAGGAATCGCCGCAATAGTATCTATCACATCTTGATCCGGAATATGGTAATCGGCCTCTCCTTTATACAGAAATACCGGACACTCAATATTACTTAACTTATCGGTCACATCATGATCATTCCATGCGTCCATGTCTGCCACGCATGTAGCTTGGTAAGTGCAACGATGCTGCCACTTGGATTCTAAAACTTTAGTCTCATCACAAGGGTAATACATTGCAGAAGTAGAGGCGTTGTCAACAAGTGAGGAAAACCCTGGGAAAGTATGAGGTTCAGTATAGTTTGATAAAAATGAGATTGATCCGGTTTTTGCCGCAGACTCAAATGCCATTCCTGCAGAGATCCCCTTGGGATGATTACATGCCAAATCGAGTGTCATATCCCCCCCGATACCGCTACCGCAGACAACCGGTTTTTCGCCAGGACAAACCGTTTCTATAAAATTCCAAACCCACTCTGCGTAGTCATGCATTTTTTTGAATGGTGTCCAATTAACGGGCAAAGATTTTGCGTGGCCAGGTAAATCAGGTGCAATGACTTTGAAACCTGCCTCAGCCATCAACGGCATAAAATGATGCCATTGCAGAGAACAAGCCCAGCCCATATGAATACAAACCAAAGGGATCCCCTCTCCACACACGTCATAGTAGACCCTAGTGTTTTGAACTGTTGCATAACGTCCAGTAATTTCATGTGACATTTTTAATCCCCCCGTTTTTCGTAAACTTTCATGCTCCGCATGATATTTAATATCACATGGGTGGATTCATACATCCGATTTGCTTGCAGTAGATTTCCGTCAACCTTAATACTACCTGTATCTAGCATGTGGCCTATGGGTCGTAACCCCTTCAACAGGTCATTCCAATTATCGATCGATCCGCCGATGACATAATCCCAGCCAAGAGGATTGGACATGGGATGGTATTCCATCAAGTCTATTACTTTCCCTCGGTAAAGTTTCATCCAGTATTGCTGTTCACCGAAACTCAAAAGTACTTTCACATCGGACCAAGCGCTTGCCTCAGCAAAGTGCTTGCTCTCATTAAGTTGTATCTCTAGCGATCGTGCAAAATCAAGACTAGGAAACTTCATCACCCCTCCTTTTTTCTAAACACCTTCATCGGCAGCTTGGGTTGCTTTTTTAGATATAACGAACTTATCTTATTTTGAAGCACCATCACAAGAACACTCGTTCTCTCGCCAAACAGACTCTAGTACGAATCGACGTCGTTAGTTCTCAATATAGTGCGCTGCCAGCCATTGCTCATAAACGGAAATAAAATCGAGGTCTTCGTCTCCCCTCGCACTTAATTTAAGCTTACCTAACTCGGCGTGGGTGCTATTCAATGTTCGCCAGTTAACACCTTCATCTACGGTCACTAATCTCTCGGTTATTTTTTGAGAAATGGCTGCCCGCACCTTGTCGGAAAGAAGCTCAGGATGTTCAAAGTAAATCAGTCTCTGTGCGAGTCTTTGCATCCTCACATCAGTTAATTGCCTGAGCACTCCAACTCTATCCACCCACTCAGACGAGTGAAATTTTTCCATCAAAGAAGAATCAGAGCGACTAGAAAAACCATCATAAATTTGATCTTCTACTTCATTAGAAAGTTTGATTTCGTCAGCTTCTTGTTCAAAAATCACGGCTGACACCTGATGTTTAAAATCTATACTGTCTTTAATCATTTCTGCTCTAGCTGCTAATTCTTCGTACGAAATGTCTGCAGGAATTGTATGGTCTGGCGCATCATCGAGCGACAAGAGAATAGGCTGTTTGTTAGCGGCTATTTTTCTGATAGGACTATTCTTTCCTCGAATTTTTTTAGAAAGTTCTTCCAAGCTCATACTGAAGTACTGAGAGGGATCTTGATTTAAATCAAAAACAAGTTGTTGGTTATCTTGGTCTGGATGTCGACCACATACTGTGACTGGTTTTGACCACCCTCCATTTTGTGGACCACATAAAATGAGGATACTTTGATCATTGAGTAATTGCAGAGTCTCACGTTTCGATGACGTGGTTAACATCATATCCCACACATGAGGTGCTTCTTCTAAAACCCGCTTTGCTAAATGTATCGTTGCCTCGACATCGGCCATAGCGTCGTGTGCGCTCTGATGAGCAAACCCATTAGTAGGTGCCAGACTTTCTAGTCGGAATGTCGGATTTCCTTTGGGGCCAGGAACTGGCTGAATAACACCTGGGGCAAGTATATGTGTCGCATGCATGAGCCGAAGAACATCTCCACGACCATTACCACCAGTATTAGTAATATAGGGCGATTGTAAAGTCTGGTAGAAAGCTTGTCTTAGCATTTCTTCGTCGTAAGAAAGCGAGTTATACCCCATAAAAACAGCAGGAGACCAACCCGTTAATATCTGATGGATTTGAACCATCGCTTCGTAGTGAGTTGGCAAAGACTCATCAAACATTGCGCTAGGGGATACGCGAGTAACTTTCAATGCCCCAGGTGCCGGAATGATATGCTTACGCAATTGGCAGCGTATTTCAAAACGCTCCAACTCATTAAGATCGCTATCAGTCAGAATAGCGCCGAACTGCAGTATCTGGTCAAAGCGCGTGCTTAACCCACTCGTTTCAGTATCATAAAAAACATAATTTTGTGTCGCTGGATCCATTGGCTAAGGCTACATGATCCCCTGTATAAAAACGAGTAGAAGAGCGCTAGCTAACCTCCTCTAAAAACCGGAGAATCAGAGCGGTCGTTTCGTGCGGTTTTTCGACCTGCAACCAATGCGCTGCTCCATCTACTAATTCTAGAAACCTCAGATCTTCAAATCCTTCTACAAACCAGTCCCGCCAGTTAATATCATATAACAACACATCGTCGTCAGTTCCTGCAACAAAAGCCGCAGGCTGGGAAAAGCGTTTACCTTCTAGTTGCGGCGTCATACTGTTAAGGTTGCGTAGATTACGATACCAATTCGTAGGCCCTCTAAAACCACTGATCTTAAACTGGTCCACATGATATTCAAAATCCTCTGAGCTGATCCATGGAGGCAAGACCTCGGGCTCAGGAAGTACGTCGAGCAGCCCTTTTGAACTTGGATAACTCAATTGCTCCATCCAAGTCCCTGGTGGAGAATCAGCTCCCAAACCATGAGACAAAATGCGCAGGCTGCGTTCCACATCGGCATTCAGCTCATCATCCGCATGCTCATTTTGAAAGTGCCTAATGTACCAGAACTTGTCATCGAAGCCCCTTGGATTGATAGTCGCATTACCCACTCTCCAAAACGGGACTGACAGTCCCATTACAGCGGTACATGTTGATTCGTAAAGCAGCGCTGTGTTCCATGCGACGATGCAGCCCCAATCATGACCGATAAGCTTAAATGTATCAAAACCCAGAGCTTTTCTTATCCCATCGACATCTGCGGTCAACTTCAAAATAGTATATTCGGAAACTTCGTGGGGACTGCTGCTGCCCCCATACCCTCTTTGATCTGGAACAGCTACACAATAGCCCGCGGCAACGAGAGGATCGATCTGGTGCCGCCACAAGTGCCAGGATTGAGGCCATCCATGTAGCAGAATAATCAAAGGTCCATTACCTTCAACGACAACGCGTAAGGTGACGCCATTCGTCTCAATCATTTCAAAATTTCGCTGCTGCATACTTCCCCCGATAGCTTGACTTTGCATCGCATTTCGCGTGGCACTTAATGTTATATCGTAAGCTTAGCCCGAAAAGATAGCCAAACATTTTCATTTATTTTAAATATGAGAAAAATGAAGAATGCGCTAATATGACTGCCTATAGATTTAAGTGATTTAGGAAATACAATGAACTGGACAGCAGCTCTCTTTAACTGGTCAGCGATGGGCTCAATAGCAGAAGCAACTGCAGCTGTTGCCGTAGTGGTATCGCTCATTTATCTCGGCAAACAAATCCGCCAAAACTCCAGAGCTGTTCAAGCGACTATTGAGCAAGAAAGCGCCAAACTCATCAACCACAACATGATGACTATTGCCTCATCAGAAGAACTCTCAAGGTTATATTTGCAGGGTGCTGAAGATTTTGCGAGCCTCACATCTACAGAAAAAGGACGCATGCTAATGCTTGTCACAGGCATTACTCGCACCTTTGAGATGCTTTATAGGCAGTACCAGACGGGACATGTCAGCAAAGAAATATGGTCTGGGTACGAATACCTGATGAAGGCTGTAATACAAACAGATTTTTTTACGCATTTCTGGTCTATGAGAGAAAACACCTACAATGCTGAGTTCAAAAACTTTGTAAACAATATCGATATTTCGGATGCGCCAGCACGACCCAGTTCAATGACTAAGCACGGCGATAATGAGTCTTAAAGAAAATATCCTCAAAGCTATCTAAGAGGCACAAGGAGTCTTGATTGTCGGATTTATTTGAGGACCAGCCTACGTCAATTCCCCTAGTGAATGGCTCTGCGACTCTCCATCATGATTTCATTAACCACGTTGAAGCAGACGACATCTTTAATGTTCTCCAGAAAGACACTCCTTGGAAACAAGATACTATTAATTTTAAGGGCAATATCAGCCCTATTCCAAGGCTGGCAGCTTGGTATTCTAGGACTGAGAAAACCTACACCTACTCTGGGATTGAAATGTTAGGTAATCCTTACACTGTCGTTTTAGATATATTAAATACTAAGGTGGAACGTCTTCTAGGGCATTCTTTTAACAGCGTTCTTCTTAATTACTATAGAAATGGAGGAGACTCAGTCTCATGGCATGCAGATGACGAAGCTGAACTTGGCGATCACATACACATAGCCTCTGTGAGTCTCGGCGCGACTAGAACATTTCAACTCAAGAGGAAAGACGGCACAGGGGATACCGTTGCCATGAATCTAACCCACGGAAGCCTCTTATCTATGGAACATCCTATGCAACAATATTGGCTTCATCAGATACCGAAAAGAAAAAATATTATGCAACCACGCATAAATCTAACTTTCAGATATCTGCCCTAATGTAAGGTCTAAGCTCACGCAACATTGAGTTAATCGTTCCTCCCAACTCTCAGCCCTAGCTTCCATTTCATCGTCTTTTTCACTTGGGGATCTCCCCATAACCGAGTAAGTTGTCTTTCCAGATCCGGCATAGGATCAGCCTTATTGACCTTTATATACTGGGCTACCGATGACCAAGAACTCAGATAGCCGACAAGTTCAATCAGATCCCAGGAAAGGTCTAGGTAAAAATCGGGGGCCTGAATGTCGTCGAATGGGAAAGGAATAGCTTCATACAGTTGATCCACCCATCGACGCTCCGGTGGCCAATAGCTTCCTACAACCTCGTAATAAAACGAACGCACACATTCATCAATATCACTTCCCAGTTGTGGCGATGCCGCCAAAAAGCTATACGTCCAAGCGGAAATTATACCGCCAGGCTTAAGTACTCGCCTTACTTCTCTATAAAAGACGTCAAAGTCGAACCAATGTAGTGCCTGTGCGACGGTAACTAGAGATACGGATCTGTCGCCAAAAGGCGCATACTCCGCTTTTGCTTGAGCATAAAGAATATTACTTGAAAAACTTCGATGACTTAATTGTGAGCTGCTTTGATCTGTGGCTACAATCTTAAAGCGTTGATCAAACTGCATAGCGGCTTGTCCATTGCCCGTCGCACAATCCCAAATTAAAGAGTCATTATGAAGTTCGTTTGATAAAAACTCGAACAATCTCTCCGGGTATGAAGGCCGAAAACGGCGGTAGGCATCAGCTTGACTAGAAAAATAATCGTTATTCATAAGGTCACATCAAAAAAGACAATAAAAATAACACAAGTATCATTACAAAATGAGTGAGGAACATAGTTATCTTTAAATTTCTTCGAGGCTGGAACGGATTGCAGATACAATCTTGGTGTAATTGCCCACCTGGCGTAGTGGCTCTGAAAGCTCAACTTGAACCCCCATACCAGAGCGGCCCCTATTGCAAATATTGTTACGGTGCCTGCCTGGAAAGCGATGGTTTTCTGTGCGCACGTCTATTCCTATATTCCTAATCCCCTCAGCAATATTGTCAATTAACTTTTGATGTATCCCGCCTAAAAAAACAATTTCCTCGCTATTGTGGCAACCGTGTATTGTGACCACGAAGTCATGGGATTCAACGGCACGGATACATGTTGGCTCATCAAAAATATGGCTCGTGATATGAAGCGAGATATAATTTTCATCTACTGCTTTATGGCTTTCGAACTGATATAAGCTATGATCATCCCCGGCTATAAGCTCGGATATAGAAGACGTACCGACTTCAATCACACCGGCGTGAGGCGCTGCAATAAGAAGAGAACCGTTACCTCTCGCGACGAATGAAATTGAATAATCAACACCCTCTATTTCGTTTCTTGCTAGCTCTGCAAAATTTTTATAGAGGTCTGTCATATTTTCAATCTCCTGATTCAGAAAAATCTAGGTAGACTGAACAAATAATTGTATGAGAGCACTAACAGCTTCAGGTGCGTCTTCTTGTAAAAAATGCCCTACACCTGGGAGAGTAACTACTGGGCCATTCGGCCACAGATCTTTGAAACAGCCTACGGTAAAATCAAGCGGCAACGCTCTGTCAGCTTCACCATGAACATAAATTGCAGGCTTTTCTTTTATACGACTTACCGCAGATTCAGTTCTAATAGACTTGAGAAATTCAATTGTCTCACGGTCCGAAATACATTGAGGGAAACGAATAGCACCGATACAGTCCTGAGACGTGGGAAAAGCGGCTGCATAAGCTCTTATCCAAGTTTCGGTAATATGTTGAGTGCGCTCAAAGCCAATTCTTTTCATCACAGATAAAACAGTGGCATTTAGATTACTGACCGTAGGTAGAAATTCTTCCGAGGTTACCCACTGGCTCCAAGGAGACTGAGAAAATTTATTTTCCTTGGCACGCCCCCCCACTACAGCATTCATGACACATAGTCTTTTGACCCTACCAGGATGACGATACGCGATACTACTTCCAATAGGCCCTCCCCAATCTTGCAGCACAAGGTTAATGTTCTTTAAGTCTAATTCGAGAACCAAAGCTTCTAAATTATTGCAATGCTCTTCTATCGTATATCGGGCATTGCTAGGCGTTTCACTCTTTCCAAAACCCATATGATCTGCAACAATCACGCGCCCCATTCTTTTCAAACCAGGAATAATATTCCGATATAAATACCCCCAAGTAGGCTGACCATGCACACAAATAAACACTTCATCATCACAACTTGAGTTTTCGTCGATATAATGCATTTTGAAACCAGCACCATCAAAAAATTTAGGCGCATAAGGCCACGTCCCATCAAAATTTTCTTCGGATTGGATCATCTCTTTTCCTTCCAATATTCGTCATGGATAACACCAGCTTTGGCATTATGCCTATAGTTCTCTTGGTCAGCTATTTAGTATGGAAAAATATATCTTCTATTATCAACCAGGCATCTGCATAAATATATGCCCACTAGTAACAAGGGCGACGGCTGTCCAGAAGAACGCTCATTCTATACATGACTATCAAATGAACGTTAAAGTATCGGCAAACAATTTAATCACGGAACTGGATCTGGGGAGCAATGTCGTGAGAGAAAAACTAAAACAAATCCGTTTGAATGCTTTTACACAATGTAGCATCTGCCATCATTCAAAAGGACAATGGAAGAATCCTGTGGATGGTTCTAGCTTAGGTTACAAGGAAATTGACTACTGGGTAAAGCTCGCTAAAAAGTTGGAAGAAGGTTGTTTCGATGCTTTGTTTTTAGCTGATGTACATGGGACCTACAATGTATACAAAGGCTCAAGAGAGGCTGCTGTGCGTCACACTGTGCAGTTCCCCAGCAATGATCCTACCTTGGCTATTTCTGCTATGGCTTATGCCACAAAAAACATAGGATTTGCCTGCACTTACAGTACTACGTATTTCCATCCGTACCAGACTGCTAAGCTATTCTCGACTCTAGATCATCTTACGCGAGGCCGAGTCGCTTGGAATATAGTCACATCCTACCTAGCAGATGCAAATGAAAATTTTGGTCTAGGAGGACAAATGATGGAACATGATCAGCGCTATGACCGCGCCGATGAATATATGGAGGTTACCTACCAATTATGGGAGCATTCTTGGGAAGAAGACGCAATTGTCAGGGATATTCAAAAAAATACGCATACGGATCCTGCAAAAGTGCATGAAATAAACTACAAGGGCAATTACTTTAACGTGCCTGGCCCACATATGTGCGAACCTTCTCCCCAAAGGACACCTGTGCTCTATCAAGCCGGACAATCTTCACGCGGGCTGACCTTTGCCAGCCGACATGCCGAAGGCGTTTTTGGAATGTTCCCTACGATTGAGGCATGCAAGAAAGCGGTTACAGCTTATCGCGACGCGGCGGTCAAACAAGGAAGAGCAAGAGACGATATAAAAATCTTCCCAGGCGTCACGGTTGTTGTCGCAGAAACCGATGCGGCCGCCCAAAAGAAAGTTGAAGAAGCTAAGTCATATACTAGCCCAGAAGGTTCTTTGGCTTTGTTTTGTGGCTGGGCAGGAATTGACCTAGCTGACTTAGACTCCACAGACAATTTAGTTGAAATGAAAACCGATGCCATACAAGG
>DGOV01000078.1:0-2868 GCA_002390205.1 Proteobacteria bacterium UBA4457 | reverse complement strand
ATGGCAATCGGAAGTCTCATGCCAAAAATCATAGGAAGCCCTAGTACCGTAGCCGATGAATTAGAGAAATGGGTTGATGAAACTGATTGCGATGGCTTCAATCTAGTCCCTGTCACTCAGCCTAGTGGGTTTAATGATTTTGTTGATCTTGTGGTGCCTGAATTACAGAAAAGAAAAAGAATGCGCACCTCCTACACAGGGACCACTCTGAGAGAAAACTACTTTGGGGATGGAGAAAACCGACTTAGGCCAGGACACCCTGCTCACTCATCATTGCCAGACTGGAAAAAAGATAAATGAAACACGCCCGTCACATATACAAAAACGCTATAAGGAAAACACATGAATCCAGCTAAATTAAAAAAGCTACAGGCTCCTATTAAAGAGCTATATAAGAAGTCACCAGATTCGGCATTAATCAAACTGAGAGCTGAATCGAATGGAGGGGAAGGATTAAGTTGTAAGCTTGAAACACATCAAAATATCATCGAGGCGGGCTTGCACCCGGCCACCGGAGGCTCAGGGTTAGAAGCATGTTCAGGTGACATGCTCCTTGAGGCTCTAGTCGCTTGCGCCGGGGTCACGCTAAAGGCTGTCGCAACAGCCTTTGATAAGGAACTGACGAGGTCTAAAGTAGTGGCAGAAGGGTCTCTCGATTTTCGGGGCACTCTCGGAGTTGCGAAAGAAGCGCCTGTTGGATTTGAGAAGATCACTCTAACTTTCGATATAGCTGGAAATGCAACAAACGAAGAACTTAAAAAGATCGTGGAGGTCACCGAACGCTACTGCGTAGTCCTTCAAACCTTAAAATGCACACCTAAAATAGATATGATTATCAGTAATTAAGCGAGCCTTCCCTAGGTCCTAAAGATTACGGAATAGACCAAGGGTATGGTCGTGTTCCGAAACGGTCCCGCAAAGTTGGTCCCTCAAACTCAGTCCGAAAACGCCCTCGACGCTGCAGCTCAGCAATGACTGGTGCGAACTCGTCTATCGAACCAGGCATATGAACCGTCGAGAACATAAATCCATCGCTGCCCTCTGCATCAACAATCTGCTCTAACTGATCGGCCACCTGCTTCACCGTACCCACAACCTTAGGCACAATTGATTGGGCGTTAGCAATGCACAAATCACGAACAGTTGGCTCTTCAACATGCGGGTATGTATATAGATGAGGCGTCTGACTAGCAGCATCTGCTGAACTTGCCATGGTAAGTTCAAATATCGATTGAATACCTGCAAAATCATTAGGATCCATATCGGAAAGTTTTGTATCAAGCGGAACTTGAGCAAAGTTGTAACAGGCATATCCTGAGATCCAAGCCAAGCCTGCCTCGGCTGTAGCAAGTTCGATCAACTGTTCATACTTCTCTTTAGCTGCCGCCTCAGAACTACCAATAATCGGGAATATCCCAGTTAAGATGGCTAAATCAGACTCTCTCCTTCCCTCATTCGCAACACGGTCTTTTACATCTCGATAATATGCTTGCATCGCTGGGAGATCAGGGCTAATCGTAAACACACCCTCAGCGTGACGGGCAGCGAATTGTCTTCCACGCGGCGACTGGCCAGCTTGGAAAAGCACAGGAATTTCCTGAGGCGAACGCGGTAGCTGAGCTGGACCCCGACACTGAAAGTATTTACCCTCAAAGTTAATCTCATGAACTTTGGCCGGGTCTGCGAATAATGGTTGCTTAGGATCTCGTACTAAAGCATCTGAATCCCAACTCTGCCATAGTGAGTAACATACCTGCATAAACTCCTCGGCACGCTCATATCTAGCGTCATGCTCACGCACATCTGTCCCGAGATTGTCCGCTAATCCACCAGGGTTAAGACCGGTTACAATATTAAACCCAACTCGACCCTTGGTGAGGTGATCCATAGTCTGTGCCATCCGAGCAAACGTCCAAGGGTTTAACTCTTCGGTATTGATAGTTGAAACAGCTCCGAGCTCCGGTGCCATCGTCGCGATCATCGTGGCAAATTGAGGGGCAAAAAATTCTAAAGTCTGACTGCCATAACGAAGGGACGTCGCGGGGCTGTTCTCGTTACTGTTATAAATCGCTCCGCCATCGCCTACGAAGAAAGCATCGATTTTCATCGACTCTAGTGACCGTGCTACACGAGCCCAAATGTCCGGCTCCAAAGGATTATAAATACCCCCAAGCATTTCTTGCGGATGACGCCACCCATCAGGGTAATGATGTACGAATGGTGGAAAAGTAAATAAAGTGAAGTGTAACTGCTTCTTGCCATTCTTTGCTGTCATAGTAATACCTTCAACTCCCCTTAACGCTACCAACACAGACATAAATTAGTAACACTTTAACTACATTGACTCAATGTCCCGTGTTATCCTGTGGGAAGAATCTTCATAACAGTGCTCTAAAACGATAGCTAGGGCTACAGCTGATAGACTGTTTGACAGTTATAGCTTTATTCGTCAGCCGGACACACATCACTGCCATTTCAAGGGGAAAACTCATGTTCAAAAAATTCCAACTAGATATTGCCTTTAAATATATCTTGACTAATTCGTGCTTAGCCATTTTAGCTAGCGTATTTACCTTCCACGTTTCCGCGGACACTTATACCGTCTGGGGCACAACTACAGGCAGCGGCACTGGGACTACCGGTTCGGGAACGTCATACGATTGCTCTGGTAATGCTGGTGGTTTTGGCACGGTGTCGCGAGATTTATGGTCCGTCGACTCCACCACAGGCGCTTCCACGTCTCTAGCGAGTTTCGATACCGCTGAGTGTGCTGGGCTAACCGATTCAGGAGTAAATTTTTCAAGTGGTTCATATCTTGACAAAAACACAGGAAATTTTTACGCGCTTCAGACCAATAACACATTTAAG
>DGOV01000045.1 GCA_002390205.1 Proteobacteria bacterium UBA4457 | reverse complement strand
AGGGTGGCGGAGAGTGAGGGATTCGAGTCTGACGAAATCAAGCGTTATGCAATTAGTATTTGAGTAGCATTTCGTTAATCTTTGGGTCCGACTGCACGGTAACAGTTACCGTATTCGTTGTGATATCAAAACTCTCTTGGACTACAAAAACTCCTTTTTGTACTGCATTAATTTTCTGAGTTATGGTGGTAATGATTTTCTGAGCAGTATTAGAAGCTATTGCGGGATTTCCTTCTGTGCTTAGTTCGTTGCTGGTTGACTCTATTTGAATTTCTTCTTTAGCCTCAATTAAAGTCTCGCGCATTTTTTCTATTTGGAGTCTGGCTTTTCCCTCTGCAACTTTGGCCGCATTTGACTTCGCACTAGGAGCATCACTGACTACTGGTGCTGAGGCTTGGCTTGTTATTTTTTCTAGAATGCCATCCTCAATGGTGACTTGAATGAATCCGCCGATAAAATAACGTTCAATTACCTCAGTCTTTGGGTCATTAGCAGTATCAGGTTTTGAAGCGCAGGCTACAAGAAATAACAGTATGCAACTAATAGATAATTTTCGAACCATTCTTAACCTCAACAGTTATTTAAAATTTTGGGAGAGACTTTAACAATATCTTTCATAATATCAGGCTGAGACATTTGAATTTCAACTGTCCCAGTGAGACTTCGATTCTGGAAAATATAGTATCCACGGTTATTTCTCAACATCATAAACTGATCGTCATCACCTGCGTTAAGATTAACTTCAGCACACGCACTTGTGACACTTTGGCCGTTTGTTCCTAAAAAATCGAACCGCAGAGCTATCTCTTGCCGCCACCCGCGTTTTCCTATTGCTTCCGAGAGGGCATCAGTGTATTCGCTATCGTTGAACACATACGACGTTCCGTATTGTGCACTCCACCACTCTCTATCTTCGTCAATAAAGCTCAGTTGACCGCAAGCGTGACTGGGAAACCAACCGTAATGCTCATCGCTGAACATGCCGCAGCTCGTATCTGACATTTCAACCGCATGCTGGTAAAGTGCTTCAAAGAAAGTTTGAGACCAGAATATTTCCCAGGTAATGTCGATATATAGGTTGCGGTCATCACTGTATTTAGATTGTTGGCTAATTAATTTTGGGATTATTGCATTTTCAGGGAAGGACCCGAGAATCTGAGGTAAGAGTGACAGCCTCTCTTCCCGACGATTAACTTCACGCTTAATTGATTGATATAACTGCTCCCCTTCAATTGCGACAGACTCCTCTTGGTTTGATTCAGCGTAAAAGTCAAGGAGTGCGCTGCGCGATATTGATGCATTAATCAATATAAATACTCTGGTATCTTCTTTTTTTTCTTCGATAATTTCAAAGCCGCGTATGTAACCTGCTGAATATTGTATTAATCTGTCTCGAAGGACTTGTTCGTTTTCAACCTGTAGTTCGCTGCTAATAAATACTCCGGAGGCTTTTCTCACCGCATTAAGAAGTGCTTTTTCGATTGCTTCGTCTCGGGATTCAGCGCTCGCTTCCCCGGTTGCGAAGATTACGTCACTTTTTTTTAAGTAATTTGATGTGCTCGTATTTTTTGAATCTTCCGTAGATGCGCAGCCAGAAAGCAATATAAGGCTAATAAATACAGAAGTTAGCCTATTGGTCACATTAAGTTGCCGGCATATTTCGGAGTTATTCAAATGTGGACTTGAACCTTGTTTTAGAGTTAGTCCACCACATAACCATTATGGCATTGATACGAAATAACATCTTCAAAGTTTTCACAGTACATAGTGATAGTTTGGCCCTTTTGTAATTCAGCAACTTTGGCGAGTGCGTCCGACCTTACATAGACACTGATTCCTAGGAAAGTGCCAGCTGCATCTAATGCAACATAGTATCGATCGCCAGCACTGCTAATTCTGTCAACCATACCTGTTAGATGCAGTGGTTTCTTTGAGTACTTCATTTCAGCTGCAAGTTGATTATTGCTCCAATCCCTTGCAAGCTCATCTGTACTTACTGCAGTAATATCTTCGGCATGAGAAAAATTAACAGCGAGTGTTAATGAGCAAACCACCAAGGTGTTTGAGATTCGCATAAATATATCCTGTATCTTTTTTTTGACGTGAAAATTATATAACGAAAATTTGATTCTCGTGAACGCATTAAAGAGCTTCAAGATCTATAAGAGGTAAAGGTAAAGGTAAAGTTGAGAAGCGTTACCCTAAAATTGATATATTTAATTACCGAGTTAAGTTAATGGAAGACTCTGCTAGATTTATAACAAAAGATGAATAATGATTATTGAGCCGTTAGAGAATCCACACGCTGTCGCCGTTCCCGAGAATCCTGGCTTCGGCTTGATCTATACCAACCGTATGTTCACCCAGCACTTCACTCCCGAATATGGATGGCATGGTGCGCGCATACAAGCCTTTGGTCCCTTACCGTTGCATCCAGTGGCTCAGGTGCTGCATATTGGGCTGGATATTTTTGAAGGAACGAAGGCGTATCGTCGACCAGATGGCCATCTCAATTTATTCCGTATCGAGCGCAATATGGCACGAATGAACCGCTCTGCCAGCCGGTTGGGTATGCCCCAAATTGATTCTGATACGCATATTGGCCAAATCGAAGCCTTGGTCAGGCTGGAGCATGAATGGGTGCCGCACCTGCCTGGTTGTTCACTCTACATTCGTCCGGTCATCATAAGCACTGAAGAAACGTTAGAAGTCCGGGTGGGCCGTAAATTTTTGCATTATATTTTTCTCAGTCCAGTGGGTCCTTATTTCCCTATGGGATTCAATCCCGTTTCCGTGTATATCTCTCATGAATACGTTCGCGCTGCGCCTGGCGGTACCGGCGAAGCCAAAACTACCGCCAATTACGCCGGCACAGTTCATGTCGCAGAGCAAGTTCGGCACTTGGGCTATCAGCAGGTCTTATGGCTCGATGCCATTGAGCGCCGCTATGTTGAAGAAGTCGGCGCTATGAATATCATGTTCGTGCGCGACGGAAAACACATCATTACACCGGCTTTATCTGGAAGTATTTTGCATGGCATAACTCGCGAATCGGTACTCCAGCTGGGACCAGATTTAGGTTACACAGTTAGCGAGGAAAAAATCGATGTTGATGACATGCTAGATGACATCGAGAATGGCCGTATCACGGAGGCTTTTGGCGTAGGTACTGCTGCAGTACTTGCTCCGGTCGGGAAATTTGGCTACAAGGGGAAAGAGTACCGTATAAACGATGAACGAACCGGGCCGGTAGCACAGCATCTTTTCACGACGTTGACAGACATACAGTTTGGTCGTGCGCCGGATCCTTATGGCTGGATACGCCAGATTAAAGTAGATTGACTAATCTCGAGCATAATGCGTTGGATCAGGTACGAGTGTGTAGGATGATTTGCGAAGCGCGATTAGTTGTCTGCTTCTTACTAATTCTGTCTGAACGCTCTGGGGATTATATTTTTTGTATCTCCCAAGCTAC
>DGOV01000138.1 GCA_002390205.1 Proteobacteria bacterium UBA4457 | reverse complement strand
AGGGAAACATATCCAGTTTGAAAGTAGCTGGGCTTGGCCAAAGCCGACTACTAAACCTCATCCTCCTATCCTTATGGGTGGCGCAGCTGGACCAAAGACTGCCGCACATATTGCTGAGTTTTGTGACGGATGGATGCCACTGGGCGGCATGTATGACTTTGAAGGCGGGATGAAAAATGTAGCTGATGCCTGTAACGCTATTGGAAGAGATCCTTCTTCGCTACAAATTTCAGTTTTTTATGGAATGGGATGTCCAGATGCTGATACGATCAAAAAGCATGCTGATCAGGGCGTTAAGAGAGTAATTTGTGCTCTGCCTCCTCAGCCTGCTGACGCGGCTTTGCCGATGCTCGATCAATACGCGAAAAACATTTAAAAATAGTCCTCAGACGACCAATGTTGGTCGTCTGAGGCATTCACGTAGGCTGACAACTACGCCTAGGTAAACCAGAATACTGAAATAAAGTTTCTGACCATCGATATGCCTGTCTTGCTGTATTCAACTAACCGTCAAGCTGCATACTTCAGTTTCTGAAGTTTAACTGCTAGTCTTTGTATTCTTCTGTTCCATACATTTATTGATGAGGAATGACATACCATGGCGCCGCGAATTATAGAAACAGGAACTTCAGAACTACTTTGCTCTATAGAAGAGGGAGTAGCTACTTTGACTTTAAACAGGCCTGAGAAGCGCAATGCTTTGTCAGAAATTCTTACGCCTGCTTTACGGGTTATGCTATTAGATCTTGATTTGGATTCTGAGGTTAGATGCTTAGTCATCACCGGTGCAGGGAAAAGCTTTTGCTCTGGTGGGGACGTTAGTGGTTTGGGGGACGCGGAGAGTTTTTCAGAGTCTAAGATGAGTGAGATAGATAGAATTGATCAGCTCAAAGAGAGACAAAGGACGTTGACCTGTCGGCTATACAATTTCAGTAAGCCGACTATCGCAGCTATTACTGGTCCAGCGGCAGGGGCTGGCTTATGCATAGCATTGGCTTGTGATTTGCGGATCGCGTCGACCACTTCTTTTATGACAACCGGCTATTCTAAAATTGGACTATCCGGTGATTATGGGGGAACGTGGCTACTTCCAAGACTAATTGGCCCAGCGATAGCGAAAGAACTTTATTTTAGTTCTCGCAGAGTAACTGCTGTAGAAGCTTTGCGTATTGGTTTAATTAATGAGATGGTGCCGGATCAAGAATTTGGCGCTCGTGTTAAAGAATATGCATTATCTATAGCGCGTGGTTCACCGATCGCAATAAAATTAATCAAAGAAAATATAAACACTGCTTTTGGCAATAATTTAGAAGACAGCTTAGATCGAGAAGCGACAAACCTCATGACTTGCGCCAGAACCGACGACCATCGCGAAGCAGTAAAGGCATTCATCGAAAAAAGAGAGCCCGTTTTTGAGGGCTACTGAAAAAAGTAAGACATTAACAGAAAGGTATGAATTATGAGTGAACTTTTGACGACTGAGATAGAGAACAACGTAGCAGTCATTACCTTAGATGATGGAAAAGCGAATGCTCTTAGCTTTGCAATGTTAGAAGCGATTAACAAAGCCTTAGACGACGCTATGAAGCATGCTCAGGCTACCGTTTTGATGGGTAGACCCGGAATAATGAGTGGAGGTTTCGACTTGAAGGTTATTAACGGCGGAAATGCTACTGAAATAAATCGGCTAGTAGAGCAAGGTGCAAGAGTCCTGATGAGATTATACGGCTACTCCCAGCCTCTTGTAGTCGCCGCCACAGGTCATGCCGTTGCTTTGGGTGCATTCATGTTGTTAACCGGAGATTATAGATTTGGCACACGAGGGGACTTTAAAATAGGATTAAATGAGACTGCAATCGGTAAAGTTTTACCGAGTTTTGGGATAGAGCTTGCGAACGCTAGATTATCACCTCGTTATTTGACCCGCTCTGCCATTAGCTCTGAACTATTCGATTCTGAAGAAGCAATTGATGTCGGGTTTCTAGATCAAGTCTCAGATGAGAAAGATATCCGACAAAAAGCGATAGAAAAAGCAGAAGAATTATCTAAGCTAGATGCCCATGCCTTCTCTGGTAACAAGTCAGTATTTCGCCAGCAGACTATCGAAAGAATCCTTGGATCATTGGGCCGCTAGGTTGAGAGATAACGCCAACGATCGCCTCGATAAGAGAAAAAAGAATACAGGACCATTGTCTGGCTTTCGTATTCTAGATCTAAGTCGTGTTCTGTCAGGCCCTGCCGCAACGATGCTTTTAGCTGATCAAGGGGCGGACGTTATTAAAATAGAGCCTCTTTCAGGTGACATTACTAGACATGCTGGAATGGGTCGAGATGGGATGACGTCATTTTTTCTAAATATTAATAGAGGAAAGAGAGCAATTTGTCTGGATCTGCATTCCCCTGAAGGAATACAGATCGTCAAGGATATTGCTGCTAGCTGCGATGTGCTTGTCCAAAATTTTCGTCCTGGCGCGGCGGAGGGTATGGGACTAGGTTTCGAAGCTATCAAAGAAGTCAATCAAGCTATTGTATATGCTTCAATAAGCGGTTTCGGAGAGACCGGACCTTATGCTAAAGAGAGAGTCTACGATCCGATCATACAGGCTCTATCAGGGATAACAGACATTCAGGCAGACAGCGCTGAGGGGAGGCCTCGAATGGTGAGAACCGTTATTCCTGATAAGACGACCGCATTGACTGCGGCTCAAGCTATTACTGCAGGTCTGTTACAGCGGGAGAGAACAGGCAAAGGCCAGCATATAAAGCTGGCTATGCTGGACGCGATGATTGCCTATTTGTGGCCAGAAGGAATGGTGAATCTGACTTTGATCGATGAAGAGCAAGACTTAAGAGTAGGCCAATTAGCTCAGGATCTGGTATTTGAAACGAGAGATGGATATATCACTGCGGGTGCCATGTCGGACAAAGAATGGGAGGGTTTGTGTTTAGCCTTGAATAAGAAAGAATGGATAAATGATCCTCGATTTAATAGCACATCGGGTCGCTTTAAAAATGCGAAAGTAAGAATTGAAGAGACGGGGAAAGTACTTGCTACTCAGACGTCTAAAGATTGGTTGGAGAAGCTGAGTGCTCATGGCGTACCTTGTGCACCTATTTTGACTAGGCATGAGATGCTTAAGAATGAACAAGTTATTAATAACAATATTATCTCAGAATATGAACACCCGGGTATGGGGCGAGTACGACAACCACGATCTGCTGCAAGGTTTGAATGGCAAGACGAGCCTTGTACCCCTTTAGCCCCGGTTTTAGGGCAGCACAACCAAGACATACTGCTAGAAATAGGGCGCAGTCAATCTGAAATAGATAGTCTCCATAGAGACGGAATTCTTTTCTCTAAAGTAAAACCATAAAGGTTTTCATTTTCCTGGCATGCTAAGAGAAATTCTGTTCATGGAGAGATAGCTAGAGTTAGTCGACGTAATGCTAAAGAATTTCCTCTTTTACTTATCCAAGTAGGAGGAGCTGAAGCTTTAGTTGATGATACTACACGCATGATTTCTCTATTGAAGGAAGCGGGTGTAGCTGTGAAAGTAGCAGTTTGGAAGGACAAGCCTCATGTGTAGCATTTTTTACACATACGCTAGATAAGGTCGAGGAAACGCTTAGTGAAGTCGGTTGCTATATCCTAGCGGATACAAGATAAAGTCTGAGGCTGTTCTTATACTCGCGTCTCATACATAGAGGGTTTCATTTCAGTTGAGTTATTTCCTTTTCTATCTCTGAAAGTTTTTCTAGCATTAAAGTTCTATCTCCTCTAGATTCAACATTTAATCTTAGCAGTGGCTCTGTATTAGATGCTCTAAGATTGAATCTCCAATTTGGGAACTCGATACTAACACCATCGACATGACTAATTTCAGCGCTCTGGCTACTAAAATAGTTTGTTATATGTTCTATCGTCTCAGTTGGATCTTTTACTTTGTAGTTGACCTCCCCGCTGCATGGATATGCCGCTATTCTTTCATTCACTAACTGCGATAATGTTTTTCCCGACAGGCTTAGTAATTCCGTGACTAATAACCAAGGGATCATTCCGCTATCGCAGTAAGCAAAATCTCGAAAGTAATGATGGGCGCTCATCTCGCCACCATAGACTGCATTCTCTTTTCTCATGCACTCTTTCATGAAGGTATGTCCGCTCTGACATTCTATTGGAATTCCACTGTTGGCCTTGACGAGATCTATTGTGTTCCAGACCATTCTGGGGTCATATACGATTTTTTCTCCTGGCGACTTTTTTAAAAAAGCTTCAGCCAAAAGACCCACGGTGTAATAACCTTCAATAAAGCCTCCAGTTTCGTCAAAGAGAAAGCAACGGTCAAAATCCCCATCCCATGCGATTCCTAGATCGGCTTTATTTTCTAAAACAGCATCAGAAGTAACTTTTCTACAGCTCGGTAACAAAGGATTCGGCACCCCATTAGGGAACGTTCCATCCGCTTCATGTTGTATTTTTATAAAGGTTATAGGTATATTTTTAGCCGTGAATTCTTTTTCCAAGCCATCGACTATATGACCCGCCGCGCCATTGCCGGAGTTGACCACGATCTTGAGTGGCTTTATTGAGTCTTTGTTAAAATAAGTCAGTAAGTGATGAATATAATTATCGACTATGCTTAGGTATGTGTTTTCGCCTTTAGATGAATTATTGATTTTCGGTTCGGTTTCCGCAAGGCTTTTGATGTCTAAAAGCCCTGTCGCTTGACCTATTGGTAGAGCACCTCTCCCTACGAATTTCATTCCGTTATAGTCAACAGGATTATGGCTTCCTGTGACTTCTATTCCGCCGTCAACATCTAGACTGAACGCTGCGTAGTAGAGCTCTTCGCTTCCAGAAAGTCCGATATCAACGACATCAGCACCAAAATCATTGATGCCTTGGGCAAGTGCTGATTTGAGAGCTTCTGTGCTAAGTCTTACATCACCGCCAATAACAATACGCTTCGCATCAAGGTAGCGAGCAAATCCGTTGCCAATTTTATAGGCGATACTTTCGTTCAGTTCTTGACCCAGTTTTCCTCTGACGTCATAGGATTTAAAACAGGGTATTGATTTCATTTCTAAGCGTGTCTTCGATTACCGTTGAGCTGTTAAATTAAATTAGGTGCAATAGTTCTATTAAAATTAGAACGGAATGTCCTCGTCAGAGGGCCATGGTGCTTCTGATAGAAACGGTTCTTCGGCTGGACGTTGGTTTTGCTCGTCAGACTCTATAGTCCATGCATCTAAACTATTGAAGTATTTGATTTCCCCGCTTGGGCTTTTCCACTCTCTGCCTCTTACACTGAATTCAACGTTGACCATTTGACCTAATGAAAAACTATCCATAACAGCGCATCTCTCTCCGGTTAGCTGCAATATGACAAGCTGAGGATAAGTGGGATTATCGATAGTTTCTACTACAAAGTCCCTTTTTTGGAATCTTTCAGTTATCTGTTTGACTTCAAATATAGCGTGTAATTTTCCGGAAAGTTGCATATGAATCCTAAAAGTAAGAGTTAACTTTAGACACAAAAAATAACATAATAGGTAATGTTATTTGTTCTCGAGGTTAGATATTAACAGCCTTTTAGATGTTTGTGGAAGGCGCTGAGCACTTGTGTAGTTGCTGTATCTCTTTTTTCATTTACAGGACTTATAGCTAGAACGATCTCTCCAGCACCTTTACCTATAAAGGCCTCTATTTGCTTTAAGCAACTTGGCACTGAACCGACTAGGCAAACCTGGTCTATCAATTCCTCTGGAACAATTTTCATTGCATCATGACGAGTGCCTCTTTTATGCCACAGGTTTTTCAATTGAGTCATCGCCGTCCCAAAACCGGCTCGTCGCCATTGTCTTCGGTAATTAGGTAACTGTGAGAAAAAGGCGAGATTATATTTTGCTGCGGAGCGAGCTTCGTCATCGTCAGTACTTAGGAACGTCGGAATACTCAGTACGCACTGGAATTTTTCTGGATTTTTCCTTTCATCAATTGCGGCCATTTTCCCAGCATCAAGGAGAACAGGGAGGTAATCTCTAGGCGTAAGGTAAGGCATAATTCCATCACCATATTTCCCCGCCAAGCTGGCACTTTCAACTGTGTTTCCAGCCAAGTAAATTGGTATTGTATACTTTGAAGGGTTTGGCTTAAGGAGTCCTTTTATAGACTCTCCATTCAATATGTCTGCAACTAATTTAGCATGCGCTCCTAATTTGATACGGCCATCTCCCATGCTTATCCCGAGCGTCTTTAGTAGACCCGCATGGCTGATTCCTAAACCTAAAACAAACCTTCCTTGGCTAATTTCAGACACTACTTTTGAAGTTGCTGCGGTAAGGTAGGGCTGTCTGTAATGAATATTCGCTATGTTTGTGCCCACGGTGATTTTTTCTGTGGCCGATGCGATGCTTTGGACACAGGCCAATGCATCACTTTTCCCTTCGTTGACATAGATGGACTTAAAGCCTAAATCTTCGGCTAAAATACCTACCGCCTGCATTTCTGCGACGCTTGTCTCCGTGACTGTAGATAATACGAGCCCTATATTGCATCCATCTTTTGAAAGGGTCTTAAACATTCGATAGGCTACGCTCTTCAGGGAAGTGAAGTGAAGATTTTGTTTGGGTTCAATATGTTCTTTGGGTCAAGCGCACGTTTTATTAATCTCATGACATCAATTTCGGCTGACGAGCGACTTAATTTCAAATACTCGATTTTTTCTGTTCCAATACCATGTTCAGCAGATATAGCTCCGCCAATTGGTTGCAACGGTTCATACACGCAGTCATTCACTTTTTTAAATGACTCAGGGCTATCGTCACCCACCGAAATTGCAAAATGGATATTACCATCGGCTATATGTCCGAGAGTACAGCAATGGTGTTCAGGCCATATTGATTTAAGACGTGCTTTCACCTCATCGACATATTTGTCCATATGACGAATGCCTAGACTGACGTCATAAAGAAATGCATGTCCATAACGAAAAAAATGTTCTACTGAATCACGAATATTCCACATTGCCTTGCGATCTGACTCAGATTTCGCCACCGCCGCATCGGCAACCAAGTTGAGTTCTAAAGCCTGTCCTAAAATGCTTTCGAAGGATTCATTTTCGGTTTTATTTGACGAGCTCAGTGATTCGATAAGGACATAAAGGGGATAATCACCAGGCACTGGCTTGGAATTGTTTGCAGGTTCAGTCGTAACTCGCTCGTAGTAATCGTGCCACATGACTTCAAAAGCTGAAAGGCTGCCTCCAAGCTCGCGATCCACAAAACGTAAGAATCGAGTGACTTGTTCAAAGCTTTCGAATGCTGCGAAAGCAGTCGGGAGATTTTGAGGGATTTCTCTGAGTCGTAACACTGCACGAGTTATAATCCCCAAGGTTCCTTCGGTTCCTATGAAAAGTTGTTTTAGGTCATATCCAGAATTGTTTTTAATCATGGAATTAAGAGAAGTCAGTATAGTGCCGTCTGGGAGCACAGCCTCAAGTCCGAGAACATTCTCGCGTGTCATTCCAAAGCGAATGACGCGGTTTCCGCCGGCATTTGTAGAGATATTTCCACCTATCTGACAAGAACCTCGTGCGCCTAAATCTAAAGGGAACATCAGATCTTCTTTTTCCGATGCTTCCTGTACCACCTGGAGAGGGACTCCGGCTTGAACAGTCATGGTCCTTCCGACTGTATCAATATGTTCTATCTGATTCATTCTTTCCAACGAAAGAACAACATCAGTAGGCCGGGCGTTACTCCCTTGCACGAGCCCAGTAAGGCCTCCATGAGGAACGACTGTCTGGCTATGAGCGTTACATATTTTCAATACTTCGGCGACTTCTTCCGTGTTTCTTGGTCGAACAATGCAAAGGGCAGTAATCGGGTTTGGATACCAGACATGAATCATCCTTTCGCTGACCTCTGTCCCCGTGAGCACTCCGCTATCACCAATAGTGTTTTTTAGAATAGAGATTAAGTCACTCATAAACCCCTCCCGTTTAATCGAACCCTTACTTGAGAACTATAGTGCTAATGAAAGTAGCATACAGCGGAAAATTATCTTATATGAAACTATAAGATAGCATTTAATCATTATTCCGGTTAGGTTAAAATCCTTACTAGTCGTGCAATTCGGTCTTCAGATGCTGGTTGAACAAGAAAATGTCAAATATCCGAATTGTGCTGGTTTTTTTAGGTGCTTATTGTTGCTTTTTGGAATGCGATGGATGGCCAGTGACAAGAGTTTCAATTGTATTAAAGTGAATGATTATTTATGAATAAAACTCTCCTAACTAATGCCTTATCTTCGTTACTTATTTTGAGTAGTTTTTTTATCCCTAGCTATCAAGGTGTCGTCTTAAGTACCGGCTTGTTCGCGTTTTCAGGAGGTGTCACTAATTGGTTGGCTATACACATGCTGTTCGAACGGGTGCCTTTCTTATATGGGTCAGGAGTCATACCAACTCGATTTGAAGAGTTTAAGTCGGGGATAAAAATATTAATTGTGAACGAGTTTTTCACTAAAGAAAACATTCAAAGGTTTTTTGATGAATCGAAGACCAGTTCCTTGGAAAATCTTGCTGGAAGTATAGATTTTGAGCGTGTTTTTTTAGGTTTGATTGAAGCAATAGAGACTTCTTCCATGGGGGGGATGCTGAAAATGATGGGTGGTAAGCAAGCTCTTGAGCCATTGAGAGAGCCTATTATTGATAAATTAAAAATTATTATTTCTGAAATGAACGCGGATCATGATTTGGCAGATATCGCTGTTGACGAGGTGAGAGAAAAAATCGAGGCTATTATTGATAGGAGACTAGAAGAGCTAACTCCTGAAACGGTGAAAACAATTATTGAGACTATGATCCGTAAGCATTTGGGGTGGCTCGTCGTTTGGGGTGGCGTTTTTGGAGGGTTGATAGGCTTTTTAGTCAGCGTTTGCAACTGGGCATAAATATTAGTCGCACTAAAGCTTGTGTGTCGTAAGTTTCCAACGATCCACGAGTAGTGCCTTGTCATATGTTTTAAGTGGAAGCCTTAGGCATAATTTTTCGAATCTTTTAAAGATATTAAAGTTATTAGGCCTTAGGATTTTTATCTTAGAAAATAAATATTATGCTCATGCAATGTCGTTTTTTTTTTAATCTAGGTGGCGAATTATTCTGGATAGGTTATCTTGGTGTTGCGCAAAAAGTAGATTGTAAATAGTAAGGTCTATAAAAAGTAGGGGGAGGTACGCAAGATGTATTGCGTCGATATAGATACGGGCGGGACAATGACCGACACGCTGGTTATTGGTGGCGAATCGCCTCTGTTGATTAAAGTAGAATCAACGCCACACGATATTACAGAGTCCTTTAGGCAAAGTTTAGAGCAAGCGGCAGAACAGCTGGGCTATCAAAATCTAAAAGATTTCTTGGACCAAGTTCGTTTCATTCGTTGGACTTCCACTCTGACCTCTAATGTCCTAGCTCAGGGGAAAGGGCCGAAGCTTGGGCTAATTGTGAGCCCTGGGGCTGAAGAAAATTTATATACAAGCGACATAGCCGATGTCAAAGCTGTAATTCCAAAGTTGGTCCGACCCGAGCATATTGTTGCACTTAGCGAGCACGCGGATCGAATTCAAATAGTTGGAACGGTCAAGAGACTCATCGATCAAGGGATCCGACGTATCAACATTTCATTTAAGGGTGCCTTTCCTTCTGGCGAGAGAGAGCAGGAGGTTTTGAAAATAATCGATGAACAGTTTCCTGACCACTTTCTCGGTTCTGTTCCTGCGCTTGCTGGCAGTGAGATGCTGCTTCAACCTGATGATATGTCGCGAACCTTTTATGCGTTAATTAATGCATATGTCCACAATGCATTAGCTAACTCATTGTTTAAAGCCGAGGATTATCTAAAGGCTGAGATGGGTTGGCGGGGCGATATTCTGGTAGGACATTTGTCTGGAGGTGTTGCTCGAATAGGGAAAACCAAAGCTGTAGATACTATTGAGTCTGGACCACTCTTTGGTACCCATGCATCGGCTTATATTGCAAAGCATGAAAAATGTTCTCACGTTATAGCTATCGATATTGGAGGCACTACTGGAAAAGTAAGTGTGATCACTGACGGCAATGTCGAAACTAAGTTGAATGGCTCTATTTTTGGAATTCCAGTTAGGATGCCCATGCCGGTTTTACGGTCGAATGCCTTAGGTGGAGGGAGTATCGCACGGGTGGAAGGAAGGGAGATAAACTTGGGTCCGGAGAGCATGGGCGCAGCTCCTGGGCCTGCCTGTTATGGACTCGGGGGCAGTGAAGCAACACTAACAGATGCACTTGTTTTGCTTAAGATCATATCCCCCAGTACTTTTCTGGGTGGGAGGAGAACGTTAGATTTAGCACTGGCTGCACAGGCTGTATCGGAGCATATTGCTGAGCCTTTGAATATTCCAATTGAAGAGGCTGCTGAGGGGATAGTCGCTTCTGCCACAAAGATGATGGCTGAGTTAGCTACTGAGGCGATTACTGAGACTGATTGGGGTGAGACGGACCAAGCGGAATTATTTGCTTACGGCGGTAATGGACCTCTATTCGGCACTCAGATCGCTGATATTCTTGGCATTAGTAAAGTCAGGTTTTTTGCTTATGGAACTGTTTTTTCGGCCTATGGATCTGCGATTTCGGATGTATTACATGTATATGAAAGTGCACTTACGGCCCCGCTCACTGGGAGGTCGGTTCTGCAGTCTGGAGAGGCTCTCTATGGGCAAGCAGTTCGTGACTTAGAAGGTGAAGGGTTTGATATCAACGATTCTTCTTTCTGCTGGAGATTAAGTAGTGCTTCCGAGCAAAGTGATTTGGTGGATGGAAGCGCGAATGAAGTGTTGCCAAGAATTTATTCAAAGATGAATGAGCCCACTATGCTTCGCTTAGAAGCCAGATATGTTGTAGGGAAGGTTGTATTGCCTAGCCACAAAAAGCGGGACTCTTTTCAAGCTTTGTCGAAGGAGGGACGTAATCTTGCTATAGATACTTATGCTCATCAGGATTGTTATGGACAAAGTATAAGCGGCCCTAGCTTGGTAGATGGTGGAACGTTTACGTGGTTTGTTTCTCCTGGTTGGATTTTAGATGTCGATGCAAAAGGAAATGCGCTTGCTTATAAAGGTTTAGTTTCATGAGACAGATATTGCACATAGGGGACAACCTCAATATTGATTTAGATAATGAGCAGTGGGTATGTGGGAAATGTGACCACAACATTGGTCCTGCATCTGAGAATGTTAAGTACGGGTTGCTCGTCAAAGAAAGAGATCCTACAGAAATCCATCAGCCTTTAATTTCTGGCGAATATAATTTTGCGCCGAACCCTGATTGGATCAGAATACTCGAATTCTATTGTCCTCAATGCGGATTGCAGATTGAAACGGAGTACTTGCCGCCGGGGCATCCTATAACCAACACCACAGAAATAGATCTTCTTAGTCTAAAAAGTCGACTTGCTTCAGGAGAACTATTGCTCGAGGCAGGGCACCTCAAATTAAACGAGGGTAAGGCATGAAAAGTATAGATATTGATGTAGGAGGTACCTTCACAGATCTGGTTCTTACTTTCGGTGAAAAGCGTGTGATTGCTAAATCTCCAACGACGCCCTATGACTTGTCCGTTTGCTTTATAAACGTTTTAGAAGACGGAGCTGATCAACTTGGTCTAGATCTAGAGGAGTTACTGCCAGATATAGATGTTGTCCGTTATTCGACGACTGTAGCGATGAATAGGCTGATAGAACGCAAAGGCCCTCGCTTGGGTTTAATGACCACCGAAGGGCATGAGGAAGCCATCCTCATTGGCCGAGGAGCTCAGTGGTGTGATGGCTTGAGGATTGGTGAACGCCGGAATCTAGCTTTACAACATAAGCCCGCGCCTCTTGTTTCGCGCGATTTAATCGTAGGCATTAAAGAGCGTGTCGATTCGTCGGGGAAAGTCATGCGCAATCTTGACGAGCAAGATGTCCGCAAAAAGCTGCGCTATCTAATAGATTCCGGTGCTCGCGCTATTGCGGTCGCTTTGCTGTGGTCTTTTGCTAACCCGGAGCATGAAAAACGTGTTCGTGAAATTATTAGGGAGGAGTACAAAGGCTATCATGTTGGATATTTGCCTGTTGTTCTATCGCATGAAGTGGTTGGAAAAGTTGGGGAGTATGAGAGAACCATGACTGCAATATTGGATGCCTATTTGCAGCAGTCGATTAAGTTAGAGCTTGAGTCGACTTGGGATCAATTGCGCGATATGGGGTACTCGGGCACATTTCTGTTAACCCATAATACTGGGGGTAGCGCGGAAATGTTTAAGACCACGGCTTCCCGAACATATAACGGCGGACCGATATCAGGCTTAATGGGCTCTTTTCATTTGGGAAAAGCCTTGGGTTACAAAAACGTAATTGCAGCAGACGTCGGTGGAACAAGCTTCGATGTTGGGATGGTGGTAGATGCCGGTGTTAGGAGTTATGAATTTAGACCTGTGATTGATAGATGGATGGTAGGCATATCAATGTTGCAGACAACCACAATGGGTGCAGGAGGAGGATCGATAGCATCAATCAATACCTTGTTAGATCGATTAGAAGTAGGTCCTCGGAGTGCTGGTGCCATGCCAGGTCCTGTCTGCTATGACCTGGGAGGCACTGAGCCCACAGTGACTGATGCTGACGTTGTTCTAGGATATATTTCTCCGGACAATTATTTTAATGGCAAGATGGCTTTGAATGCAGGTAAAGCGCGTCTAGCAATTGAGAAAAAAATTGCTGATCCATTAGACATTAGCGTAGATGAGGCTGCAGCAATGATCAGGAACATTGTGGAAGAAAATATGGCCTCAGCCATCAAGCGAGAAGTTCATTTGAGGGGCTATCATCCCGAAGATTTCGCTCTTTTCGCCTTTGGGGGTGGTGGTCCCACGCATGTTGCAGGTTTTCGGTCAGATGTCCCAGTTGCTGTAATCTTCCCACAGTCGCCCGTATTCTGTGCCCTCGGTAGTTCGGTGATGGATATCATGCACGTGTACGAGGTTTCTAAGCGCATGGTTTTAATGGAGCCAGTTACTGAAGCACTTGCCACGAATTATGACGATTTTAATACGGCTATAGAAGGACTCGTTTCTCAAGCAAAAATTGATATTCTAGCGGAGGGTTTACCGTTGGAAGAAGCGATATATCAGGTTGAGCTGGATATGCTTTACGGAGGACAGGTCCATGTCAAGCGTGTTTCGTCTCCGCATGTACGTATTTCGTCTAAAAAAGAGATGCAGGAGGTTTACGATTCCTTTGAGTCTGAGTTTTCTGCAGCTTTTAGTCCACATGTTGTCTATAAAGCAGGCGGGGTTTTTTTAGACAATATTGTATTGAAAGTAACTATCCCAACAGAAAAAATGCATTTGCCTGAGTTTCCATTAGAAGGTGAAGATTCTGTTCACGCCTTGAAAAATGAGAGAGATGCCTACTGGCCAGAATTGAGACAGCGAAAGATGACTACAGTCTATTCATTTGAGTCCTTAAAACCTGGTAACCGCATAGAAGGGCCAAGCCTTGTTGAAGCTGAATTTACTACTTTGGTCGTTCCTCCCGGGCAGTACTTCCATATTGATAGCCGTGGCATTGGCCTACTAGAGTACTCCAGTTGCGTAAATGATAGCGAGGATAAAACATGAGCATACCTACTCTTGAAGAAAAAATGGCAGCGTTGAAAGTAACTCCCGCCAGTCTATATGAGCGGAAATGTGCGGATGCTTTGACGCGCGGTGCCTACGAGATTGCAGTGCAGAGAACAGCAGATATTCTCGACGAAGGTTATGAAATATTTATGAGGTCATCGAGAAGCTCGATGGGCGTTGCTGGCGACTCTATTGTTGCAATATTTAATGCATCCGGAGACTTAGTCAATGCATCGGCAGGCACTTATTTGCATGCGATTATTCCGCCTATTGTTATTAAATACATAATAAAAAACTATTCAGAGAATCCCGGTATTAAAGATGGCGATATTTTTTATACGAATGATGCTCTCTATGGAGGAATACATAACCCTGACCAAGTCGCAATAACTCCAGTTTTCTTTGATGAAACATTAGTGGGGTGGACAGCGGCACTATCCCATACGACGGAAACGGGCGCTAAAGAGCCAGGCGGGATGCCCGTTTCAGCAACCTCTCGTTTTGAAGAAGGAATGAATCTCCCTCCTATGAAAATTGGAGAAAATTTCCGTATAAACAACGATATTATTGAGTTGTTCAGAGCTTTTGGAATAAGAGCGGAGGCCAACGTGACGGTTGATCTTAAGGCGCGTTGTACAACTGCCGATCGGGTGCGCGTAAGGCTCGTGGAGATGTGCAAGCGGGAAGGCGTTGATTTCGTTACTGGGTTATTTCGTCGGATGCTCGATCAAGCCGAGACCGGAGCCCGGAAACGTCTATTGGGTTGGCCAGATGGTACTTATCGATGTGTGACTTTTTCAGATGCGGCTGGAAATATTCGGGGATTGATGCGGAATTG
Organism: Proteobacteria bacterium UBA4457; assembly: GCA_002390205.1. Classification (GTDB taxonomy): domain Bacteria; phylum Pseudomonadota; class Gammaproteobacteria; genus UBA4457. The sequence goes on along the minus strand of DGOV01000138.1, from coordinate 20,226 downwards.
CTACATGACCTTGGTTAAAAAAGACGATGGAATGGTGATTGATTTTACGGGGACAAGTCCCGAAAATTTATCAAGCTACAATGCTCATCCCCAAGCGGTTGTTGGCCATCTGGCGAATTATATTTACGAATACGTATTTCATGATCTACCTATATCAAGTGCGTCGTTTGCCCCGATTGACTTCATTTTTCCTGAAGCCAGTTGTCTCTCTCCGACTCCGCGGGCGGCGACTAGCAATGCTGTGATGATATGCACAGGAGCAATGAGTTCCGTCGCAAATTGTCTTTCAAGGGCTCGCTACGGGACTGTGGAATGGGGACAGGCAACAGCGTCTATGGGGAATGGAGGTAATGCGACAGTGATAGCGGGTGTTTCACAATGGGACCAGCCTTTCGCTGATATGATTGCTTACCCCATTAACACCGAGGGTCAAGGCGGGCGTTCTTGTTGTGATGGAATGGATGCTTATGGATTTCCATGGTGTGCCTTTGGTCGGGCTCCAGATGTCGAGGCGATCGAAAACGAATTTCCAATGATAATCCCATTTTCGCAACATTGGCCTGACTCGGGCGGGCATGGGAAGTATCGAGGTGGTTGTGGTACTGCTCAATTTTGGGCTGTTCACCACGTCCCTTCTCTCTACTTTATGGCGATTGCTGATAATAGTACTGTTCAGACCCCACAGCCAATTTTTGGTGGATATGCACCGCCTACTGTGCCAGGAATTACTTTGAGAGGTACAAAAGTTTCGAAGTTGTTGCAGGAAATTGAAGGAGGCGTTTTGGATTTCGAAGGGCTCGTGAGCGGCCGTTACGGACAATTAGAAACAGAGCCTTTTGGTAGGACGACTCGGGCCATAGAAGGGGATGAGACGGTAACGATTGGGCTTTCAACCGGTGGGGCTGGTTTTGGGGATCCGTTGGAACGAGATATTGCCTCGATAGAACAAGATTTGGTGGCTGGTTTGTGTACGCAGTGGACAGCTGAGCATATCTATAAAGTCGCTTGGAATGCTGAGCATGAGAGAATTGATTTTGAGAAATCAGAACTCATGAGAAAGGAAGCCAGATTATTGCGTATTGGCGAAGGGATACCATTCGCGGAGTTTGAGCAGAAATGGAAAGCGCGCAAACCTCCTGAAGAAATTCTTAATATTTATGGTACTTGGCCTGACGCTAAACCGACAGGACCGGCAATAAGGCCATGAAAAGCGTTCGTAAAGCAGCTAAAGCCATTGCTCGTGGCCGAACGTTAGATCATCGGTTGATTATTCCTTTGGCATTTGAGGCCGCTGCCCAGATTTCTGCACGTCCAGCTCATGAATTTCGAAACGATCCCACACAATTGACCAATGGTTTAGTAGAGCTCCAAAAATTAACAGGTGCTGATGGTATAGTTTGCTCTCTTGGTTGGGAATCTGAATTGGAGTCTTCTCAAGGGAAAGGTTTGAATTTAGAACACATCTCTTCATGCGGACCAGTCTGCGCGAGTTTAAAGTCGGTAGGTCGGCTACGAGAAACTTTTGAGGACGAATCGGTTTTAGTAGTCGGAGTAAATGGGCCGAAGAGGCTGTCTAAGCAATTTGACCTGGCAATTGAAGACACCTTCGAGTTCTTTTGTGGGCTGACAAAAAAGTACTGTGAGGCAGGTGTTGATGTGGTATTGCTTCTTGAAGACGAGGACTTCAGCGAAGAAGAAAAGTGGCGCTCAGGGGTGAAAACTGCAGAAAATATCTGTAAATTTCATCAAGTCTCTCTTTTGTCGTGGCAAAAATCTTTCCTCGAGCAACCCTCCAGGTATCCACTTCTAGAGCCAAGTACAGAAGGTACAGGTTTTATTTTTACAACTGAAATTGTTGATTATACGGCCAATATCAAGGATCTAGCTGGTTGGGTGGAGAGATCAAAAGGAGAGTAACTTGGTAGATCATAATTTCTGGAACAAAGAGGTCGAGTGCGCCAGTTTGGCGGCAACTAAAAATTTACATGACGATAAGTTGAAGCAACAGCTTGCCTATGTCTGCGCTTCCTCCAAGTTTTACCAGCAAAAATTTGCCGCGTATGGAGTTGACGCTCTAAAGATCTCAGGGACTGAAGACCTACAGATGTTGCCTTTTACAGAGAAATCAGAGCTCAGAGAAAGTCAGTCTAGGATTCCACCGTTTGGCGAACATATTGCCTGTAATACAGAAGATGTCCGCCGGATGTATTCAACCAGTGGCACGACCGGTCGGCCGACCTATATAGGGTTGACTAAAGCTGATATAGCTATATGGCGTGAGACGGCGTCACGTGTGTTTTGGGCAAATGGATTGAGAACAAGTGATCGTATTCCCTTGGTGGTGTCTCCTTTTGTGGTCGCAGCATCCTACGCCGATGCTTTCGAGGATATTGGTACGTGTATACCAATAGGCGTCAATATGACCGATCGTTTGATCGATGCATTTCGTTTTGCAGGAGCAACTGCATTACTCTGCACGGCATCTTATCCTCTCCATTTTGCACGATCTCTTGCGGAAAGATCTATAGATCCCAAGAGCCTTGGTTTGAATCTTATTTTAGCTGGAGGTGAGCCTGGAGCATCTATCCCTGAAGTTCGACGCCAGATTGAAAATACCTTCAACTGTCGTGTGATGGAATGTTCGGGTAACGGTGATTACGGGGCAATGGTGTGGGGTGAGTGCGAACACCGACAAGGGATGCATTTTTTAGGTCAAGGTATTATTCACCCAGAAATAATTGATCCTGATACAGGGGTCTCTTTACCGATTGAAACAGGGACTAAAGGTGAATTGGTATGTACCAGCCTTGATAGAGAATGTATTCCGCTAATTAGATTCAGAACCAGAGATCATGTCGAAGTGACTCACACAGAATGTAAATGCGGAAGAACGGGCTTTGGCATCCGCATTATTGGACGCACGGATGACCTGCTTATAGTGAGGGGAGTTAATGTCTATCCTGCGGCTATCCGCGACGTTATCGCCAGCTTCGCACCAGAGCTGAACGGCGTGATGGAGATACAAATGGAGCAAGCTCCACCTCTTGGATGGGAGCCTCCAATACATATTAAAGTTGAGTTAAGTGCTCATGTAGAGAAGGATGAAAGTCTAAAGCAAAAAATAGAACTTAAATTGAGAGAAAAACTTATATTTCGGGCGAATATTGAGCTTGTTCTAGAAGGCACTCTTCCTCGATATGAATATAAAGCAAAATTGGTTCGTGAGTTGTATAAGGAAAAACCATGAGCATAGGCGCTGAAATCCCCTACGGTGGTTATTGGTCGACTCCTTTTTGCCGGTGGCAAGGAGACTTTAAAAACTTACATGCTTTGTCTTTCGCAAGCCACGTTTTACGGGACGAGTTGCGAGAGAGGGATTGGTCCAAAAATGTATTTGATTTCATGGTATTAGGCAATACCATTCCTCAGCAGCATAGTTTCTACGGTGCGCCCTGGGTAGCAACATTAGGCGGATTAGAAGGCGTTTCGGGCCCTACTGTTTCACAGGCCTGTGCTAGTGGAATTCGTAGTATTGTGACGGCGGTCGGGGAAATTGAAATGGGACTAGCTACTAGTGCATTGGTTGTAACCGCTGATCGAACTTCAAACGGGCCTCATTTATATTACCCCGACCCTGAAGGGGTCGGAGGTGGTGGTAAAAGTGAAAAATGGGTGCTGGATAATTTCTCATACGATCCTAATGGCGGGCACTCTATGTTAGCAACGGCAGAGAACGTGGCATTAAGGCATGGTATATCAATGAGTCAGCAGCATGACGTAGCAGTTATGAGGAGCGAGCAATATCAACTTTCATTGCGAGACGACTGCAGCTTTCAAAAGAGATATATGCGATTACCATTTAATATTCCTAATTCGAGATTTTCAAAGGTGGTAGGAGCGATTGGGACCGATGTAGGTGTTAGACTCAGCACCCATAAAAGCGTTGCTGGTCTTGAACCTGTTGTAAAAAATGGTTCGGTTACTTATGCAGGCCAGACTCACCCTGCAGATGGCAATGCTTCAATTGTTGTGGCATCTCCTGAGAAATGTAGAGAGTTATCAAAAGATGAAAATATACGGATAAAAATTCTAGGGTTTGGTCAGGCCAGAGTAGGTCGCGCTTATATGCCGGAAGCTGTTGTCCCTGCAGCCAGTATGGCATTAAAAATGGCAGGCTTATCTATTACCGAAATTGATGCTGTAAAAACGCATAATCCTTTTGCTGTGAATGACATTTTGTTTTCTCGTGATACTGGTTTCCCATTAGAGCGCATGAATAACTACGGCTGTTCTTTAATCTGGGGGCATCCGCAAGGACCGACGGGAACCAGAAGCTTGATTGAGTTGATAGAGGAGTTAGTCGAGCGAGGAGGGGGGGCCGGGCTTTTCTCAGGTTGTGCTGCGGGCGACACTGGGATGGCAATGTGTGTCACAGTTGACTCGAGTTAATTTGTTAATCACTGGAACTTTATTCGGAGGGAGACGAGGCTTCCCACGACCACTTCACCTCTTCTTTCTTGAAAAAATGCGAATCTTGAAAGTCCCTGCTTGTATTAGTAATAATATTCGCATAGTGAATCCCTATGGTTTTGTTCAGTTGCGTCGCCTCTATATACGCTTGGTCAGATAACTGTATAGCTTCTACCGAGAGAATGTATTGATGCTGAAGGAGACGCTCTGCAAGATTTTGAATGAGTTCATGGTTTTCGGTTTTAATTAATTGTAGAGCTGTTTTTTCCGAGTTGTCCAAGTACTTGATGTAAAGTAGAGTCGATCGAGTGGCTGCTGATAATCTGTCTCTAGTAAATAGAGACACGCTTTCTGCTAGCTTTTCCTCAGCATATTTTAAGAAAAGCTTGTGACGTGCTTGTAGATTTTTTGCTCTCGATAAATTGAAGCCCTCGGCAAATACTTCTGCAGAATAGAATAAGTTTTCGGGAGTACCTCCAGGGTTGCTAAGCCACTCAATTGTGGCAAAGCTGTTGTAAAATCCATGGCCCCCATGAGCCGAAAAAGAAAGGAGCGCGCTGAGCACGAATAATGCAGGCATGCGCGAATTAGTGATGCTGTAAGCCACTATGAGAGGAGTCATGTTTTTCTGATCCCACATCAACCGTAAAATCGAAGACGATCGGTAGGCCATCTGGTGCGCACTCTATAAATATTTTATAGGTTCCTGTTTCAGGAAAAGAGTGCAGTAGCGGGATAATTGGCCCCTTGAACATGAGTTTTTCGGGCATCGACATTACTGTATACATCATACTTCTCATCGCTTTTTTACTGTGACTTCCCATTTTGCCGTTGTGCTTCATTGCATCCATCAGCTCTCGCATTTTGGGAGTGTAACTATGTGTATGTCCAAAGTTCTTTCCATCCGTTCTCCAAATAGCCACATGGGCTTCAGACCCTAGATGTAGTTTTAGATTGTTTACAGGAACGTTTTTTTTGCTTATTAGAATCTCGAGCACTGTTGACTTTTTTTCCATTAGCTTTTCATCCGGATATGAAAGTCTTGCGTGGTAGTCACCAATCACGGAACTATGACTGGTCTTTTTCTCTAAGAGAGCTGATGGCGCGTTATTCTCTCCCACCGAAATATCGAAGTGTTTAGTCCATGAGCGTTTCTGATGAGTGAATTCGCTGACCATTCGATAATTGCCGTTGGAAGGGAATGTGTAAGGAAATGAAAGCGTTCCAGTTTCTTTTTGTATATCGGTCAAAGGGCTGAAATCTTCATTATGTATATGCGCGAAAGCTGTGAAATCAAGTTGAGTGATGAAATTATGGACTAACCTCTGGTGCAGGATATCTAAGTCAACGACAGGCTCTCCATTTTTAGCATAGCTGAGCTGGGTGGTAATAATAGTTTCTTGCCCAGCTACCGGTAAGGAAGGTAGTGTACTGACAGTCATGTGATAAGGCCCTGAAGGGTAGCCGGTGATCGACGAACTCTTCTGTTGGTCACATGCTGCTAAAAAAAGCAGACCAAGACAGTATACGATGAAAGGCATTAAGCTATTTTGCAATAGGCTATTCCTTCTCAAAGACCAGGGTTTGAGCGGCTTCCTGTAGTTTGTACCGTGCTTCAATCTCGGGAGAAATAGATGTGCTCCTGTGCTTTGGAAATCTACCTAAGTAACGGTGAGGTCTCAGAAAAAATTCATCTGGAGATTGGACCCGCAATTGGGATTTCATCGGCTCAAATAGCCATTCGCGGGGCATGAATTCAGCCGTAAATATAGTAGTTTTCTGCTCTTCGGACCATTCTCTAACTTTATGGTTATCGTGGAAGCTATAAGAAAGCAGGTCATGATCTACGTTCCAATATAAAGACATGAAAGACGCATATCCTTCGTCGCCCATTGATGGGTTTTCATGTTTCGCCATCCTTGTCTCTACCAACATTAGACGTCCATCTTTTCCATATTTTTCTCGTCGAAGAATGAAAAAGGTCTTTTTTTCCACCCAAACTATTAAGTGGTCTTCGTTATAGTCAGGCAGCCAATCTTTTTTTGCGGTAGCTTTTAGCACCCAAGTGTCTACTCCGCCGTCCGGTCTATAATGAGGGAATTCGCTTCCCATCATTTTTATATCGGATACTTGTACTTCAGTAAACCCGCGCTCTGCATCGTTCACTGTCACAGATTGACGTGTTTTAGGGAAGCGCATGCTTTCATGAATAACATCTGTACCTAAAAGTTCCCACTCGAATTCCCATGGGTCACGCCCCATTACATCATCCAGACTCTGCGCATTGTTAGGGAAACGCTGGTCTCGCCTGGGTTCTGGCATACGTCTAACTCTTCGCATAGAGGGGGAATAATAGAAAAAATCAAGCTTTTGAGGAGTTTCCATGTCGGAGCGCTTTGGAATCCAGAGCTGCTGTGCGCCGTCATTTTCTGGAGGGAATGTCTCATACAACATCCACCGACCTAGCTCCTCTCCTGCAGGTTGATCGTACATATGTCCAAGCATCCCACCACTGGTTTTATTATCTATAAAACATGCCCATTCCCCTTGGTTGAGATAGCCTGAGCTTGTGATTACACCAAAGACATCTGCCATAGAATGACTCCAGCGTGCTATATGCGCTGCACTCGCTGAACGATACCCCATTTCTTCAGCCGTATAAGGGGCTGAGAAGGGAAATTTTTCGGCTGGTAGGTAAGGAATCTGGGGATCTCGTGCGACTGAAATAGTGGGGTCAAATAGTTCTTTGTCTTCAGCGCTCAGTTGCTCAACAGTTCTCCATGTTTGCTCAGCCGACGCAGAACTATTGAATGTGAAAATACTAGCTATGATAGTCAGACAAATGAGCCGAGAATGTTTTTCTAATGTACCTTTGAGAAAGTTAGAATTCATAGTTCAGCTCCCATCCGACGTTGTCATATTTGTTGAAGTGACCGTAATAGTCTCCACTATCTCCAGAGTCATAACCGGTGTAGCGAAACTCACCATTTATGAATTGTGAAAATTGGTAACGGAGGCGCACTTTAGTTTTTATGCCGCCCCAACCTGTGTCTGAACCACTTATCAACGGGAAGGCTGTAACTTCAAGTTTCATCCGATCTTTTGAAAAAGCGAAAGGTCTAGAAACATGGACTAAAGGAATAAGGCTCCACTCATCTCCAATGCCTCCACCAAGGGCAGGACCCAGCCCTTCTTTATGATTAAGTGTCTGGTACCAGGATCCTTGAAAAATAAAAGTAGTCCTAGCGGGCAACGCAAATTCAATGGCTACGGCTGCTCTTAAAGTATCTCTTTTTGAAGTCCCATCGGTGGAGGCACCAGACAATGCCGCAGCTCGCTTGTCGGAGTCAGTCACTCGTACTCCGTTTGTGTACAGCGCTTCAACCCTCAGAACAGTTGGTAAATTTCCTATCCACGGAACGTTTTGTATGGTGGTGGCATAGTCGGCAGTTGCTCCAATATGGTGGACTCTTTCGTGACGACTTTTTAGCTTCAGAGAATACTTTTGTATTCCACCATCAAGATAAGTTGCTCGGCCTGTCACTCGTTCTACAGGGTTTTTATCCCATGCATACATGTATACAACGCCGTAAGTCAGACCACCCGCGGACCGGTCTATTCTCAGCCCGTATTGGTGGTCTCTGAAAGTGCTTGCTTTGGGTCGCGAGGTACCTAAGTCTATATTGTGTGTTGTGACAGGGAGGTTAGTGTCTCCCCAAGGACTTCCTGGAGCAGCGTTTCTATCGTGCTCAAAGTCGATGATATAAAGTGCTTGAATAGTCGTTTTTTGGAAGTAGTAGGTCGCGTTGGCCATCCACGTCGGCAGTCTACGATACTCATAGTCTTCTGACTCAAGTTGTGCTGATTCCCGACGGTCCATACTGTTGACGATGTCAATGAATTGTCCATCCATCTTACCCCAAGCAACTTGTTGCTTACCTAGCTTTAAATCAAATTTTGGTTTTCTATAGCTAAGGTAAAACTCACGTAAAACTCTTTCGCTATTGTTGTAGATCTCGTTATTTCTGTTCGATTCATCGGCGTTTAATTGAGTCCCACCTTGCCAGCCATAGGCTCCATCGTATAAGACATGAGCAGTGGCATTAATATCTAGGCCGTGATCGATAAAGTAGGACGTTTCCACCTCCAACAGATTTTGCAGCTGTAGAAACCTGAAATCTTTTTCGGCCAATCCCCCTCCATTTCCTTTTTTTTCAAGCAGCATGTCTGAAGACTGTTTCAGAGAGCCGCTAAACTTGAGGCGCGGTATAGCTTTTTCAATAGGGGCACGGATATGTTTTCCTATAGGATCGAAAGTAGCGAGTGAACGATCAAATTTTGAAGTCAGGTTGCTGAAAGTACCAGCAAGTCCATTTTGCGCGAAAGCAAAAAGGCAAGCAGTTGTTATTACTAAGTATCTAAGAGCTGAATTCATGTTGCCCTTTCCCCCCGAGAATGTGACTGAAATATTTGCTTTTTAATCGACGTAAGTTACTACTGCATATTAACTCAGTTTGCTTTCAAAGGGGCTATTCTTTCTTTTGCCATGGCGGCAGCTCGATCTTCTGCAAATTGAAACTGAGGCGTTGTGTCTCGGGGCTGCCGGGTATCGCTGCCCTCGGTAGAACTTGCTTCTGCTCTCCATAACCCGTCACCCCATGTATTTTTCAACATGGTGATCGCTCCTCCGGGGGCTTTAATATCTTCGAAGCCAGTCAGCGCGCGATGGACAATGTCTTCTTGATCAGCTAAATCAAATGGTTTTCCGGCTGAATGTCCTAGTGGATAATCCACGAAGGCGGCGCGAGGAGGTTTCCCAGCTTCAAGTATGTCCAAAGCTGAACCGAGACAGAGCGTAGGTATGCCATGTGCTTCTAAATAACGCGCTATCAGACACACGGTCTGGTGGCAAACAGGTCACATGCTTACTAGTAAAGCGCAGTCAATGTCATCTCGCATAAATTTTTCTAAGACACTCGGTGCTATCTCTTCGCGTACTTTGCGTTGCGAATAAGTACCACCCATACACGATAAGGCGGTACTAGCTAACGAACCTATGACGCTTTTTTTTGCTAAGGATTTGAGAGTCTCTATTGGAAGAATGCAGTTAGGATCTTTTCTTGGACTTACAAGATAATTTTCTGTGATGTGTGAGAACCTAATCTCATGTGTCGGAGTCCCAATAGGTATCTCCCTTATAGAGCTGTCGTCTTTATAATGATAAGCCATCTGCCCTAGCGCGTAAGCGCCGGAGGTTGATAGAAGTCCGATTTTAGACTTCGATAGTGGTTTCTTGACAGCCGACCAAGCTGGCGCGTTTTCTGCTATAAACCAACGGTATGATTGGTATCCGAGGTTTTCGTATCGTTTTCTGATTGCTTCCATGTAGCTAACGTACATTTTATCTCCTTAGAACCGCGATAATGATTAATCACTCATGGTTGAATGAATTGATTTCCCGGTTAACTTTTTTCTTAATTCTCTAGTATTTGCTGGCCTGTTGAGCCTTGGTTCTGAGATTTCACTGGCTTTGTAAGGCGCAAATTTTTCTTGGATTTCTTTAGTGCCAAAACGTCTAATCATCCAGTTTAGGAGGTCCGCTAGTTCTTGATCAACTATAGGGCTTTGTGAGACATCTGCTACTTGCACTAGATAATCACGACCTTCCGGATGGACAAGAAATTTTGTTATGGCCTCCTTTAATTCAGGGACTGAATTTCGGGCACTTCCTTGTCCCGCGTCTCCATGACAACCTTGGCAATAGCGAAGGTAATTTAGTTGGGGCGTTTCTGCCTTTAACGACGCATCATAAGTGCCAAAAATAAGAATCGTAAAAAGTGACTTGGCGAGATGCTTCACTTCTACCGGCCTATCCCGCCTTGCTTGCGGTCCCTAGGATGATTGATACTGTGCAGTGGTATACAGAGGACTCGTTCCCCATGCACCAATTGATATCATTATGGACTCCCATCCTGTACCCAGGCTTTTCTCCTTCGTTGGTGTTGCAGTAACAACGTCCGCATGAAGTCGCACCGCAGCAATCGTTGTAGCTGACTAGATAATGTTTTCCGTCCTCTGGGTTCTCGCAAGTCCCAATCCATGTCACCGACGAAGACGATGTCCCAGGAGGACACGATGTGATAGAACCGCCGCAGCAAGTACACAGATGCCCATCGAGCGCGCAGTATCGCCAATACTCGCAATGTTGATCATCTAATTTACTATCGAGGTCAGTGGATGATTGCGTTCCTCCAGCAGCTAACGGAGATCGGTCGAAAGGTAAAATCGGCAGTATGAAAGCTGAACTCACTAGAACCTTACTGATTCTCGCCAGGGCATTTCGCCGGGAGGATCTTTGCGCCACACTGCGGACTTTTTTCTCAAAGAAATCGTCAAACCACTTCATCTGGGCTCTCCTTTTTTCTCCCGAAAGTACGCACTATCAGGACGTATGTAAATATTGTTGTATTGATTCTACAGCAAGTTCTTTAGCTGTCAGTAAACTCTCAAGCTGCTCTCTATTATTAATCAACCCTTTTCCTCTCACTATACCCGCTTCATCTAATAGCACAGCGTAAGGGAGCTTAGCTACTTTGAACGCCATCCCCAAGTCATTTGATAATACATAAGGAAAGTCCTGCAGTTTAGTAGCCTCATAGAATTTTTTCTGCCGTAATTCATCCCCGTCACTTGCTAAAATAACTTTAAGCCATTGCTTTTCTTTGTCTCTCATAGATCTCAGTATTGGGATAAGTTTTTTACATACCGGGCAGGTTGGAGATAAGAAAAAAACGAGCTCCCCATGAGTAGAAGGACTCCCGATTTTTATGCGTTCGCCTCCTAAGGTGGCTAGATCAAAGGAAGGCGCTTGGTCGCCAACTTTAGGCCCATCATCGAGCATCAGTGCTCCCATAGGTGCAATTCTTTCGTATAAGATACCAATTTGTCTGGCCAACGCAAAGACAGTGATGCCAAGGCAAATCACTACGATCCATAAGACTGAAATAGCTATGATGACAGATATGCTCATGATCCCTCCCTCAGTCGGGTTAGTCTTTCTCTGTTAGCGATAAGCTGTGAGGATAGGAGATAGACGAGATAAATAGAGGTCGCTCCGAAGAGCAAGTTGATGCCATCAAGCAGGTTATAAGCCCGAGAACTTGTGTCAATTAGACAAATACCTAACAGCACTACTATCACTATATTGCGAGACACTAGCCCCCAAGACAATCTCTGTTCATCTTCAATACCGCCGCATCCACAACTCACATCGGCATTACCCCTGAGTAAGTTGATAGAGATGGCCAATGTCGTAAGGCTCATTAGAACTATCGCTGACATTACAACTGGAGAGGACGCAATGTTACAGATGAGTAATACCGCGATTGATAACTCAATGAACACATACGACAGAGAAAAAGAGCGCGCACTTGCGAGCGGTATTAGGTCATACGCTTCTACCGCGGCCTGGAACATTTCTAAGTCATTTATTTTTTGCCACGCACCAATTAAAAGCATGAGACCTATTCCGCAAGCTATCATGCGGATAATCAAAGGATCTAAAACTGACAACAACATCCTTAATGTAGCTCCACAAGTCCAGCGAATGCTCCAACAGGCTCGCTTTCAGATGTTTTCTGAAGTGAAGGAGAGGTTGCATATTTATGAAATTTGGCGCCGAAACCATCGTAAATATATAGATGAGGTTCAGTATTTTTAGTTAGTGCTAGCGCGATTGAGTGATGTCCGTCAGCTCTGTCGACTCGCTTTTTAGCGTCAATATCATATGCCCATATCTCTTTAGCTGGGGTTTTATGACTGCCGTCTTTTCCACCATCATGCATAGCTACAAATAGTTTTCGAGAAACTCTATCTATCGCGCTGATCTGGTAGCCGCCAGGCCGCCAGTCTTCAGTATTATCTTCTTTTGTGATTAGTAGCCAGCGGTCAGTGAGTTCGGCCTTATCTCCCGCAACATTAACTTCATACACCTGACCAAGATAGGAAATAAGATAGTAGGTATCCTTGATTGCTTCTGCTTGTACGAAAACAGGATCTTTTTCCGCATCAAATATCTTCTTGCTTCTTTTCTTCGACTTTTCTTTCCCGTTGCCATCTAGTGTTACAGTCAGTACCGTGCCGTCACCGCACAGAGTAGAAAATCGCTCTTCATTTGTGCTAGTAGGCAAGATTATCCAGCACCCAGGAGTTGAAATATCCGACATTACTTTATTCAGTTGAGTATCTATTACTGTAACAGAACTCGCAGGGGTAGCGTTCTGGATAAAGACGTACTTATCGCCAGCAGAGCTAATTATAGTCCCCTTATAAGGCAAAGCTTGCGCGTGTTTGGGAGGGATGATCAGTTCAGATTTTAGCTCTAAGGTGCTGGTGTCATAAGTTTCAAATTGATCAAATCGATCGCCGCGATTTCTTTTTGTGTAGTAGGTAGTCGCCACGTATAGCTTTGAACTGTCTTTTGATAGAGCTGTTACTCCAAAAAGGCCGGTACTGACTAAGCCTAAATATTTGAAATCTTTACCATCAAGAATATGAACACGCCCATCAATCACACTATTGAGGTTGAGATCGGTTAGGTACAGGCGATGAGGGTCTGCGGGAGCCATTCTTTCTACGGTAAGCTTTTCCGGAGGCAGGTCTGCATATGCGGCAGTGGAGAAAAACAAGAAAGGCCATAAGAAGGCCCTGATGAAATTATTTACACTCATGATATTTCCCACCTCTAGCTTTTTTTTGACGATAAGTGCTAGTCTTCTAATACCTTTTGTACTTCAAACTACTCCGTACCTACAGGATAGCGGGAGTGCAGCTAAGAAGCAAAGAGACGTGACTGAGTGACCATCAACGTGGACATCGTTTCTAGTGGTCAATTTACTTAATTAAATGCAAGGAGAAGGGAGCGATGGGGAAAAAAACAATAGTGTCTAAAGACGGGTTTGAACTTGGGGGATACGAAGCGCTGCCCGACGGAAAGCCAAAAGGAGGCATTGTCGTCTTGCAGGAAATTTTTGGAGTCAATAAGCATGTTCGAGAAGTTGTCGATGAGTATGCCAGAGAAGGCTATGTAGCAATTGCACCTCAGATTTTTGATCGCGTGGAGCGCGACGTCGAGTTAGGGTACACAGAACAGCCTGACTTTGATAAGGGGCTCCGAATAGCTTTTGAGGACTTGCAAATGGAACAGACGTTGCAGGATATTCAGGCGTCAGTTAACGCAATAAGCACCCATGGACCGGTTGGCGTATTAGGCTATTGTTTCGGAGGACTGTTGACTTGGCTCTCTGCATGTCACTTGGAAAATGTTACCGCAGGGTCGGCTTATTATGGAGGTGGTATCGCGGGGCACGCCACACTGGTACCGAAGTGTCCTATGATAATGCACTTTGGTGAGAAGGATGCACATATTCCGATGTCAGACGTAGAGACTATCAAGCAAGCACAAAGTGATGTTGACGTGTTTGTTTATGACGCGGACCATGGTTTCAATTGCGGCGACCGTGCAAGCTACCACGCTGAGAGCGCAGTACTTGCCAAAAGAAGAACGTTAGAGCACTTCGAGCGTAATCTCACCTAGATGCGATATTGAATAGCTATTTGTAAAGGAAAAGACTATGCGGGCAGCCACATTTTTAAAAGCGGGGGAAGATCTCGTTGTAAAAGAGGTTGAGGCTCCAATTATTGGGGCTCATGACTTAATTCTTCGTGTTAAGGCTTGCGGAATTTGTGGCTCAGATCTTCATATGTCGGAAGTTCACGATTCTAGTGGTGGAGTGAAGCCGTTAAAACCAGGCGTCATCATGGGTCATGAGTTTTGCGGAGAAATTTGCGAGTTAGGCCAGAATACCGATAATAAGTTCAAGGTTGGCGATCGGGTCACCGCCCTGCCTTTTGTGAACTGTGGAAATTGTTTCTCCTGTCTTTCAGGTTCAGGACATCGGTGTTCGGAGGTGTCCTATACTGGTTTGGGCGAACTGCCTGGAGGTTACGCTGACTACGTTAAAGTATCCGCGCATGAGACTTTGCATCTTCCAGATGGCCTTGACTGGAACTTAGGTGCCATGGTCGAGCCGCTAGCAGTTGGTCTTCATAGTGTGCGAGCGGCGATGCTCAAAGCTGGAGAAAGTGTGCTTATCATAGGAGCAGGTCCAGTGGGTCTGGCAACTGCTCTTTGGTGCCAGTACTTTGGTGCACGCCATGTCATTGTCAGTGATCGAGTGCCAGAACGCCTTGGTCTTGCTGAAAAAATGGGTGTTACTGCTGTCATCAATGCAGACAAAGAAAATGTGATTGGCAGCTTTAAGAAGGTGGTCGGTGCTAGGCCGAGCGTAATTTTAGAGTGCGTCGGTGTTCCTGGGACACAGCAGCTGGCAATAGATTATGCTCCGGCAGGGGGACGGATTGTGGTGGTAGGTGTCTGCATGGCTCCCGATACTATATTGCCAGTCAAAGCAATCACCAAAGAATTGCAGATTAATTATGCTTACATGTATAACAGGCAGGATTTTGAATTGACGTTAGATTTGATGAATAGGGAGTTGATCGATCCGACGCCTATGATTACTGGAAATGTCACGTTTGCGAATTTCCCAAGGACGTTCGAAAACTTAAAGAAAGACAAGGTAGCTTGTAAAGTTATTTTAAATCCCTGATATCAAAAGCTTAAATAAAGAAGACGACATAGGTAGTCTCACTGTTTAGCGCTACCTGCCTTTTAATTTAGGACTATCAAAGAAGAGTGGCGTAAACTGTGGCCCATAGGCTTGAACGACATTCAAGATTATCACTAATCTCTCGGAACACCTTATACAATGAATACTCCTGCTGCTAAGGGTCGGATGACCTACTCCGGCCCATTTACGCTTTTGTTATTGGCTTCTATCATAGGCCTGGCTTATGGAGTTTGGTATGCGTACAGCGTTTTTTTAGTTGCACTTCTCAACGAGTTCGGCTGGAGCCGTTCTACTTTGGCAGGCGCTTTTTCTGTCTTTGCAATTGTGCATGGTTGCGCTAATCCCTTAGTAGGATATCTATGCGATCGAGTACGCCCTGCCATCGTGATGGCTGTTGGCTCTGTTCTGCTGGCCGGAGCTCTCTATCTAAATAGCCTTATCGAACAAGTCTGGCATCTTTACTTAACTTTTGGGGTCGCAACAGCGATAGCAGTTTCCTTATGCGGATGGACTCCTTCCGTCATTCTCGTGCAGAAAAGATTTTCCAATCGATTGGGTCTGGCTCTTGGCATAGTGAGTGCCGGAATCGGTGTGGGCATGTTAATTGTTGTGCCCTTTTGTCAGTACTTGATTGACTCAGTCGGCTGGCGTCATGCTTTCGCAGGTTTTTCGCTAGTTTGCTTGGCTGTGATTCTCCCTTCGGCACTTTTTCTATTAAAGATCGGAAAGTCAGAGCAAGAAGGAATACCGGTTGACGATTCGGCTTCAGATATTTATAAACACTCAAGGAGTAAAAATATAACCTTAGCGCAGGCTCTTCGTGGGAAAGCTTTCTGGCTTATGGCTGCTGCATTCTTTTTTGGTGGAGTCTGTTCGCAGACATTACATGTTCATCAAGTGGCTTATCTCGTTGATCATGGAATGCAAGCTATGACAGCGGCGGTCCTCGTCGGGATTGTCGGTGTAGCAAGCATAGTTGGTAAGATAGGCGGCGGGTGGCTTTCCGATTATGTTGAGAGAGAGCTAGTTTACGTATGGGGGATTTCTATCCTTGTAGTAAGTGTTTTTGTACTGATGTTTGTTGGTGAGACAGGGCAACACTACGTGTCTTACTTATACGCATGCTTGTTAGGTATAGGGTATTCAGCGACTGCGGCGTTGATGCCAGCCATGATGTCGGATCGCTTCGATGGCCCTAATTTTGGCAGTATCCTTGGAACAGGATTATTGGGAAGTGCTCTTGGCAGCGCCGTAGGCCCATGGATGGGTGGATTTCTCTTCGACGTAACGGGGAGCTATACGATGCCTTTTCTTATCGCGATTCTATGCGGCGTTATAGCAGCAGCAGCAGGTTGGAACGCAAGAAAATTGAGACTCCTGACTAAATCCTATTAATATGTTTGCTAGTTTCTAAGGTACAATTGTAGCCCTGTTCAGAAAAATCTGGACGTTCGTAAAATTATATTATAGAGGGGATTCCATGGAACTTAATTCTTCAATGTCCGCGGTCATTACAGGAGGCTCCTCAGGGTTAGGAGCTGCAACTGCGAGAGCTTTAGCATCTAAGGGAGTGAAAGTCGCTTTATTTGATCTTAATGTCGAAGCGGGCGAATCGCTTGCTGCCGAATTGGGCGGTATTTTTTGTGCGGTCGATGTTACGTCTCAAGATGCATGCGAAGCCGGTTTTGCAAAAGCCAGAGCTATAAATGGGCAGGAGCGAGTTCTCATAAATTGCGCCGGTACTGGTAACGCATTTAAGACCGCAGGTAGGGATAAGAAAACCGGCGCGATCAAAACTTTTCCTATGGATAAATTCGAGTTAATTGTACAAATTAATCTGTTAGGCACTTTTAGATGTATCGCTCTGTCTGCAGCGGGGATGATGACTCTTGACCCTTGTGATGATCATGGCGAAAGAGGAGCTATTGTAAACACCGCTAGTGTCGCTGCACAAGATGGGCAAATGGGCCAAGCATCTTATGCCGCATCCAAAGCTGGTGTAGTAGGCATGACCTTGCCAATTGCTCGAGACTTAATGAGCGAAGGGATAAGAATCAACACAATTATGCCAGGGATCTTTGACACTCCTTTATTGCAGTCAGCACCAGATAATGTCAAAGAAGCGTTAGCTTCTTCCGTTCCATTTCCAAAGAGACTAGGCGTCCCACCAGAGTTTGCCCATCTTGCTGTGGCAATGGTAGAAAATGGATACTTTAATGGAGAGAGCGTTCGTCTAGATGGGGCTATCAGAATGGCTCCACGTTAGCTTTTAGTTGAGCGGTTCAAATGATCGGGTAGAAATATCTATCCGATCATACTGTATCCACCGCTGACACTAAGTACTTGTCCTGTCACGTGCCCAGCCACCTTGTCAGCCGCTAAAAACAAAACAGAATTTGCTATGTCTTCAGGTCTTCCAATTTTCTTTAAAGGTAACGCTTTAGCTATTTTTCCTAGTTGTTCTTGCGTGAACATCGATTCAACATCTGACCACATGCTTTTCTCTCCGACTTGATTTTCATGAGGGATAGTCACTCCAGGACAAACTACGTTGCACCTTATTCCATAGCGGCCATTTTCTTTTGCGATAGTTTTCATAAAGCTGTTTATCCCTGCTTTCATTCCGCCATAAACAGCTTCACGAGGTTCACCCTGGCGGCTCGCATCCGAGCTGATCGAGACGATAGAACCTTTACTGTTCGGGATCATTATTGCTAAAGCGGTATGGGTACAGTTCAGTACGCCGACAAAGTTTACTTGGATTACTTTGTTCCAGAAAGCGGGATCAGTTTGAGTGAAGAATTTAAGATCATCCCATCCCACATTATTCACTAGAACATCAACTGTTTGGTTTATGCGCACGGCCTCTGAGAAAAGGTTTTTAACTTCTTTTAGATCTGTAACGTCACATTTGACTACATGGACATTACTAGCTCCAAGTTTCAATGCCTCTTGAGCAACTATTTCGGCCTGGGGAAGATCGATGTCGCCAATAGTTATAGCTGCATGTTCTTTTGCGAAAGCCAGGGTAATAGCACGACCAATGTTCGAGGCACCACCAGTGACGACGACAGATTTTCCAGACAGTCCAAGATCCATGATATCTCCTTTTTAGCAGTACAGTTTCTTAACAGTCGGCTGAATGTAATACTTGACCAGAACGAGCACCCATATCTTCCCCTCTTGTATAGAGATTCTCACCATTGACAAAAGTGTACTCCATCCCACGCGCCGGCACGACTAGACGCCTACCTCCACCCGGTAAGTCGAAGCGCATTTCGCCTGTTTTGTCAGAACCGATCGTCGAGAGGTCAAAAATAGCAAGGTCAGCCGCCATACCCTCTGCAATTCTACCTCGTTTCTCGATACCAAAAAAATTAGCAGGCTCAGTTGTTATCCTTTGTATTGCTCGTTCCAGAGACATTACTGGGTTATCTCGCACCCAAGTGCCTAGTAAGTAAGTACAATAGCCGGCATCGCATAGAGCATCTACGTGGGCTCCGCCATCAGAAAGCCCAATAAGAATGCGTGGATCTGTGATCAGTTCAGGAATTCGGCTTTCATCAGAGTTAAATAGCTCGTAATTGTATTGTGTAGAAAGTTTGTCTTTAATAGCGAGATCAAGGAAGGCATCCACTGGATCAACTCCCCATCCATTTGCTATTTGTTGAATGTTTTGACCAACATATTGGGCCAGCTCTGGTGCCGAAGTTTGTAATACAGTCATTACTTCCCAGCGAGAAGTAAAGATCAGCGGTTTTTTGAGCGCTTCTTTGAACGCATCGCGGAAACTGGTATCACTTAAAATTTTAATTTGGTCTTCAACAGATTGATTAAGAACGGGGTTCCAACACTGCATGTTTGCGAAAATAAAAGGGGTCCTAAGATCTATTTGGATGATAAAAGGTCGCACTGTTGATTGGGGCCGCGCGCCACGTTTGATTAGATCATCGACTTCATTAAGCGTCCTTTGCACAGCTTCTGGATCATCGTCTCGATTCAATAAGGCGAGCCAGGTAACAGGGCGTGTGCTTTCCGTTAGCAGAAGCTCAAGTAAGTCTCTTTCAGATGCACTTACTTTTGATACTTCATTCGTAAGAGCAACCTCGATAGACCCTCTGCCAACCTTTCTAAGAATATTGCAATAAGCACGTAACTCTTCGTCGCTGGCAAGTCTGCAAGCCAGTGGCCGGCCCTTATAACCCACATGCTGGCCAGCATTTGTTGTAGAGAAGCCAAATGCTCCTGCGGCCATTGCTTCTTCAAGTAATCTTGAGATTTCTATTGTCTCATTCTTTGTGGCTGCTCTATCCATGGATTCTTCCCCTAGCACGTAGTGACGAAAGGGAGTCAGAGCACATGAAAATCCTAAGTTTAGTCCAGAGCCTCGTTTGTCCGCTGCAACCATGTATTCTGGGAAAGACTCCCAATCCCATGTCACTCCTTTCTTTAGAACATCAAATGGGATGGCTTCGACGTTCACGAGATCCCACGCAGCTATATCTCTATTTTCTGGACGACAAGGTGCAAGTCCAACACCGCAATTGCCCATCATTACTGTAGTGACGCCATGCCAGCTGGAAGGCGTAGTAAGTGCATCCCAACAAATTTGCGCATCGTAATGCGTGTGAGGATCAATAAAGCCCGGAGCTACAACCAAGTCAGAAGCATCCAGTGTCTGCTTGGCTCTGCCCGCAACTTTCCCTACTTCAACAATCACACCGTCCTGAATGGCAACATCGGAATGTGTTTTATCAGCCCCAGTCCCGTCGACGACGGTTCCATTTCGAATAATCAGATCGTACATAGAACTACTTCTCCCCATGAAAATTCTTGTGCAAACTTATTCTTATACTACTTTACTTGGTTTTACTAATGTTTATCCGTCATTGATTAGGTGTTCGTACTCCTCATCAGTGAGTATTCTTAGAAAAGCTATCAACTCCTTCATTCTTTCTCCAGAGATGGGTTGGCCTCTTTGGAGTAAATCAGTAGCAATATTCTCGGAGGTCTCGTTTTTCAACCATCCTTTCATCGTCTCAGGATTTGTTAAAGCCGTTTCTCG
>DGOV01000056.1 GCA_002390205.1 Proteobacteria bacterium UBA4457 | reverse complement strand
GTGTCCAGCTCCCATATCTGTTATGCATTTGCGTAAGTCGACCCTTAGGAGGGCATCTGCCGTTGGATTTAAAGAATGAACAGCCGTCTTCAATAACAGTCCAAGCCACGTACTCGGGCCGGCTACGAATTTCAATCGCCTTCTGTGTGGCTAGTTCGGCCTCGCGCTGAAGACTGTTTGCAGCTGGATGTTCCTTAGAGATTCGATACAGTCTTGCGCTTAAGTTGAGCAGCTTGTTAGGGCAAACCATGCTGCTGATTGTTTTGCGAACGCGAGCGCGGCTATTGCTAACAATGGCTCCTTGAGTGATAGGGCAAGTTTCGTTGTTTAGCTTTTTGATCAACATATTAATTTTCCTTTTTTTCCGTTCTAGTAAGTTACGTAATAATGGTACGAGACAAAAATATGTATAAGGTGGTTAAGTATTTTTCATTCTATACTTGCTACAAATTCTGATCTGGCGTAGCATCTTTCCGACCTGTGTGATGATTGTTACATTGCCATATCGTATACATTGGTTTTTCTAAGCAGTTGAAATACTTGATACATGCTGTAGCAGTAAGACAATGAATTACGTATCTTAGGCGTTAAGACCTATTGATCTGCTTTAAGTAAATAAAACGGAGAAATTGATAACCATGGGGCCTCTTTTTTTTCCCAAACCACAGCCACTTAGCCCAAATACAAAAGTCCAGCTCGACGCCAAAGGGCGAAGAGTTTTGATTCGAAAGGGTAAGCCCGTGCTAGTGAAAGGCACGTGGACTGCGGATAGTCTGTATTACTTGTGGTTTGAGTATTTGAAGCGCAGTAATAAGTACAAAATTGCATGTGCGAGTAAGGGCAAGGGTATGAGGAAAATCTTCGATGATTTTGGAGATATCTTTCAGTACCAAGGACTAGATGGTTTTTGGCAGTGGTGGAATGAAAGGGGACAGTATCTCTTCGGGATTTCCCCAGTGTCCCAGTTGAATGATTTTTGCTCTCTTGAGGAGCTTGCAGAGCTGGAGACTGAAATTGCCGTAGGTAATTACCAGTTGGTAGCTTTGCCTACTAATCTCACCAAATCAGCATTGAAAAATCGTGTTGGTAAGCTCATCAGTCAAATGAACGTTGACCCATCGAGAAATGATCTCGCTAAGTACCAGATTAAACATGTGAAAGTAGACGCTGACAGTCTCAAGAATTGCTTACTTGCGTATGACTTAAAGCAGCAAGGGCTAGATGCGCTTGAAATTGCTTTTAGAGTAAAGAGTGTGACACCTAAGGAAGCTGAGGACTTGCTGATCGATGGGCGGAAAAATCCAAGGGAGGTAGATTTAGAAGGCCTAGTCGAGATGAGTGAGCAAAACCATGCGGAGTATAACAAGCGCTTAAAGAGGGCTGAGGAGATTGTCTCAAAGCGCCTTGAGAGATTGGGCAAGACTTGGGACGATGTGGATTACGACGCATTATTAGACAAAGAAATGGGGCTCCTTAAAACTAATTATGTAAGGACTGCTCGTAAAGCTAGTCTAAGAACAAACACTTACAAGCTGATCAAGAAAGCTGAAGCTAATATTGCTGCTGTTGAGCGAGGAGAATTTGGGTTCGGACATTGAGCAATTAGTGCATTGTGATAGTTCACCCTTGACGACGCTAATCACTTTAATTCGATGTATGGAAGCTCGAAGAAACGGCTTAACGTAAGCCGATTGAAGTGTTGAGTAGAAGCTATTATTCACTAGCCTATTGGACACTGACCAATAGTTAAAGAATGAAGATGGTTTCTGAATTTCGGGCGAAATTCGTCTAGTTCGATAAGTTTCTGAAAAATATCCTCGCTTACAACTAAGTGTCGGTATCGGAAAAAAGCAAAAAAAGGATGCGATTTATGGAGAACATTATCGAAGGTTGGGTGCTACGAAGTATCTCGAGTAACGTCGATGATCTGCCGGAATTGGGCGAAAACATCAGCGTAATTCCAGCGATCAAAATTGCTTTCGATGGCTATCAAGAAGATGACGACGGAATTGAAGATCTCAACGAACAATCCTTCGCGGTCTACATCCATAAATGTTCTGGAGATGAAAACTTCATCTTCCCAGAACACGAGAAGACCGCATGGTCAGTTGTACAGAGACCAGCGGAAGAGATTTGTCACTTTGTGTGGGTAAGCATCGAATCTGGTGAATGCTCTGGCCCCGAGCTAGAGGACAGTATTTCAAACTCTGAGCTTGAATCGGCTCGGATTAAAGAAATTGTAAATACCCTCGCATCCAGGCATCCCGAATAACGAAGAGACAGATCTATGGCCATTAAGCTCCGAAAGGATACTCTGGAAATTAAAAACATCCAGGTAGAGAACCCATTGATGGCCGAATACCTGGCAGGTCTGCCCGAAGCTCAGCGAGAGGAAGCAGTTATTAAGGCTTTGGGGATCGGTATTCTCGCAGAGATAAAAGGTGAGATAGCTCAATTTCTGAATGAAACCGAGGGCGAAATTGGCAAGAGATTGGCAAATCTGAAAGCTCTGTATGAGTTACGTGAAATGCGGTATCGCGAGACGAGCAGTAAAGGTCTTGATGCTGAGCAGAAAATCCTTCAGGCACTAAAGGATATCCAAACTACTTCTGCATTTTCCGACGATGAAATTACGGATCTATCAACCGTTCGAGGTGTATTACCCAGGAACAAGACAGGAGACTTGTTGATTGAGGTGGACGGTTGCAACGACGTCACTATTGGTCTTGAGATAAAGCTTGATAAAGGCGTAAAGCTTGGACAAATCGATAATCGTGACCCCGCCGCCCAAACAGATACCGCGATAGGCCAGCTTTTAGAAATGCGCACTAACCGTGAGACCGACGCGAATGCGATTGTGTT
The DNA here is from genome assembly GCA_002390205.1 of Proteobacteria bacterium UBA4457. Lineage (GTDB taxonomy): Bacteria > Pseudomonadota > Gammaproteobacteria > UBA4457. The sequence continues at coordinate 97 of DGOV01000056.1, read as the reverse complement.
TGACGAAGACAGCATGGATGCAACGGTTGCAGCGGCATGTCCAAACGGCATCAAATATGTCCAAGCTATCGGTTTCGTAGTGATCGTTAATACTAGG
>DGOV01000123.1 GCA_002390205.1 Proteobacteria bacterium UBA4457 | reverse complement strand
ATGACTAACGGCTGTTTCGATATTGTGCATAGAGGCCATGTCGGTTATCTTTCAGACGCAAAAAAATTAGGCGACCGACTAATTGTTGCTGTAAATGGTAACTTGTCGGTGTCTCGGTTAAAAGGCCCCAATCGGCCTATAAATGATCTTGAAGCCAGAATGGAAGTTCTTGCCGCTCTTAAATCAGTTGACTGGGTAGTGTCTTTTTCTCAAGATACCCCAGAAGCATTAATCGCGGAAATTCTACCTGATGTGCTTGTTAAAGGTGGAGATTATGTTGTCACAGAAATTGCTGGTTCGGAGCAGGTCATTGCCGCGGGTGGGAAAGTAGAAGTACTGGGTTTTCACGAAGGTTTTTCTTCTACTGATATCTTAAGTAAATTAGGTAAAGATGCATGATTTTAGTGACTGGCGGGGCAGGCTTTATCGGTAGTAATCTCGTTGCCGAATTAAATCGAAGGGGTTTGTTTGACATACTAGTGGTCGACAACCTTACAGATGGTCGGAAAGCCTTGAACTTGGCTAAATGTTGTATAGCAGACTATGAAGATAAAGATAGGTTTTTTAGCGAGATTGAAAACTTTATGAATCCCAAAACGAGTTATCACGGCAAGTTAGACCATATCTCTCAAGTATTTCACCTGGGCGCGTGTTCTCGCACAACGGAGTGGGACGGAAAGCACCTGATGAATACTAATTTCCGAGCATCGCGGTTACTCTTAGAATTCTGTCAAAAAATTCAAATCCCATTGGTTTATGCCTCTAGCGCATCAGTTTACGGTTCTGGTTCAGGCAGCGATCTGAACATCGCTGCGAATGAGGGACCCTTAAATGTTTATGGGTATTCAAAACTAGCTTTTGACCAGCATGTGCGTCAAAGACAAATGCAAACAACAGAAAAATCCTCAACCGTAATCGGACTGAGGTATTTTAATGTCTATGGTCCGAATGAGGGTCATAAAGACACTATGGCAAGTGTTATTTACCACTTAAATCAGCAGCTTTCTGTTAGCGATAAAATCAAGTTGTTTTCTGGCTCTCACGGCTATGCGGCCGGGGAGCAGTGCCGAGATTTTGTGCATGTTGATGACGTGGTGGACGTAACTATATGGGCTGGTGAGCAGTCGCCTTTGGCATCAGGTATATACAACTGCGGTACGGGTGTCGCAGAGACTTTTAATACGGTTGCCAACGCGGTTGTTGAATTTTACGGAAGAGGTCAAATCGAATATATCCCGTTCCCTTCTGAGCTACTATCTGCTTATCAAGCAAATACAAAAGCGAATATCGCGAGCCTCCGTAATATTGGTTATAGTAAGGATTTCAGGGCGATTAAATGCGGGGTTAAGGAGTATTTGACCTGGCTAAGTCTTTGAGATTTTTTTACACGGCTGTGACCAGCGGGCTTGCTCCGCTTTTGTTGCTGAGATGGCTGTGGCGTAATAAATCGAAGCAAGGTTTATGGGAAGGCTGTAAACAAAAATTAGGTTTCCCCACGTTTTGCCTTGGCAACTCCAACCCTATCTGGGTCCACGCCGTGTCAGTTGGTGAGGTGAAAGCTGTATCGCCCTTGGTGAAAAAAATTCTTAAAGAGTATCCGCTCAGGACTATTCTTGTCACGACTACAACGGTTACAGGTGCAGAAATTGCTTATTTAGAGTTTGGTGATCAGGTTTCACATTTGTATTTCCCAATTGATTTGCCCTCAGTGTTGGCCCGTTTCGCAAGTCGCGTAAATCCGAAAGTATTAATCTTGGTGGAAACAGAACTATGGCCTAATTTGTTAAAGCTCTGCGGCGATGAAAAAATTCCTACTGTGATCATAAACGGTCGAATGTCCCCAAACTCTTACAGGAATTATCGGAAAGCAAAAGCGATTACTACACCTGCTTTTGAATCATTATCGATGGTGCTTGCTCAAACAGAAGAATACGCTCGGTGGTACGAAAAACTAGGGGTGAAACAAACCAGCATTAGTGTTGTTGGAAATTTGAAGTTTGATCTAGTCGTAGGAGAACAGACCACTTTTCAAGCTATAAAACTAAGAGAACGCCTAGGCCTGGTATCAAAAAAAATTATGTGTTTTGGAAGCTTTCGAGAGGGGGAAGAACGATTTATTATAGAAAGCATGCTGCAACTTAGAACGGCATTTCCAGAGCTGATCTTTATTTTGGCGCCGAGACATCCAGATCGAATTCCTGTCATCAGCAAGCTTGTTAGGTCATCAGGTTTTTCAGTGAGTTATCAAACTACTGTTAAGCCAGCAGAAAAATTCGAGGTTCTTTTAGTCGATACACTTGGCCATTTATTGTCTTTTTACGCTATTTCCGATGTAGCTTTTGTTGGTGGAAGCATACTGCCGCGCGGAGGACAAAACGTGTTAGAGCCAATAGCGCTAGGAGTTCCTGTGATCACGGGAACTTCTACCTTTAACTTTAGTGATATTTGTGACAAACTTTTGACGAATAATGCTTTGGTCAAAGTCTCAAATCCTTCTGAATTAATAAAATCTGCGGGTAGTTTGTTAGCTAACCACGAATTAGCTCTGAGGCAAAGTATAAGGGCGACTCAGGTGATGGAGAGCCACCAAGGAGCAACAAAATTGACTTTTGCAGCCCTTGAGCCGTATCTCACGTGAGGCGCGCTCAGGTGCTATTTTAGCCAAGCTTCTATTGAAATTAGATCTTCAGGAGATAAAACTCCCACAGCTTTCTTTAATTTCAACGTTTCTAACAGGTAGTCATAGCGCGCTCGAGCGTAATCTTTTTTTGACTCCGAGAGAACGCGCTCTGCTGCAACAACGTCTACTGCCGTTCGGGTCCCAACGTTGAAGCCGCCCGTCGTTGATTTTAGTGCAGCATCCGATGATAGCACTGCTTGTTTCAAAGCTTGGACGGCTCCAATCTGAGAGATGATACCTAAATAAGCTTGTCGTGTTTTCCTGTTAACTGCCCTGTGTGTGGACTCTAAAATAGCAAGTTTGGCCGCATGTCTATGCCGTGCTTCTTTGGTTAAAGACATTGTCATCCCACCTTCAAAAAGAGGAACATTCACTTCAATACCGACATCACTTTTGTGTATTTTGCTTGCACCGAAACGTCCACCTTGACGACCGTATCCATGACCACCGACGAGATCTATCGTAGGTAAGCTCCGTGACGCTTCCTTGTAGATCTCTTTTTGGGCTATCTGGACGTCGAGATTAGCTGCTTTTATTTCTAGACTTTTTTCTAACGCCGCCGCAGTCCACTGTTCTATGAGTGGCGGTTTTGGAAGATTTAAGGTTATTTCTTCTGTTAACACGGGAAGTTTATTAGGATAGCTCTTGGTGATTTCTCTGAGCATCTCTCCAGCATTGTCAATCGACTGCTTTGCTTTGATTAGACTGGCTATTGATCTGTCGTACCCAGCTTTTGCTTCTTCAACGTCTGTTCTGGGAATTAGACCCACTGTGAATTTTTTCTGAGCCTGTCGAAGTTGTCCAAGCAAAGATTTGTTTTGGGTTTGTTGGAAAACCAAGTTGTCTTGGGATGCAAGGACTTCAAAATATGCTTCTGCAAGCCTTAGAATTAATTCTTGGTGCGCGATCACAACTTCGATTTGAGCTTGTTGCACCCTTCTATCAGCTTGAGAAAGAGCTAGAAATCTATCTTGGTGGTAAATTGGTTGTGTGAAAGAAATACTATAATTTCTTGAATTATACTTAGTAACCCCATTCGCTCCGAATCCGGTCGTTGAGATATCGTCACGCACTCGGTTAGTCCCCGCATTAAACTTTATTGTAGGAAAAAATATTTGTGATTTGGCTTGGGGCACGCCTTCTGCTTTAGCTAAGGCAAGCGATTGGGCTTCCTTGTATAAAGGGTCTTCTAGCTCGGCGAGTGCCAATAGTGACCTTAAGTCACTATCAGATGCTTGAATACTAGGCGCCTGAAGCAACGCTAGTAATACAAGGGCATTTATCACGCACATCATAGACTTTGCCATAGCTTTACTCTTCTGATATTTCTGGCTAACTAACCAGATTGGTATGAAATGTCCTGGGAAAGACCTCAACAAATTTGCATTCGCCTGTAAAATTAAAACTGAAATTCCCTTTTTTTCTCGGCTCCAATAAGTGGAGTTATCGTAGTTTCAAATAAGTCTTCTGAAATCCAAGTTTCTTTGTCGTAACGAGTTACCAAGATAGCTTGCATTACGGGGGCAATTCCCAATACGACAAATAGCCTCCCTCCAATGGCAAGTAACTCTTCGAGTTTCGGTCGGCGCTCAACACAGGAACCTGACAGCATAATTGCATCGTAGGGAGCATTGGCGATGAAACCGTCAATCCCGTCACACTCTCGGACAGTGCAGTTATCGAAACCATCACTCGCAAGCCTCTCAGCGGCGGTTGTTGCTAACTCAGCATTAATCTCAAGCGAGTCGACTCTATCCGCAAGAGAACTGAGTAAGGCTGCCATAAAGCCGCTACCCGTCCCGATTTCGAGCACGGTGTCACCAGATTCGATTTTCAAGGCCTGCAGCGCACGAGCTTCAATTTTTGGGGACATCATGTGCTGACCAAAACCGATTTCGATTTCAGTATCAGCAAATGCTAAGCTTTGGAGGTTTTGAGGGACGTAGTTTTCTCTGTTTACTCTCGTGCAAACGTCTAAAACAGTCGAGTCTAAGACGTCCCAAGTTCTGATTTGTTGCTCAACCATGTTGAATCTAGCGTGCTCAATGCTCATAAGTTACTTTTGTCTCAATCCGTATGTTTAACAATTCTCTAGTAGAACGTGTCCCAGTATAACGCGACCTAGACCAAGTCTGCTACAATGAGGATTTAATCTACTAGGGATAAGGCAGAGAAGACCGTTTCAAGGCTTGCCGATTTCCGGCCGGAGTTGACACTTAAATATCGTCTCCATGCTTTAGCATTTGGTTGGCCTTGATAGAGGTTGATCAAATGATTGATCATTGTCTTAAACTGAAAGCCTTCCGACATTCGATGATCTACATAATCCAGATACTGCAATACAACCTCTTTACGCGTCAAAGTTGCAGTATTAGCGTCTTGGTCAAAGATTATATTTTCAAAGTGAGCGAGGTCAAAAGGATTATTATAGGCATGTCTACCAATCATTACGCCGTCAACGCGCCGCAAATGTTCTGCGAGCTGAGAAACCGAATTTACTCCACCGTTGATGACCATGGTACACATCGGAAAATCTTTTTTGAGACGATAGACCCAGTTGTAATTCAAAGGGGGTATTTCCCTGTTTTCTTTCGGGCTTAAACCTGCTAAAAGAGCCTTTCTCGCGTGTATATGGAAAATACGGCAGCCGCTTTCGACGGCTCGTGTTATGAACGAGTGCAAATAGGTATAGCTATATAAATCGTCAACTCCTAATCGTGTTTTTACACTTACCTTAATATCTTGCGGCAATTCGCGGTGCAAGGTAGCCACGCAATTGGCAACAAGCTCCGGACGCTTCATCATTGCGGCACCAAAAGCTCCTGATTGGACTCTATCACTAGGGCAGCCGCAGTTAAGGTTGATCTCATTAAACCCTGCCTTCACTGCTAAGAGAGCGCTTTGTAAAATGCTTTCAGGGTTTGCTCCCCCAAGCTGCAGGGCAAGAGGTAGCTCATTCTTTGAATGGCCCAAAAAACGCGCGCGGTTCCCATAGATTATGGCATCCGGGGTAATCATTTCTGTATACAGGCGCATTTTCGGAGCAATTATACTGATGAGATAGCGAAAATGACGGTCCGTTTTTTTCATCATTGGAGCTAGACAGAACTTCCATTCATTAGGACTCTCAACCAGAGTGTTTTTCGAGCTCATTCGAACGCCGATTCTAAAATTTTCGCTGTGAATGTGGACCTTAAATAGAAGCCCCGAGGCAGGTTTCGGCTAGGGTTACCATGATAGTTTATGGACGGCGCTAGTGCTTTGCCGTTAGCCGCTTTGGGGCGCACTTGAAGGTATTTGCCCTGATGAGCTGATAGCAAACTGAAATTTCCTGTAGATAGCAATTCCATATGCTCCTCCCAATCTCTTTGCAGATAGCCTATATCGCTGTCGGATGGTGACCAGAAAAAAGGAGTACCTACTCGTCTCTCAGAAAGAGCGATATTTCTATCAGCTTCAAAAGGCACCCACAAAACTCGTTTTAGTTTTCGATAAACTAATGATGTGGACCATGATGAACCTACTAGGGAGCTCAATGTAATACTGCAAATATATGTTGATTCTGCAGGCTTACCGCTCAAATTGATTGGTAGAGTCTTTAGCTCTACCCCTATTTCTGGGAAATCTGGCTCAGGACGTGCCCCCGCCGTAGCGCCTAAATACATCTCAATAAGTTCCCCGATAGCGCCTTTATGTCGCAGAAGATCTTTTGGTAGTGGTTGCCCTGTGGCTGAAGCTATGTCGTTGAGGCGAGCCCCTGCCATCGCGCTTGCTCTGGCTGATAAGTCGTTTTCTGAAAGCGGGGTAGGATGAAGCAATTGATCTTTAATATCCGTTAATTAAGGGTTAATTTTTCTTCTGATCTCAATGTTAGGATCTCATGTCCCTCATCCGTTACCAATATTGTATGCTCCCATTGAGCTGAAAGGCTCCTGTCTTTAGTGATAACTGTCCACTTGTCAGGTAGAAGCTTAACTTGATGTTTCCCAAGGTTAAGCATCGGTTCAATAGTAAAAATCATCCCAGCCTCTAACACTAACCCTGTTTTTTCTTTCCCGTAATGTAAAACCTGGGGAGCTTCGTGAAATTCCTTACCAATTCCATGGCCGCAATAGTCTCTGACAATCCCGTAGTTAAGTCCTTCGGCATACTTTTGAATGGCATAGCCGATATCTCCAAGCTGAGCTCCGGGCTTCACACAATTGATTCCTCTTCTCATACTTTCGTAAGCGGCTACTGAAAGACGATTAGCTTTGATTGAAACTTTACCCAAGTTGAACATTTTGCTAGTGTCACCATGGTAACCATCCTTAATAACAGTAATATCGATATTGACTATATCCCCCTCTTTCAAGATCTTTTCGCAGGGAATGCCGTGACAGACGACGTGGTTCACTGAAGTGCAAATAGATTTCGGGAAACCTTTGTAATTTAGTGGTGCGGGAATAGCATTTTGAATATCCACGATATATGCATGACAAATGTTGTCGAGCTCCAAGGTGGTTATACCTGGCACCACATGCTCTTCGATCATCTCAAGCACCTCAGCGGCGAGTTTCCCAGCCACACGCATTTTTTTAATCTCTTCGGGTGTCTTTATCATCTGTTATATCCGGATCCTATATGACTACACATTGTTGAGGGGTTGCATTCTATGGTATAAAGCCGCAGCCCATTGGGCAAATTGTAACTTTAAATCAATTCTCACACGAGCCTAAACTGGTGCTAGGGTGTCCTTCTGCAAGAATACGCGGAGGGATTGGTGACCGGGGAGCGTGGAGGCAAAACCCTAAGGAGAGTAAACATGAGTAAAGTAAGTATGCGTGACATGCTAGAGTCAGGGGTCCATTTCGGGCATCAAGCAAGATTTTGGCATCCTAAAATGGCTCCATATATCTTTGGCGCAAAAAATAAAATCCATATTGTAAATCTCGACAAAACTGTTCCGATGTTCGAAACCGGTATTAAATTTGTGGAGCGGCTAGCTTCTAAACCCGGCCACAATATTATGTTTGTGGGTACGAAACGCTCTGCCCAGGATCCTATCGAAACTCATGCAAAGCGATGTGGTATGCCGTTTGTTAGTAACCGCTGGCTAGGCGGGATGTTGACTAATTTTAAAACTGTAAAACAGTCAGTAAAAAGACTAAAAGATTTGGAGTCTCAGATAGAATCGGGAGCTTTAGATGTGTTGACTAAAAAAGAAGGGCTGACTATCCGACGTGAAGCTGCAAAGCTTGGCCAGAGTCTCGGAGGGATAAAAGAGATGAACGGTTTGCCTGATGCTCTTTTTATCGTAGATGTGGGCCATGAAAAAATAGCGGTTGCTGAGGCTAATAAGCTTGGTATTCCGATAATTGGCATAGTAGATACAAACAATTCGCCTGAAGGTATTGATTATGTAATTCCTGGAAACGACGATGCTTCGCGAGCCATTTCACTATATGCTAGTGCAGTGGCTGACGCGGTTTTGTCTGGTATGCCTTCCTCTCCAGAAGGAGAAGTTGACGTAAATGATTTTGTTGAGGTTGAAGCGATAGAACCGATTTTAGAAATCCCTCCTGTTCCAAAGAGTGAAGCGAGTGCTAGTGAAGCCAGTGCTAGTGAAGCCAGTGCTAAGGAAGCGCCATCAGAGTAAGCTATTTTGACGGGTGACTTCGAAGCAACGCCTTCGATAGAAGGTAGGTAAACAAAAAAAGGCTATTAATAATGACAATCAATGCAAGCATGGTTAAAGAGCTCCGGGATAGATCCGGAGCTGGAATGATGGAATGTAAGAGAGCACTTGTTGAGACAGATGGGAATATTGAAAAAGCAATGGACCATCTGAGAAAGACAGGTGCCGCTAAAGCTGCAAAAAAAGCTGGAAGAATTGCGGCAGAAGGTAAAATCATTGTTGTTTCAGACAAAGATTTAACTGTTATGGCAGAAGTAAATTCTGAAACAGATTTTGTGGCTAAAGACTCCAATTTTCTTAAGTTTTGCGAGCTCGTGGCAAAAACTATTATGGAACAAGCTCCTGATAGTGCTGAGTCTCTGCAGGCTTGTTCTTGCAGTGATGGTAAGACAATTGAGGATAAGAGATTAGAATTGATTAGTGTCGTTGGTGAAAATATTGGTGTTAGAAGGTTCGTAACTGAACAGACTGCTGGGTCGGTCGTTCTAGACTCTTATCTTCATGGAGATCGTATTGGTGTACTAGTGACTATGGAAGGCGGCGAGCCTGAGCTGTCTAGAGGAATAGCTATGCATATAGCTGCTAGTAGTCCGGTTTGCATTGATGATGACCAGATTCCTACTGCAGTGATAGAGAGTGAGATGGCGATCTTTCAAGCTCAAGCCGAAGAGTCAGGAAAACCTCAAAACATAATTGAAAAAATGGTGGAGGGGCGAATTAGAAAGTATAAAGCTGAAATAACGCTAATGGGACAACCTTACGTTCGTAGTCCTGACCAGACTGTGGGAGAATTGCTTGCATCAAAATCTGCTCGCGTGAGAAAATTTACGCGTTATGAGTTAGGTGAGGGGATTGAGAAAAAAGAAGAGAATTTTGCCGAAGAAGTTATGGCGCAAGCAAAGGCTGCTGGAGAGACTTAGGTTAGGTAAGTGGATTTGGAGAACTCAATAGATGCGACAATCTAATGAAGGTTTGCAGTATAAAAGAGTCTTGGTGAAGCTTAGTGGAGAAGCCTTGCTTGGAGCGGAATCCTATGGAATAGATCCGGTAGTTATTGGCCAAGTTAGTGAAGAGATACGAGCGTTAGTCACCCAAAAAGTTCAAGTGGCCATCGTCATTGGCGGAGGTAATATTTTTAGAGGGGCAGGATTAGCGGCTGGAGGTATAGACCGGGTAACAGCTGACCAAATGGGAATGCTTGCCACAGTTGTTAACGCTTTAGCTATCCAAGATTCGCTAGAACGAACAGGCATGTCGGCTAGAGTTATGTCGGCAATCAAAATAAATGAAGTATGTGAAGACTATATCAGACGTCGTGCAGTGAGGCATCTGGAAAAAGGAAGGGTAGTTGTAATGGCTGCCGGGACAGGGAATCCCTTTTTTACCACCGACTCTGCTGCGAGCCTTCGCGCTATAGAAATAAACGCCGACCTTCTTATTAAGGCGACGAAAGTAGATGGGATATACTCAGCAGATCCAAAGCTAGACCCGTCGGCTGAGCGCTATGATGTGCTTCATTATGACCAAGTGTTGGATCAAAAATTGCAGGTTATGGATGCCACCGCAATAGTTTTATGCAGGGAAAATTCTATGCCGCTTAGGGTCGTAGACATGACCAGACCGGGTTCATTTCTGGCTGCAGCTCTTGGGGAACAAGTTGGAACACTGGTAACTAGTGAGGGGTAGAGGAAGTGAATAAAATCTTTGAAGATGCAAAAAGACGGATGGGTAAAAGTGTGGAAGCATTCAAGTCTGATATTTCACGAGTGAGGACGGGAAGAGCACATCCCAGTTTATTAGAACATTTAATGGTGGATTATTATGGAACTAGTACGCCAATTACACAGACAGCCAGTGTAAGTTTGGAGGACTCTCGAACCTTGCTAATCACGGTGTGGGATGCAGGTGCAGTAAAATTAATTGAGAAATCTATACTGAATTCAGATTTAGGGCTTAATCCTAACACCGCGGGTACAGTTATTCGTGTCCCGGTTCCCCCCTTGACTGAAGAGCGACGACAGGCATTGGTTAAAATTTTAAAAAGTGAAGCGGAGCAAGCAAAAGTTGCCGTGAGAAACATCCGACGTGACAATTTAAGCAAGCTCAAAGATCTTAAAAAGAATAAAGAAATTTCTGAGGATGATGAGCGGTCGGGAGACGTTGAGACACAAAAAATCACTGATGAACATGTGAAGTTAATTGATGACATGGTGGTCCAGAAAGAGAAAGAAATCGTTGAGATCTAGGAATTAATTAAATTAAGGAGTCTCAGTCGAACTAATGAGTTTTCATCTCAACTTCCATTCCATTCCAGAGAAGCCGTGATGACTAATCGCGATATGCCTAAACATATAGCAATCGTTATGGACGGAAACGGGCGATGGGCCGAGAGGCGCGGGCTTAATCGACTAAATGGCCATAAAGAAGGCATTGATGCTGCGAGACGGGTGGTTGAGGCCTGCATAAAAAAAGGAATTGATACCCTATCCCTCTTTGCATTTAGTAGTGAAAATTGGCGGAGGCCTCCATCTGAAGTGCAATTTCTGATGACGCTCTTGGTAACTTCAATTAATTCTGAAAGAGCATCTTTGTTTGAAAATGGTGTGAGAGTAAGCGTGATAGGTGATCGCGAACCATTCTCTATCGATCTTAAAGAAGCAATTAGAAATATAGAAAACAAGACTCGAGAGTGTGATCGTATGCATTTGGTACTAGCTGTTAATTATGGTGGTAAATGGGAAATAGCTCGGGCTGCGAAATTAATTGCGGAACAAGTGGTTGATGGTTCTTTACTCCCTGAGGAAATTAATGAGGGATTTTTTGACGAGTTTATGCAGTTGTCTCCCGATTCTTCACCAGATTTGTTTATCCGAGCCGGAGGCGAGCATCGCTTGAGTAATTACTATCTGTGGCAGATGGCTTATACAGAGTTGTATTTTGTAGATTGCCTGTGGCCAGATTTTCATGAGAACCACCTGACTGATGCCATTACTAGTTACAGTAACCGGCAACGACGTTTTGGCGGCTTGTTAGGTGATGATGGAGTTCTTTGTTGAGAAGAGTTATAAAGGGATACTTCTTCATCAATTGGTGCGATAGACGCGAGTAATAGATGAGATTATTAAGTAGTCGTTTATTAACTGGGGTCTTTGCTTTCGCAGCGTTCGCTTTTTTTGGTCTAATGGCCCAAGATCTAGTTGCCTGGATATTTTTTTTAACAGTTTTGTTTCTCGCAGGAATTGAGTGGGGCGGACTTTCCGGTCTGCAATCAATCTTCGGGAAGAGTCTATATTCGTTGGCACTCTGTATTGTTTCAGTTGTAGTTTTAGACTTGATTACGGTAGCTGCAGAAAATCGGCAGCTAGCTGCATACTTGATATTAATGCTTTGGCTTGCGGCTCTTTTTTGGCTTGCCTTGTACCAAAAAACTGGTAAAGGAATAATTACCAATAAGATAATGTTGGGGATTGTTGGCGCATTAGTCCTTGTGCCTATGGCCGTCTCAGTAATGACGATTAAAATTTCTCATTTATATTTTCTTTTGTCATTGGTTCTTGTGGTAAGCTGCGCCGATATATTCGCTTTCGTTGGGGGGAAATTATTCGGTCGTCACAAGTTGATGGATAAGGTTAGCCCTGGAAAGACATGGGAAGGACTAATATTTGGCGTTTCGGGGGCTATGGTTATAGGGAATCTACTTTATCTTGTTAGCCCCACTCTTAATTTATATATTTGGAATGCTGTTGTAGCCATGACTACTTTAGCGGCAGTGGTCGGAGATTTGTTTGAAAGCATGATAAAGCGTTTTCGTAAGGTTAAAAATAGCGGGTCTGTATTACCCGGTCATGGTGGAATCCTTGATCGTTTGGACAGTCTATGTTCGGCAGCTCCGGTCTACCTTTGCGCATTGCTCCACGTAGGATACATTGCATGATTAACTTAACAATTCTAGGGTCAACGGGGACAATCGGTGTTAATACTCTGGATGTTGTTACTCGAATGGCAGAAAAATTTCACATCTTTGCGCTAACTGCTAACTTCAATGTTGATCTGATGTATTCTCAATGCCTGACGTGGCAGCCAGACTATGCTGTTATGGCCGATGAAGCTGCTGCTGAATCACTGCGCAAACGTCTCAAAAATGAGCAACCGGATATCTTGGTGTTGGCGGGTCCTAAAGCTCTTGAGTTTGTTTCAGCAGATAGCCGGACTGACTATGTGATGGCTGGGATAGTTGGCGCAGCTGGACTCCTGTCGTCCTTAGCAGCGGCAAAAACTGGAAAGCGGGTGCTTCTCGCCAATAAAGAAGCATTAGTTATGTCTGGACAGCTCTTCATGGATGAAGTGGCGGCGTCAGGTGCCGATTTACTGCCGATAGACAGTGAACATAATGCAATCTTTCAATGTCTTCCTAAAAATGATGCTGGGCAGGTTGTTAAGCATGGGGTGGAGTCCTTGTTGCTCACGGCATCAGGAGGACCGTTTAGAGATTTCAGCAAAGCGAAGCTTAGTCTGGTAACACCAGAAGAAGCATGTGCTCATCCAAATTGGGACATGGGAAAAAAAATCTCGGTTGACTCTGCCACTATGATGAATAAAGGGTTAGAAGTCATTGAAGCGTGCTGGCTTTTCGGAGTATCCCCGGAGAATATAAATGTGGTTGTGCATCCTCAGAGCGTAATTCATTCTATGGTTCAGTACATTGACGGCTCGGTAATCGCTCAGATGGGGCAGCCAGACATGAGGACACCAATAGCATACAGCTTAGCTTGGCCCGAACGAGTGCAATCGGGAGTTGGAAACCTAGATTTATTTGCAGTCAGTCAACTCGATTTTCAGAAAGCAGACAATGTTAATTTCCCTTGCTTAAATCTTGCACGAGATGCATTTTTGAGAGGAGGGACTGCTCCTGCAGTGATGAATGCGGCAAATGAAGTGGTAGTAGCAGCATTTTTAGATGGCGAAATATCATTTACTGATATTCCTTTGTTGATTGAAATAGCACTATCAAATGCTTCCATAGTAGAAGCTGATTCTTTAGAGAAAATCTTAGATGCAGATCTTATGACTCGGCAGATGCTTGTCGGTTCAATTATGGATGCAGCAACATGAATGAAATCCTGTTTTCAGGGATATTTTTTCTTCTTGCCTTAGGAGTACTAGTTGGTGTCCATGAGCTCGGACACTACAGTGCCGCTCGTTGGGCAGGTGTTAAGGTTCTCAGATTTTCTTTTGGTTTTGGTCCTGTAATACTAGAGAAAAAAATTGGGGAGACCATTTTTTCCGTAGCTTTAGTTCCACTTGGAGGCTTTGTTCGCATGCTAGACGAAGCAGAGGGCGTTGTAGAGGATTGTGAGAAAGAGCGAGCCTTCAATCGGAAATCTCTTCTGCAAAGAACAATTATCGTGGGGGCAGGGCCATTCATTAATATTGTATTTGCGGTTATAGCTTACTGGGCTATGTTAGTTATCGGAGCGTCGGGGATAAGTTCTATTGTTGGCTCTGTAGACGCGAACTCAATCGCTTTTAGGGCTGGATTGGAATCAAACGACGTTATAGATTCGATTGATGGCTATAAAGTAAACACTTGGGATGGTGTCCTTAAAAGATCAATTACTGGAATTGTTGACAAAAGAAATGTTCCTTTTACATATACCAATGAAAATGGGTTTAGGCGTTCTTCGTCCTTTGATTTTTCATCGGTAAATTTTGATGACCTGGCGGAAAAAAACCTACTTACAACAATGGGAGTGACGATAAAACATTCTATTTTACCTCCCGTGATTGATAAAGTAATCGTGGGAGGTGCTGCGGAAGTGGCAGGATTGCTTCCAGGTGATAAAATCCTAGCTTCGGACGGTGTTCCTGTGAAGTCATGGACGCAGTGGGTCGATATTGTGCGTTCGGGAGCAGATATGGATTTGCGCATTAATATTGGACGAGGCGAAAACACCCGAACACTTATCCTTAGGCCGCATGCCGTTGAAGAAGGTGGAGTGATGGTCGGAAAAATCGGGGCCCAAGTCAGAATTCCTGAAAATTTCGAGTATGCACCTATGTCGAAGGAGTATTTCAGTATTTTAGCTGCATTTCCTCAGGCTGTTGAACGTACTTGGACAATGTCGACGATGACTCTGCGTTTCATAGGCAAAATGCTTTCAGGAGAGATCTCGCCAAAAAACCTAAGTGGCCCTGTTTCAATTGCGCAATATGCCGGTCAATCAGCGGGGATGGGGCTCGCCCGCTTTTTAGAGTTTTTGGCATTGATAAGCATTAGTTTAGGGATTTTAAATCTTTTGCCAATACCGATGCTTGATGGAGGACACTTGCTCTACTACCTGATAGAATTTGTAAGTAGGCGACCCGTGTCAGTGCGTGTTCAGGTAATAGGGCAGCAGATTGGTTTTGTTTTACTAATCGCACTGATGGGGACTGCATTTTATAACGATCTCGTGCGTCTTCAATAATTGTTGATGGGTACAAGATAAAAAGTAAGAAAAATATTATGCGATTTAGAATATCCCGAAACATTTTAGGGCTTCTGTTAACACTCAGTATGGCAAGCGCATTGGCGGTTGAGACATTTGTGGTTGATGATATTCGCGTGGAGGGGCTCGACCGAATATCAGCAGGTGCGATCTTCAATAAATTACCAATTGCTATAGGTGATACGGTTGATGAGCGCCGAGCGCGGGATGCTATACGTGCACTCTATAAGACAGGACTGTTCAAAGATGTCAGGTTAGATAGAGACGGAGATGTCCTAGTAGTAACCATTATAGAACGTGAAACGATAGCTGCGCTGGTTTTTGAGGGCAACAGCGCGATTAAGACTGAAGATCTCGAAAAAGGTCTCGCAGAGGCAGGGTTTGCCGAAGGGGAGGTCTTTAATGACGCCAAATTAGATAAAGTTATACAAGAGCTTAAGCGACAGTATTTCGCGAATGGGAAATACGCTGTAAAACTAGATACAGAAGTAATCCCTACAGGAGACGAAGCCGTTGCTATTCACTTCAACATTTCAGAGGGCCCATCAGCTAAAATCAAACAAATCAATATAATCGGAAACAAATCATTTGAAACGGAGCAGCTCAAGGAGCTGTTCAAGCTAAATACTACAAATATGCTTAGTTGGTTTAGAAAAGATGACCAGTATTCTAAGTCGAAACTTTCAGGGGATCTCGAGACTTTACGTTCATTGTATTTGGATACTGGGTTCATCAATTTTTCAATAGACTCAACGCAAGTATCCATAACGCCAGATAAATCGGATGTATATATCACCATTAATATCGATGAGGGAGACAGGTATCTAATAGGGGACGTGAAACTGTCAGGAACTTTGATTGTAGCCCCGACAGAGTTGTTTAGATGGGTATTTACGCGTAAAGGAATGGTTTTCTCTCGTAAGGCGTTGACGGCTACCAGTAAGAATGTGACTGATAGGCTTGGGAATGAGGGGTATGCTTTTGCTAACTGTAACGCAATACCTCAAATTAACGAAGACACGGGTACAGTTGATATTACTTACTTTATAGATCCCGGTCAGCGTACCTACGTTAGGCGCGTGAACTTTTTCGGAAATGCAAAGACCCGCGACGAAGTTATGAGAAGAGAGATGAGACAGTTAGAGGGTGGCTGGATCTCGACTAAAAAAATTGAACGGAGTAAGACGCGTCTCAGAAGACTCGGTTATTTTGAGGATGTCGCGGTCGAAACGCCCGCGGTCGAAGGCACTCCTGATCAAGTAGATGTTAACTTTACAGTAGTAGAGAGACCTTCGGGCAATCTAATGCTGGGCTTTGGGTTTTCCCAGTCGGCTGGGTTTATTCTGAATACCAATGTCAATCAGAACAATTTTCTAGGAAGCGGAAAGAGCGTTAATTTCGCCTTTAATAACAGTGATATTCAAAAGACATTCCGACTAGGGTACATGGACCCTTTCTGGACTGAAGATGGAGTTGCTAGGGGATTCGATGTCATGTACAGCAAGAGCGATGCTGGTCGTCGTCGAGTTTCAAGGTATGAAACTGAAAGCATTTCATTGGGAGTGAAGCTTGGGCTGCCGATCACGGAACATAATCACATAATGACTGGCCTTTCTTTTGAACAAACGGAAATTAATACGGATCCCAATTTACTCGATCCAATAATCGCTACCTTCATGAGACAAGAAGGGAATAAGTACAACAGTATAAAATTTAATACGTCTTATTCTTACGATACTCGTAATGACGGCATATTTCCGGATAGGGGCGTGTTGCAACGTATACAGGCGATTGCCGCTTTACCAGGAGGGGATCTTAAATATTGGAAAATGGAATATGATGGAAGGATATACAGTCCTTTAGGAAAAGGTTTCACTGGCCTTCTTAAGGGGCATGTTGGTTATGGTGAAGCCTATGGAGGGACGAGTCAGCTGCCTTTCTTTGAGAATTTTTATGCCGGAGGTCCTAGGACTGTGCGCGGGTTTGATGAGCACTCCTTGGGGCCCCAGGACTTATATGGCCGCGCATTGGGGGGACATACCACCGTAGTCTTTAATGCTGAGGTCTTGATTCCAGTGCCAGCCTTGGCCGAATTTAAATCTGTAAGGTTTTCTGGATTTATTGACGCAGGTAATGTCTGGAGTGACAGTGGTTATAGCTTCGTTGAAAACACAGGTGATTTTGTGCGAGGTGCGGATGGGGAGCCGCTGGCTATGAGCAAAAACTTTTCGTTCTCAGACATGAGGATGTCAACCGGAGTTTCTGCCTCCTGGATGTCTCCATTTGGGATGCTAGCTGTAAGCTACGCGTTCCCGTTGAGAGACGAGTGGTACGATGAAGTTCAGAAGTTTCAGTTTAACTTTGGTGCACAGTATTAATTGTATTAATGGACTAGAGGTTCCACTTTCGTGGCGAGATATGACACAATTGCGTGTATGCAGCGAAAAGTGCTCTCTACCGTCTTTTTTGTTAGCTATCTATTCTTATTTGGAGTGTTCAGGTGAAAAATAAATTTATGTTGTCTTTGATATCCGCATTTGCATTGTCTGTAGCAGTACAATCTGTTTATGCAGTGGAACTAAAAATTGGGGTCGTTAAGCCGGACGAAATACTTCAGTCTGCTCCTCAAGCCGATGCGGCTAGGAAAATACTCGAAAAAGAGTTTGCGACTCGAGATAGAGATTTAGTCGCAGCACAGCAAGCTTTAAAAGAGCTCCAAGACCGCTTAGCTAAAGATGGCGCTATTATGAGCGAAAGCGAAAGCGAAAGAATTAACAGAGACATTGCTAACAAGACTCGCGAGTTAAAACGTGACATGACAACTTTCCAAGAGGATATCAATTTCCGTCGTAATGAAGAAATGGGGAAAGTTCAAAAGCTCATAGGAGAAGCTCTAGTTACGGTGGCTGAAGAAAATGGCTACGACCTTGTTTTAGCGAATGTACCGTATGCTAGTTCGAAAGCGGATATCTCAAACTTAGTAATTGAGCTCTTAAAAAAATAATTTAGTTGTTGTGCGTGGTTGGCGTCAGCTTGCGTGACAGTCAACCGTATCAATTGCTATAGGGGAAAAGTTGTCGCGTGAGACTGCCAAGGTCGGTGGGCCGCCCGTGGGGCTGAAACGTGATTGCTTATTAATAGGTGCTTGATGGAAAATTTAGATATAACGTCAATTTTAAAAACGTTGCCTCATCGTTATCCGATGCTACTTATAGATAGAGTTTTGGAGTGTAAGCCTTTTGAGTCAATTAAGGCAATTAAAAACGTCACTATAAACGAGCCCTTTTTTCAGGGTCATTTTCCTGACCATCCGATTATGCCCGGGGTGCTCATATTGGAATCTATGGCTCAAGCTACCGGCATGTTGGCTTTTTACTCTAATAAAGCGATAAGTGAGACGGGGAATGTCTACTATTTAGTGGGTATCGATAAAGCGCGCTTTAAGAAGCCGGTTACGGCTGGAGACCAGTTGATTCTAGAGGCGACGCTGACAAAACAGCTACGGGGAGTCTATAAGTTTGACGTTACGGCTAAGGTAGACGGTAATCTTGTTGCCACTGCTGAGCTGATGACGACAGAAAGAGCGACCGACAGTTGATAAGTGAGCTTGCGTCAGTTGATCCGAGTGCTTCTATTGCGCCTGGTGCCGAAATAGGCCCTTGGACATATATTGGACCGGGAGTAATTGTTGGAGAAGGTACGAAAATTCACTCCCATTGTAATATAAAAGGCCCGACGGTTATCGGGTCTAATAATACTATCCACTCGTTTTGTAGCGTGGGTGATGACCCGCAAGATAAGAAATATAACGAAGATGGTCAAGAGTCGCGATTAGAGATCGGCGATGGAAACACTATCCGCGAATACTGCAGTATTAACCGTGGCACCGCACTTGGAGGTGGCGTTACTAAGGTAGGATCAGATAACTGGATAATGGGTTACTGTCATATTGCTCATGACTGTTTCATCGGTAGCCACTGTATTATGGCGAACAATTCTACGCTTGCTGGACACGTAGAAATAAATGATTACGCGATTCTCGGCGGCTTTACTGGTGTTCACCAATTCTGTAGGTTGGGCGAAAGTAGTTTTTCCGCAATTTCCACCATTATTGTGAAAGACATACCTCCGTTTGTTATGGTCTCAGGAAATACCGCGCGTGCTCGTGGGATTAACAAAGTTGGCATGAAGAGAAGAGGTTTTGGTCAGGAGGATATCGAAGCGGTAAAGAAGAGCTATCGGATTATGTATCGCCGCAGTCTCACGACTAGTAACGCATTAGAAGAATTAGAGAAAGAGTTGGGAGCAAGTCCAGTAGTTGCAAAAATCCATAGATTCGTGATGGAGTCGACCCGAGGAATCGTTCGTTGAAATATAACTACGTTTGTCCTAGTTAGTCCATTTGAGCCAGAGACTGAGAGGAATGAATGAGCTGAACCTTTCGATTGGAATTGTAGCCGGTGAGGAGTCTGGAGATCGTCTAGGGGCTGCATTAATTAGTGATATCAAATCTATTTATCCACATGCAACTTTTCGAGGGATGGCGGGTCCTGAGATGTTGAAAAACGGATGCGTGGCGGAAGCAAGTATTTCCGAGCTATCTGTCATGGGATTACTCGAAGTGGTGCGTAATTGGCCGCGGCTGTCTAAATTGAGGGATAGACTGATAACTTCCTTTGTTGATAATCCACCAGACGTTTTTATTGGGATAGATGTCCCTGATTTTAATTTCTACATCGAAAAGAAATTGAAAACTAGAGGTATCCCTGTAGTTCATTACGTCTGCCCTCAGACCTGGGCATGGAGAGAACATCGTACTCGAAAATTAAAACAATCGATTGATCGGTTGCTAGCTGTTTTCCCTTTTGAACGGGCATTCTTTCTTAAGTATGGAATAAATACTAATTTTGTCGGACATCCATTGGCGAAACAGCTGCCACTCCACCCTCCAAAGCTGTTGTCTAAGCAAACATTGAGACTAGATGAAAGTAGGCCAGTGTTAGCTATAATGCCAGGAAGTCGGTCCCAAGAGATTGCTAGGCATTTACCTGTCTTTATTGCTGCAGCTAGAATCGTGGCGAGAGCTAAAGAGTCGGTCCAGGTCGTTATAGGCGTGGTTAATGATGATCACAGAAAACTTGCAGAGGCAGCTTGCCGGGGGCAGAGCTTTGGCGTCTATGTAAGGAACTCCCGTGAATTGTTGACTGCTGCTGACGCTGCGATTGTCGCATCTGGAACTGTGACGCTTGAGGCATTGCTATGTCGTACCCCCATGGTTGTAGGGTATCGGACGTCCCCAGTTAGCTATTATTTTTTGAAAAAAATGATCACCGTCGAGAAGATTGCTTTGCCTAACATTCTTTCGGATAGTGATCTGGTTCCTGAGTATATTCAATCCGAAATGACTGCTGAAAACCTTTCCCGAACTGTTTTGTACTACCTTGAGAATGATAAAAATATAGAAGTTTTTTCCCGTTCTGCAGAAATTATTCACCGTTCACTAATTGACAATTCTGAGAATGCTGCGGAGATCGTGTCTCAGCTTATAAAAAATGGTTGCTGACCTCCCATGGCAAGTGGATGAGGATACCGCAGGGGTCGATGAAGCAGGGAGAGGTCCCCTAGCAGGGCCAGTGGTCGCTGCTAGCGTAGTATTGGGACAGTATTCAATTAAAGGCATAGGGGATTCGAAGACAATAAGAGAATCAGAGAGGGAACGCTTATATATAGAGATCCGCGCCTCAGCCAAAGCTATTGGTAT
Source organism: Proteobacteria bacterium UBA4457 (assembly GCA_002390205.1). Classification (GTDB taxonomy): domain Bacteria; phylum Pseudomonadota; class Gammaproteobacteria; genus UBA4457. The sequence goes on along the minus strand of DGOV01000123.1, from coordinate 10,523 downwards.
CGGTATGGCTTCAGCGAAGGAAGTTGACGCACTCAATATACACGTAGCAACGCTTTTGGCCATGCAACGAGCTGTAATTAATATGGGTTTTGACCCGTCCCAACTACTTGTAGATGGAAAATTTTGTCCTAGAACCCCTTTTTTGTCGCAAAGTATTATAAAAGGTGACTCCTTGATAGATGCCATTGGCGCAGCCTCCATCATTGCTAAAGTAACGCGCGATCGAATCATGCGAGAATTAGATGTAAAGTATCCATACTATGGGTTTGCACAACACAAGGGCTATCCAACTGCGGCGCATAAGTTGGCTATCGAGACTTACGGCCCGTCCTTAGAACATCGAATGTCTTTTAAACCGCTGCATAAGTTTACGTGTTTAGAGGGCAATTAAAATGTCACCTAAATTTGTCCACCTCCATCTACATAGCGAATATTCATTAGTCGATGGGTTAGTACGTATTCCAGAGCTAATTTCTCATTGCACGCTTAATGGAACGGCTGCGATTGCATTAACTGATCAATCGAATGTATTCGTTAGCTCCAAGTTTTTTAGATCTGCGATGTCAGCGGGCATTAAACCTATAATAGGTGCTGAACTATGGGTGGTTGACTCTGAGAACACGGGTAAGCCATATAAAATTGTTTTCCTGTGCCAAAATAATTTGGGTTATAAAAACTTAAGTGTTTTATTAACGAGAGCATACCGAGAAGGTCAGCATAGGGGGATTCCTATGGTGCATGAAGATTGGCTAACTATCTCTCAGCTTACCGGGATTATTTGTCTTTCGGGAGGGATAAGTGGTGATGTTGGTCTAGCTTTTCTCGCAGGAAACAATGAAAGAATGCTGCGGTCCGCAGCGAAGTGGCAAGATCTAATCGGAGAGAGATACTATTTAGAGATTTTTCGCACAGGTAGGTCCGGCGAAGAAGCTTACTTACAAGAAGTGGCGTTAGTTGCTGAGCATCTGGCGATACCTTTGGTTGCTACTAACGATGTCAGATTTATAAATGCAGACGATTATGAAGTGCATGAGGCACGAGTTTGTATTCAGCAAGGACGGATGCTATCAGACCCTCGTCGTCCAAAACTCTATAGCGCAGAGCAATACTTAAGAACTGAGGAAGAAATGATCACGTTATTTGAAGACGTGCCTTCCGCAGTATCGAATACAGTAAATATAGCGTTGCAATGTAATTTAGAATTTGACTTCAAGACTTATCACTTACCTGAATACCCGGTACCTGAAGGGGGTAATGTCAACGACCTGTTGAGGCACAAAACTCATGAGGGATTGAGTAATCGATTTGACACTAAAGCTGTTATAGCTGACGCGTCTGATTCGTCGATTGTTAACCAATATGCGAATCGCTTGGACAGAGAGCTTTCCGTCATTGTTGAAATGGGATTTTCAGGATATTTTCTGATTGTGTCTGATTTTATCGAATGGGCAAAGCTAAATGGTGTTCCAGTGGGTCCTGGGCGAGGTTCTGGTGCAGGCTCATTGGCAGCATTTGCTCTGGGAATTACAGAATTGGACCCTATCGAGTATGACCTGCTCTTTGAACGCTTCCTTAACCCTGAGCGCGTATCTATGCCTGATTTCGATATTGATTTTTGTATGGAAAGAAGAGACGAAGTGATTGATTACGTCTCGCAAAAATATGGTCGAGAGAAAGTCTCCCAAATCATCACATACGGTAAAATGGCTGCAAAAGGGGTGCTTCGTGATGTCGGGCGTATCTTGGGTTTCCCTTATGGTTTCATAGATCAGCTAGCAAAGTTGATTCCTTTTGAGCTGGAAATGACTTTGGAAAAAGCGCTAATCGAAGAGCCTGTGTTATCGACTCGGTATGCGAGCGAGGAGGATGTAAGAAGCGTATTCGACCTGGCGAAAAAGCTCGAAGGATTGGCAAGAAATGCTGGAAAACATGCTGGAGGGGTTGTTATAGCACCTACAGACTTAACCGATTTTATGCCGTTATATTGTGAAGAGGGTAGTGAGAGTGTCGTCAGCCAATTTGACATGAACGATATTGAAGCAATTGGCTTGGTTAAGTTTGATTTTCTTGGCCTGAGAACTTTAACCATCATTGATTGGGCATTAAAGGATATAAATTCAGTCTTGGAGAAAAATGAACAGGAGAAAATAGTTATTCTGCGGATACCACTTGATGACAAAGAGACCTTTGAGATGGTTCAAAGTGGTGAAACTACTGCTGTTTTTCAGCTAGAGTCTAAAGGAATGCAAGATTTGATAAGGCGATTACAGCCTGATAAGTTTGATGACTTAATAGCATTGGTAGCACTCTTTAGGCCTGGACCATTGCAGTCAGGAATGGTTGATGATTTTATTGAAAGAAAACACGGCCGTGCCGCTGTGAAGTATCTTCACCCGGCCTTAGAGCCAATATTGAACGTCACTAATGGGGTGATTCTTTACCAAGAGCAGGTTATGGAAATAGCCCAAGTTTTGGCAGGTTATACATTAGGCGCTGCGGACTTGTTACGCAGAGCGATGGGTAAAAAGAAAGTTGAAGAAATGGCTTTTCAAAGAGAAAGCTTTCTAGCAGGCGCTGCTATCAATGAGGTTGAGAAAAAGGATTCCATGGCAATTTTCGATTTGATGGAAAAATTTGCAGGATATGGATTTAATAAATCCCATTCAGCAGCTTACGCACTCCTAGCATATCAAACTGCATGGCTGAAAACGCACCATGCAGCGGCGTTTATGGCGGCAGTTTTGTCTGCCGACATGGATACTACCGATAAAGTAGTTCGCATTATTGAAGAATGTCGAAAAATGGATCTCGAAGTCATTTCTCCCGATGTTAATTGCTGTATTTTTCGATTCACTGTTAAAGACACAAAGACCATTCTTTATGGTTTGGGTGCAATTAAAGGTTTGGGCGAAGGCATTATTTCGGGCATCGTCTTAGAGCGTTCTAATCAAGGCCCGTACAAGGATTTAATGAGCCTCTGTCGACGGAACTATTCCAAACGGATTAATCGCAAAGCACTGGAAGTTCTTATCAAATCGGGCGCGCTTGACAGCCTTGATGTTCCGCGCTACATGCTTATGGAAGATATTGACCGAGTCTTGAAAGCCACAGATCAAGCCGCTAGAGATACAAGCTCAGGTCAAAATGACTTGTTTGGAGTCGCTCATCTCCCCACCGAAAAAAATGATGCTGGACTGAGGGAAATCATAGCTAAAACAGATGCCTTAGAGTGGTCGAAAGAGACGATTTTGAAATACGAGAAAGAGACTCTTGGGCTTTACCTAAGCGGTCACCCTATCAACCGCTATAAAGAAGAATTTGCCCGCTTTCCAGTTTGTGAGCTAGCTTTACTTTCGTCTGGAAATAAAATGATTGCCGGTATGATAAATTCAGTGAGATTAATAAAAACTCGGCGCGGTAGAATGGCTATTGTTTTGCTTGATGACGGAAGTGCTCGAGTAGAAGTCGTTGTCTATAACGAAATCTATGAACAAAATATAAGCAAACTTTCGGTTGACCGTATTGTCGTTGTAGATGCCTCCTGTGGGGAAGACAAATATTCTGGAGAGTTTCGAGTAGAAGCAGTTGGGATCCGTAGTATCGACGAAACCAGAAATAAATTAGCAACTGGTTTGGTCTTGTCAGTCACTAACGAAATGATCAACAAAGAACTGCTTGAGGAGCTAGGAGATATTTTGACTAATGAAAGCGGTCTGATTTCAGTGTTTGTCGAGTATACAAGTGATGAAGCTAAGACTCGTTTGAACCTCCCAGAAAAATGGAGCGTTTGTCTAAACGATGAACTGCTCGATAAATTGAACTCAACCGTCGGGGTATGTGAAGTAAATGTCGAGTATTAGTTCTATCTTTGTGTTTTTACAGCTAAAATAATGCCATGAGCAACACAAGCACCGGATCCTCGCAGGTCAATTTGGATTTTTTAGATTTTGAACAACCTATTGCTGAGTTAGAGGCTAAGATAGACGAGCTGCGGCTAATTGGCCATGACCCTCTGCTAAACATTTCCGAAGAAATTGAAAGGTTGAGCGACCGTTCGGCGGAGCTTACAACCCAAATTTTCTCGAAACTAAGTGCCTCGCAAATTTCGAAACTGTCTCGGCATCCGAAGCGGCCTTTTACTCTTGATTATGTTGAAAAATTATTTGACGAAGTTCATGAGTTGCACGGAGATAGGGCTTTTTCTGATGACCCAGCTATCGTGAGTGGCCTCGGGAAGTTTGATGGCTTAGGAGTCGCTTTCATCGGACACCAAAAGGGTCGCGGCACTAAAGAGAATTTAAGAAGAAACTTTGGAATGCCAAAACCAGAGGGATATAGAAAGGCTTTGAGAATAATGGAGCTAGCAGAAAGACATCGTTTGCCTGTCTTGACGTTTATCGATACACCAGGGGCTTTCCCTGGCATTGAAGCCGAAGAACGGAGTCAAAGCGAGGCAATTGCTCGGAATTTGTTGGTGATGTCTGGTTTGAAAACGCCGATTATCGCAAGCGTCATAGGGGAAGGCGGTTCCGGAGGTGCCTTGGCCATAGGCGTAGCAGATCGCGTGTTAATGATGCAGTATTCAACCTATGCTGTCATTTCACCCGAGGGATGCGCTTCTATTTTGTGGAAAAGTGCTGATAAAGCCCCGGACGCAGCTGCAGCGATGGGTATAACCGCTCCTATTTTGTTGCAATTAGGTTTAATAGATAGAGTTATCGAGGAGCCTTTAGGGGGTGCACACCGTGAACCCGATTCTGCGATGGCAAGTCTTAGATCTGTCATAGCGCAAGAGTTGAAGACACTCTTACCAATGTCTCCTGATACGCTGGTGCTAGCGCGCCGAACACGTATCGCCTCAATTGGTCAATACAAGGAAAAAAACAGCTAATAACAAGCTGGTTTTAGTCAAAATGTAGTGAAGACTCATTTAACGTTTGAAACTTTCCGGGCCCATCTTTTAAAGAAGATTAAAAACTTACGCAGCTCTCGACTTGTTGTGGCTTACAGCGGCGGACTCGACAGCTCTGTGCTGCTCGATTTGGTTGTATCTTACGTCAGAGAAAGTGAAAATATTTCCCTGTCTTTAATCCATGTTGATCATGGCTTGAGTCCTTCAAGCTTAGAATGGGGTACTCACTGTAAGGAAATAGCTAGCCTTTATAATATTAAGTGCTCTGTTGTTCGAGTTACCGCCCTTCGTAAGGCTAAGCAAAGTGAAGAGGCATGGGCTAGAAATGCACGTTATGAAGTTCTGGAGAGGCATGTTGATGCCAATAGTGTATTACTCACGGCTCACCATAAGAACGATCAAGTTGAAACAATTATTCATCATGCAATGTCAGGTGCTGGGCCTCATGGTCTGAAAGGTATGAGAGAAGTACGCAGCTTTGGTCAAGGTTCTTTGATGCGTCCTTTGTTGAATTTTTCAGCAGAGTGTATAAAAGATTATGCGCTTGAAAAAAAATTAAAATGGGTAGAAGACTCTAGCAATTTATCAGATAAGTACCTACGAAATAATATTAGAAAAGCTGGGCTGCCAGCGTTAGAGAAAATTTATCCTTCGGCTCTCGAGGGGATATATCGTGTTGGACTTAGGCAGCTAGAAATTGTTGATGGGCTGAACCAAATTTTTGATCCTAAAATTAAGGAATGTGTTATTTCTGAGGGTATTTATTCGGTACGGATTTTTAAATTTTTTCCTGAGTCTCTTCATGGGTTTTTAATAAAAAGGTTGTTGGAACGGAGTGACTTTCCAGTACCCAGAGAAAGTCATGTGCTCGCGATTCTAGGGATTTTGAATTCAACTCGTAAGCGAAGCCCCGTCGTTAGATGGGGCGGAGTTGAAGTTAGACTGTATCGTACTCAGATCTATTTAATGCATAAATTACCCCTATCTACCTGCCCTTCACTTGGTTGGACCGGACTATCTGTGTCTATGCCCTGGGGAGAGTTGGAGGTCGGAAAAAAAGCTGGACGTGAAGTTCTAGATCCCAACAAGATTTCACATCAGTCTATCAAAATAGGCTTTCGAAAAGGTGGAGAAAAATTTCAGCCAGCTAGAAGTGCCTTCCACCATGATTTAAAAAAACTTTTTCAACAATGGAATGTCCCTCCATGGGAGAGAGCTTTTATCCCGATCATAAAAAATGGTGACGAGATTGTCGCTGTCTGCGGCTATGGAATAAGCAGAAAATATTTAGCAGAAGAGGGGGAGGTTGGCTTTTCTTTCAGTTTGAGGCTGTCTATCTATGAACAAGACATTAAAGTTTCCTAACTTTATTTATGATTGGCTTTCGTGCCTGCTATATCATAAAAATTTAATGTAACACTACCTTTTTCAAGCACATCTCCAATCCCACCAGATTTTTTCTCCTTTACGACTTCTCCGAGTTGTTTAATCCCTTTTTGTGTCTTTTTTTGGGCGAGCTCTATTTTTTTGTGATTTTTTTGAGAGTAAGCGACCTTATAAGCGCGAGGTTCTTGGGAGCCTTGTTCTGTGTCGAGGTCGGTAATCCAAATGTAAATAGAACCGGCTCTGGCTGGATCGCTTTTTGATGGTTCCTTTACTACAGAATAATGGTACTTAAAGTGTGTAGGTAGAGGACTGTCAGCTGGCCAACCTAAGAGTTCAGAATACGAAGTGTAAACCACGAAGTACAAGACGGAAATAATTACTATTGCCGCTGCTTTTTGTCCCCAATGAAGAATCGTATACTGTAAAAAAACAAGTAAAAGAATAGCCATTGCAACGTATGATAGAGTGAGGCCAAGAACACTTAAAGTCACGATTCAGCTCCTAAATTTTCTCATAAAAGCAGAATGCTTTTTTCTATTTTATTAATGTGTTCAATATTTCCTTGATTTGAGATGTGGAATCTCACGGCTGTTTTTTCAACACCTTTTTTCTCAAGGGTCATTTTCCCATAATAAGCTACTTCAAGAGTAGGGTTTACGCGGGAAATCTTTACCGACACATCAACTGGAGTGTTGGTAACAGTCTCGTAATAGTGAATATTAACTACATACTCACCTGGAACTACCCCTCTTATAGTCACTAGTTCTTGGTTTAAAGGATTGCTAACTTGTTGCTCATTAAATTTTATGAGGTCATTGATATTTCCTCGGTCATCTCGGTCGAGGTGTACTAATCCGGCCTCTCTGTTTTTGAACCAAATAATATTTCCGACCGGGTCTTCTACCCAAATATCTATGTCATTGGGGTCATTATCAGGCCAATTTAACGCTATGATATATTCGGCTTTGGCCTCTATGACTCCAGTCTCAGCTACAGGGTTCATAAACATCACTGCTATAAGGAATAAGTAGGTAAACCCAAGTAACGCATTGAACAATAAATCTGTGAATGGATCGGTACTACCGCGCTTTTTTTTCCATGCGTTACTGAATGCCACTGCTTCTGTGCCTACTCTTTATTAGAGATTAGACTAGTAATATTAAGTAATCGTTCTATTAGATCGTCTGCACATTTATCCATTAAAAGGTATTGGCCTGAGAGTAATAGACTGCTCGATAGTCCCAGTAATGTCGTATATAAAGCCGTGCCCATACCACCGCTCATGTCCTTGAGTACTATCTGCATTGTCTGAATATCGAGCGTGTCGGCCTCACTCAGAGAGCTAAGCATTAAAATAAAGCCAATGATGGTCCCTAACAAACCAAACTTGATGAGAAGATCCACTAAAAACCAGGCTGACTCATGGCCTCTTTTAGCTTGAGCGATTAATACTTCTGTTGCGGAGTTGATAGTAGTTGAATGACTTTGGCTGGCGTCATCAATAGATAATTTTTTTAGGTAATCAGAGCTAATACCTTTTGTGGCGACGCTAAAATCATAAAGATCTTTACGTGCATAACGATCTATGGCTAGTAATTTTTCTTCTAAAGAAATAACTACATTTAACTCTATACACAGTTGTTTTAGTCGTAGCCCACAGTGAATAGAACCAAATAAAAATATACCGGCTATAACTTTTGTAATATGGCTTTGATCATTCTCGAATGCGACAGCAAGATAACCTTTATCGAAACCGAGAAAAACAAAGAACTGAATCACTCCTAGGGCGATTAACCACATCAAGAAATATCGATGGCTGTCGTAAGAATTCTCGACCATAAATGACTCCTTGCGCTAGTGACGGTCTGATTATTCTTTTATTACAACATGTACGCCCAAGGTAAGAAAAGGCCTCAGTTGTTCAATCTCGTCGTTCTTTAACGCTATGCAACCTTGAGTCCAGTCTAGCCTACTGTGCATTAGAAGCTTTTCATCAGTCTCATCGCCTATTCCATGAAGTCCAATAGCACCTCCAAGACCTGTATTCTGAAGCGGGGTCTCTCCTGAGACATTGCCATGCAGTATTTTTTGTAATTGTTCAAAAGTGATAGTATTGTTCCGATAAGCGTCAAGAGCATCGCTATTATTAGGATAATTTAATCTGATGAAATAATGAAAATCGCTTTTTTCCTTAAAGCCCACCACAATGTAAGAGCCTAAAGGCGTAATGCCGTCTCCCCGTGCCTTCTTATGACCCAATCCTCCACGGCCCAAAGCAACCTTAAATTCTTTGACAACCTCGCCTAATGCGTTTGACAATGTCAGAGTGCGACGCGTTTTATCGACTTCGACGCGATACTGATCGGCGCTGTATGTTCTTTCTGGAAGAACAGTTAAAAACAATGTCATCCAAGTCAATATTACGGCGACAAAAGACGCGTTAATAGATGGGATAAAGGTCATCAATATAATAATATAATTCTGTAAAATTGTAGTGAGCGGTTGATATGCGAGTCTCCTAGCTTTCATGTGTACTCAATAAGCATTAATAGATGATGGAACAATACTATGACTGTAAATAAATTACCCAATTATACAAAGACAGCAGGGCTATTACACTGGCTGATAGTAGCCCTAGTCGCTGCGCTTTTTTGTGTTGGTTGGTTTATGACTGATTTGCCAAGAGGTGCTGAGCGAGGGTATTTTTTTGCTTTGCACAAATCTTTAGGCCTTAGTCTTTTTTTCCTTATGTTGCTAAGACTTTGGTGGAGATATAGACATACTCCGCCGCCTTTTCCTAAAACAGTCAAGCCATGGCAGCAGTGGTTTGCCAGTAGGGTTCACTCCGGGTTTTATATGTTACTTTTTATCCAGCCAATGACGGGCTATCTGTCTTCATCTTTTAGCGGATATAGTACAAAGCTATTTGGTCTAATGCTGCCTTCTTGGGCCAGCAAGAACGTCGTCGTTAATGAATTTTTTACAAGCGTTCACCAATTTAGCTCCTGCTTACTGCTGCTGTTAATTTTTTTGCATATCGGAGGGGCTATCAGTCATGTCATTCGAGATGGCATGGTGGCTTTGCGCCGCATCAGACCATGGTAGGAATCGCACACAATAAAAAAGGGACCTGAGTCCCTTTTTTATTGTGTGGCAGAATTAACGATTATTTATATACATCGTTACTTCAAATCCTAAACGTATATCTTGATATGTTGGTGCTTCCCACGCCATGTTATTTCTCCACCTAAAATTAGAATCGTTTGATAAGCCTAAATAGCCTATCGGTAAACGTGCTAGTATTTAAGCACTGAATTAGCATAAGATCAATAACTTATGAGCATAAAGTGCGAAGGGACTATGAAGTCTATTAAAACAGTGATGGCTGCGGTGCCGTAGCGTGTGTTAACGATTATAGAAGTCATATAAGAAACTTATAAGATCTAAAATTGCAGGAGCTGATATCGATGGATAAACAGAAAAAAACCGAAATAGAAGCGGCTACTTTTCGTTACTTAAGAGATTATTTACGTGAGCACACCGATGTGCAAAATATTGACCTGATGAATCTAGCTGGATTTTGTCGGAATTGCCTTTCCAAGTGGTACCGATCTGAGGCAGAGAAGCGTTCGATAGACATGGATTATGATTCGGCTCGTGAGGAAATTTACGGCATGCCATATGACGAATGGAAAAAACTTCACCAATCTCCAGCTACAGAAGAGCAAAATAAAAAATTTAGTGAAGGAGAAAGCAAGAAATAAATTCTTGCCTACTCATTTCAATCTAGCTAGTCGTCAAGTGCTATACCCCAAGGAAATTTCCCTACTTTGATTACAGCTTTAACTTTTTCTGATTTGGTATCGATTACGGTGACTTGGTGGTCCAAGCCATCGGTTGTGTATAAGGTCGATCCATCGCGACTCAGTGCTAGACCCCAAACTCTTTTCCCTACTGGGATACTGTTTTTATGGTCTAGGCTTTCGGCGTCAAGAATGAAAATCTTATTGGCACGACCACCCGCGACGTATAGATTTTTGCCATCTCGGCTGAGAAGTACATCTTTCGGTTTTGCGTTCTGATCGGGAAGTGTCGTTTTCTTTATTAGGGTGCCCGTATCTGCCGCTATCTTTTTTACTTCTCCGCCAATTTCGGCGGTTACATAGATAATTTGACTGTCATTACTGAATACTACTGAGCGTGGTCTAGCACCTACAAGGACATT
>DGOV01000094.1 GCA_002390205.1 Proteobacteria bacterium UBA4457 | reverse complement strand
ATGAAGGGGAATAAAAAATCGTATCAAATGGATCCTGGGAACAGTGACGAAGCAATAAGAGAGGCTGGTCTAGATATAGCTGAAGGGGCAGACATGATAATGGTTAAACCTGGAATGCCTTACCTGGATGTTTTACAAAAAATAAAAGCTGAATTCTCAGTACCTACTTTTGCGTACCAGGTAAGTGGAGAGTACTCTATGATCCAAGCGGCGGTTGAGCGTGGTTGGCTAGATCAGCAATCGGCAGCAACAGAATCTTTATTAGCTTTCAAAAGAGCTGGCGCCGCTGGAATCCTGACATACTTCGCGCCGATGATCGCCGAATCGCTTAAAAAGCAATAGCTAGAAACTCTAACAGTTCAATTCATATTCTTTTATTTTACGGGTCAAAGTATTGCGACCCCAACCTAGTAACCGAGCAGCTTCTTGCCGTCTACCAGAAGTCTTTGCTAGAGCCGCCTTTATCAGAACCAATTCAAAACGTGGCACAAGATCGGACATCAATGGCGAAAAGTCAGTTTGTTCCAGGTGCTCTCTGGCCTGACGTCTGAGAGCCTCCTCCCAAGAAACCAAACTATGCTCACCATCTTTATCGGCTTGGCCTGCTTTTAGCTCATCAGGAAGGTCTTCTACATCAATCTCATGCGTGCTAGCCATTACCATTGCACGTCGGCAAATATTTTCCAACTGCCTAACGTTGCCTGGCCACCTGTAACTTTGCATGATTTTAATCGCATCACTACTGAATATTTTTACATTAGTATGCAGTTCCGCAGCTATATTTTTAAAGAAATGATTGGATAGTTCATTTATATCATCTGTCCTGTCCCTTAGAGCTGGCAGCTCTAAGCGAATCACATTCAACCGATGAAAGAGATCTTCTCGAAAGCGACCAGTTTCGACTAAGGACTCTAGATCTTGGTGCGTAGCCGCTATTACTCTAACATCAACACTTACTGCCTGAGTACCTCCCACTCTATAAAATTTCCCATCAGCTAAAACTCGAAGCAGTCGAGTCTGCAAGTCAGAAGGCATATCACCAATTTCATCCAAAAATAAAGTCCCATTATCCGCCTGTTCAAAACGGCCAATCCTCTTACCAGTCGCGCCAGTAAAAGAGCCTTTTTCATGGCCAAATAGTTCAGACTCGAGCAGCTCGCTAGGTATAGCTGCAGTGTTCAAGGCAATAAAAGACGTCTCTGCCCTAGGACTATGTCGATGCAGCGCCCTCGCAACGAGCTCTTTTCCCGAACCAGACTCACCTGTAATCATAACCGTCATGTGAGAGTTCGACAGACGCCCAATAGTTTTAAATACCTGTTGAATCGCAAGACTAGAACCAACAATACCTGAAACCTCCGGGGACGTATTTACCGTAGGCTCTCGATTCGATTTTTCTTCACCTTTCCTTATTGCTCTTCGGACAATCGAAATGACATCGTCGATATCAAAAGGCTTAGGCATATACTCAAAGGCACCTCCTTGAAAGGCTGCTACTGCATGATCTAAATCACCGTAAGCAGTCATTACAATCACAGGTACATGAGGAAACTTCTGTTGCAGCGTTTTAAGCAAGGCGAGACCATCTGTACCAGGCATCCTAATGTCAGTAATGACTACAGCGGGTTGAGTTTGTATGAGGGCAGATAACACGGTATCAGCTGTCTCGAAGCTTCGAGTCGAAAACTCTTCCTTACTCAGTGCCCGCTCCAGCACCCACCTTATAGCTCGATCATCGTCAACAATCCAGACATCGTCAGACATAATCATTTATCCTCTCCTAAAGGAAGCCAAACAGTAAAAATAGTTTTACCTGGCTCACTTTCAAAACCAATCATCCCGCCCTGCCGCTTAATCATAGACTGGGCAAGTGACAAACCTAATCCGGTACCCTCAGCGCGACCCGATACCAGAGGGTAAAATATACTAGACCGCAGTTGAGGATCGATTCCAGGCCCGTCGTCGATAATTTGGACCGCAAGCACTAATCGATGTAACACAGAGCCAATAGTAAACTTTCCTTGTACGCGCGTTCGCAAAGTAATTGTGCCTCCTTCTGAACTGAGTGCTTGGGCAGCATTCCTCATCAAATTCATAAAAGCTTGGATCAATTTATCTCTATCAGCACTCAAATCCGGTATGCTTGGATCATAATCGTCTTGAATTGATATATCCTCACCATGCTCTGTGGTGACGATAAGTCGGACATGCTCTAACACCTCATGGACGTTAACCTTCGTTATCTCTAAGATAACTAGAGGCTCCCTGATTCTATCAACTAAGCCACGAAGCCTGTCGGCCTCTCCAATAATGACTTGGGTGTACTCCGCAAGGCTCTTGTCCGCTAGTTCTTTCTCCAGCAATTGCGCTGCACCTCGGATACCGCCTAGAGGGTTTTTTACTTCATGGGCTAGGCCTTGTAATAACGCGCTAGCCGCATTATTTTGCTGTAACAAGTCACCATCATGGCGAATGCTCTTTAGTCGCGCGAAATTAAAAATCTCTAACAGCACGAATGACGGCTCTGATTCACTATGCCAAATAGGAGCAAAATTACAGTCTACAAACAATTTTTCTCGATCGGGAAAACTGAATCTTAGATCTCTTTCAACAAATGACTTTTCTTCAGTCAGCGCGCGGAGCGATGCCTTATGAAGTGTCGGTAGAGCAGGAAAGCATTCAGCAAGCAAACGTCCTTTCAGCTTCATTTCGCTCATAGACAATAATGCCTGAGCAGCGGCATTCACCAAGACAATCCGTAGAGATCTATCCACCAGCACCACAGAAGTCGAGAGTGCATTGAGAAGGTCGAGTGTCTGTACGGACTCTTTATTGACTACTTTCGTCATTTCGCACTATTTTGGTGCATAGAAACCAGAAAAGTCCAGCACTTCTTCACAACATTCCCTTTATTCCCCGGCATTTTCCGCCTCTATCTTAAATAAAGCCTTACTAGATATACAAGCAAGAATCAGACCAAGTAAGAAATATACACTCAATAATAAAGAAGCCCCCAACTAGGGGGGCTTTCAACTTTCGGAGTTATAGATTTTAAAGACTATAGTACATCGCGAATTCTGCAGGATGGGTCGACATTCTCATAGTCGTTACCTCCTCCATTTTCAATGAAATATAAGCATCAATTGCAGCATCAGAAAAGACGTTTCCGGCCTTTAAAAAGTCTCGGTCACCATCTAGAGCAACTAAAGCCTCGTGTAAGGAAAAACAAACTGTCGGAATTTCATCGTTGATGGGCAGACCGGTCAATTCATTCGTCTCAACAGCGTACAAATCTTTATCCTGAGGCTCACCAGGATGTATTTTATTCTTTATACCATCAAGACCAGCCATCAGCAAAGCTGTAAACGCGAAGTATGGGTTGCCAGCGGAATCAGGAAATCTGACTTCAATTCTTCTAGCTCTCTCGCTATCAACCCAAGGTATCCTAACCGCGGCCGACCTGTTTCGCGCAGAATATGCTAGGAAAGTTGGTGCCTCGAATCCAGGAACTAGTCTCTTGTAGCTATTCGTGCTTGCGTTGGTGAAAGCGTTAATGGCACGCGCATGTTTTATAATGCCACCAATATAATATAATGCTGTCTCAGACAGGTTGCCGTATCCATCTCCCGCAAATAGATTTTTTCCGTCCTTACTTATAGATTGATGCACGTGCATGCCACTCCCATTATCACCAACTAGTGGCTTGGGCATAAAAGTCGCGGTTTTCCCGTAGCCGTGGGCTACATTGTGAACACAATATTTAAATATTTGATTTGCATCGGCTCGTTTCACAAGCGTATCAAATTTAGTGCCTATCTCACATTGCCCCGCTGTGGCGACCTCATGGTGATGTACTTCAACCTCCACGCCCATTTCTTCCATCACGGAGCACATTGTAGATCTCATATCATGAAGGGAGTCAACTGGAGGAACTGGAAAGTAGCCTCCTTTGACGCCAGGACGATGTCCTGTATTACCATCCTCAAATGATTTGTTAGAATTCCAACCAGCTTCGTCAGAATCGATGCAAAATCCTGAGCCTTTCATCTCGTTCGTCCATTTCACGTCGTCAAAGATAAAAAATTCAGGTTCGGGACCAAAATACGCGGTATCTCCGATACCTGACGAGTTTAGATACTCCTCGGCTCTTTTCGCGATTGACCTCGGGCAACGGTCGTAACCCTCTCCAGTTGAAGGCTCAACTACATCGCATCGGATATTGTAGGTTTTCTCCTCAAAAAAAGGGTCAAGCACCCCGGTCGAAGGATCTGGCATCAGAATCATGTCTGACTCATTGATGTCTTTCCAACCGGCAATAGACGAGCCATCAAACATCTTTCCAGATTTAAAAAAGTCCTCGTCCACCTCATGCGTGGGTACAGTGACATGCTGCTCTTTACCTTTTGTATCTGTAAATCGGATATCGACGAAACGATAATCCTCATCTCTCAACGTTTTCAGGACACTCTCTACTGACATTTTATTTTTCTCCAACTTACTACATTAATGTTTTTAATCTACATCGCACAAAACTGATTTCATCTATTAACTCGCAATATTTATAAACATGCAAAAATTATGCCAGCATTTAATCGCGATGCGAGCGCGGGATGGGAATTGTGTAATATTTTTTGCACCTTAATAGAGCGCATCAAAGACTCTCGCGCTCTATTAAGGTGCACACCTATTCGGATATCAGGTATTCTTGTTCTATTTTCACCATATCTTCAAAGCTCTGCCTAGCTTTAATTATTTTAAAGGAATCGTTCTGAACCAACACCTCAGCACATTTAAGTCTAGCATTATAGTTTGAACCCATCACAGCACCATATGCTCCTGCATCCAATACCCCGATTAAATCTCCCTCGAGGACACTTAATTTTCGTCCTGTTGCCAATGTATCACCAGTCTCGCATACGGGTCCGACCACATCACATAAAGCTGCAGCCTCTATCTCAGCTGGGGATTTTTCATCACAGGTCACTATGTCATGCCAAGCACTATAAAGCGAAGGTCTCAGAAGATCGTTCATCGCGGCATCTACAATAACGAAACGACTATATGCCGTCTGTTTTACCAACTCTACTCTCGTCAAAAGAATGCCAGTATGCCCAACTATGGATCTTCCGGGTTCTAATGCGATCTTAAAGTTAGCAGGGACTGCCCCCAGCAAAGCTGACACAAAACTACGGATCTTCGGAGGTTGTTCGTCCTTATAACTGATGCCTAGTCCACCACCCACATCAATTGTTTTGATTTTTATACCTAATGCATCAAGTCCTGACGCCAGCAAAACTATCTGTTTTACTGCCTCTAATATTGGCTCGACGTCCACTATCTGAGATCCTATATGACATGCAATACCTGTGGCGGTTATCCAGCGAGACGTCGCAATGCACTTATATAGCTCAAGAGCATCCTCGATAGGTACTCCAAACTTGTTGTTTTTAAGACCCGTAGAAATATATGGATGTGTTTTGGGATCAACATCGGGGTTAACTCTAACGGCTACGTTTACCGACATTCTGAGTTCATTGGTAACAGCTTCAATTCTCTTAAATTCTTCCAAAGACTCAATATTTATAGTCCCGACATCGAGTTTAATAGCTCTTGAAATTTCCTGGACACTTTTCCCCACACCTGAGAAAACCACACGACTTGCGTCCACCCCAACCTCTAGAACTCTTAGTAGCTCGCCAATAGAAACCACATCGAAGCTAGAACCTAGCAAATGCAACGTTTTGATAATGGATAGGTTATCGTTCGCTTTAACAGCGTAAAACACTTCATGCCTTCGGTCGCTGAAGGCATCGTCGTATTCTAACCAAGCTGCTTCAATCGCCGCCCTGGAATAGACATAACATGGGGTACCAACTTGTCGCGCGATAGTATCTAGATCAGCTGACTCGGCATGCAGCTTGCCATCCTGGTAATTAAAAATTTCGGATTTGCGCATAAGGTAAATCTATTTAGGTTGCTGGACAGCAGAGTCCGGAATAAATAATTCACCTTTCTGCCCGCAACCAAAGCTAAGACAACTGATGATAAGCATGAATGGCAATAGTCTATGTTTTATCGTTAGTTTTTTTTTCATGACAGGAACTCCAAGATTACAGCTATATTAATAGGAAATGAGGCTTTTAGCATGCAAATATCGGTTTCGCCTGTACCCTAGGTTCCAGGGCTTCTTCTTCTCGGTTTCCTACGATCGCTTGACGCTCTAGTTTCGTCGTATGGTGGTTTGGTAACTTTTGGTAACAAATTTTCTGTGACAGGATCCACTGGTATTTTGTTCTCGACGTAAGACTCGATGCTTTCTAGTGAAAAAACATATTCCTCACAAGCAAAACTAATCGCCTCTCCGCTCTCTCCGGCTCTCGCGGTCCGACCAATCCGGTGGACATAATCTTCACAGTTGTGAGGTAGGTCAAAGTTAAAAACGTGACTCACATCTGGAATATGCAGACCTCTAGCAGCGACATCAGTCGCTACGACTATAGATACAGCCCCAGATTTAAAATCACCTATCAAACGCTGACGCTTAGACTGTTCTACATCTCCCGATAAAGCTCTAGCTCGGTAACCATTACTGTTCAAGTACGACACCACCAGCGCTACTACTCGCTTCGTATTGGCGAAAACTATAGCTCTCTTTGGCTCATGTTGCCTGAAAAGCCCTATAAGCAATCGGATTTTTTCATCAGAACTAACGTGATAGAGCAGCTGTGTAACCTTATCTGCAGTCGGGGCCAGCGCTAAAACTTCAACTAGCTCTGGAGTATTCATATACTCGTAACCCAGTTCGTTTACTCGGTGAGATAGTGTCGCAGAATACAGCATGTTTAGTCGCTTTTCAGGCTGCGGCATCCGGCGAAGCAAGAATCGAATGTCCTTGATGAAGCCAAGGTCGAACATACGGTCAGCTTCATCGAGAACGAGAGCCTGAATCTTATCTAAAGAAAAGACTTCTTGTTTAAAGAAGTCAATGATTCGCCCTGGAGTACCTATAATAATGTCTACACCGCCTTCCAATATCTTGCGCTGCTTATCATAATCGACTCCTCCGTATATCAAACCCAGACTAAGTCCGCTATGCCGGCCTAAAGTCAGAGCATCTTGATGAATTTGAATCGCTAATTCTCTGGTAGGTGCCAGTATTATACCGCGCGGGGCAAAGCCACCAATAGCCCATTCAACTCGCTCATCCCCCAACAAGATAGTGTTCATCGTAGCCAAGAGGTACGCCGCAGTCTTACCCGTTCCTGTTTGAGCTTGCCCAGCAACATCTCGACCTAGTAACAAAGCTGGCAAAGATTTCGCCTGGATCGGGGTGCAGAACTCAAACCCAGCGTCCTTCACACCTTCCAGTAATATCTCCTGAAGACCTAAACTATCAAATCTTATATCTGTTACGGCATCACTATTTATTGCCTTGACCGAACTGCTGGTCACAGAATCTTTTTTTGGAGTTTGTTTTTTTGAGGATTGATTAACAGGAGTCTCTTTTTTTACCTTCGTGGCTCTCTTCCTACGTTTTACGTTCTTGCGATCTATAGTTTTAGACTTCCGACCTCCAGATCTGCGTATTTTGGAAATGGAGAACTTCAATAGCATTGAAAAAACGATAACGGAAGCGAAGACGATAAGCACTTCTAACGGAGTATATAAATTCATATGATCAAAATAGCCCTATGCTCATTTAATTTCGAGCTTGCATTTTTAATTCAGTTCGGTCGACAATGAGTTATTAGAATAAATCTAAGGAATACTAAAGTTACAATGAGCGACAAAATATTACACGTTACTGACGACTCTTTCGACACAGATGTAGTTCAATCCGCGACACCAGTCTTAGTCGATTATTGGGCAGAATGGTGCGGACCCTGCAAAATGATTGCACCTATTCTAGACGAGGTTGGCCCGGATTACTCTGATAAATTGAAAATAGCAAAGCTAGATGTTGATCAGAATGGTGAAACTGCTCAGAAATATGGGGTTAGAGGCATTCCGTGTTTGATGATTTTTAAAGATGGAAATGTAGTTGCTACCCAAGTCGGCGCTCTTTCCAAGTCTCAGCTAACAGCCTTTATTGACGGTAATATTTAAGGCTTAAGAAGCAGCCTTAGGTGGCAGAAAATAAGAGGTGTCGCAATAGTAGACTGCGCTTAACCTCCGTGCTATTGTGTCTACAGGTTGTCAGGCGACCCGCCCGATAATTTCCCGTAAGAAAGAAAAAAACGTTATCTCTGATCGGTGAATCGTCCTTTTTTACAATTCCAATAACTCTAATCACACACAAAAAGCTCACAAAAATATCTCATGATGAATCTTACAGAACTAAAACAAAAAACAGCATCGGAACTTCTAATAATATCTGAAGAAATGGGAGTGGAAGGGACAGGCCGTTCCCGTAAACAAGATGTAATCTTTAATATCCTTAAAGCACAAGCAAAAAAAGGAGAAGATATTTCTGGAGACGGGGTGCTCGAAATCCTACAGGACGGGTTTGGTTTTCTGCGATCCGGTGATGCTTCTTACCTCGCAGGAGCTGATGACATCTATGTATCTCCAAGTCAAATTAGACGCTTCAGCCTAAGAACGGGAGATACAATCTCCGGGAAAATTAGGCCGCCTAAAGATGGTGAAAGATATTTCGCGCTGCTAAAAGTTGGAGAAATCAACTTCGAGTCACCTGAAAACACTAAGAGTAAAGTTCTTTTCGAAAATCTGACACCGCTCTTCCCACAGGAACGATTACAACTGGAGCTCGGCAACGGTAGTACTGAGGATCTCACACCTAGAATCATAGATCTCGTCTCCCCAATTGGGAAAGGACAAAGAGGTTTGGTAATTTCCCCACCAAAAGCAGGCAAAACAATGATGCTGCAGAGTATTGCTCACTCCCTAGGTGTTAATCATCCAGATTGCTACTTAATTGTATTGTTGATAGACGAGAGACCAGAAGAAGTCACAGAGATGCAACGCTCCGTAAGAGGAGAAGTAGTTGCTAGTACTTTTGATGAGCCAGCCAGCCGTCACGTTCAGGTTGCAGAGATGGTTATTGAAAAGGCAAAAAGACTAGTAGAACACAAGCAAAATGTAATCATACTTCTAGACTCGATTACACGTCTGGCGCGGGCCTACAATACTGTAGTCCCATCATCAGGTAAGGTTTTAACAGGAGGTGTTGATGCAAACGCTCTGCAACGTCCAAAACGATTTTTTGGAGCTGCTCGCAATATAGAAGAAGGCGGTAGTTTAACAATAATTGCCACAGCTCTTGTCGATACTGGTTCTCGAATGGATGATGTAATTTACGAAGAGTTTAAAGGCACAGGAAATATGGAAATCCACCTTGAAAGAAAGGTTGCTGAAAAACGTATATTTCCAAGCGTTAACATCAATCGCTCAGGTACTAGGCGAGAAGAAATTCTGACTAAAGCTGACGAGCTGCAAAAAATATGGATCCTTAGAAAGCTACTGCACTCGATGGAAGAGGTAGCTGCGATGGAATTTATACTAGAGCGTTTCAAAGCCACCAAAAATAACGCTGAGTTCTTCGATGCGATGAAGAGATAAAGTTACAGGGCAAAACGCTACTCCCTGCGAAATAAAATTACCCTGGAGGCCAAGAAAAAGGTCGACCCGCCATTAAATGAATGTGCAAATGAAAAACAGTTTGGCCAGCGCCAGACCCATTATTTATTGTCAGCCTAAAGGCATCAGCATACCCTTCAGCAGCGGCTACAACCGGTGCTACAAGAAGTAGGTGGCCCAGAACATCTAGATCCTCCGCCAAAGCCTCAGAGATCATATTTATCCGCTTTTTAGGGCAAATTAAAACATGCAGCGGCGCTTGAGGGTCAAGATCATGAAAAGCAATACATAACTCGTCTTCATGCACTATATTCGCCGAAAGTTCCCTGTCGATAATCCGTTCAAATATACTTTTCTCGACCATAGCAACTTCGCTTCTTTTCAAAAATAATCTCTAAGCACTAAAAATAGCTACCAATGACTCGGTATCTCTGTTTTATCCCACGTCAATTGCGGTTGGAGAATTAACTGTCCACCTTTCCGCTTTATATCTCCAATATGCTGTTTAAAAGTTCCGCTTTTTAAATCTTCAAAGTAGAATTTTAAACTATGGGTAATCGTCGGGAATGCTATTTCCGACCAAGGGATCTCTGTCTCAGAAAATAATTTACATTCTAAGCTCTCCGAGCCTGGAGAGAAGTTCAGGTTAGCCAGTTGAGATAAGAAAATCATATAGACCTGATTAATCTCAGGAAGACTAAAGAGCGCAAATAGTTGCTGGACGACCACATCAGCACATGCTTCTTCTGCAGTTTCCCGTTTTGCCCCTTCAGCAATAGTTTCACCATTCTCCATATAACCGGCTGGAAGAGTCCACCAGCCATAGCGAGGCTCTATGGCTCTCTTGCATAGGAGGATCTTGTCCTTCCATATTGGAATACAACCTGCAACTATTTTAGGATTTTGATAAAAAACCTCACCGCATTCACCACAGACATCACGTGCCCGATCCTCACCCGAAGGGATCGTTCTCTCGATCCTGGCAGAACCGCACTTACTACAGAAATTCACAGTTCATCTCCCTCCTAAGTCTCTATTCCCAAATCAATTTTTTTATGTCCGCATCTTTCAAATAGACGGCCCCAGGCTAATGCAACTGCTTAATCTACGAAGAAATAGATTCGGTAGGGAAAGAACCTTTGTGAACCAAAAATTTAATGTAAATTAGCGTAACATAAGCTAGAAAAAATAAAAGCAGCTATAGAGTTTTACTTTTTCAACAAGTCAAAATGGGTCACCGAATGGAAAAATTTTCAGGCACACATAACTTTGCCCATGGGCAGAATACCAAGACTGGGGTTTTAATGTGTAATCTAGGTACTCCAGATGCCCCAACTAAAAAAGCAGTTAAAACCTACCTCGCTCAATTTTTAAGCGATCCAAGAATCGTCGAGTTACCTCGCTGGATATGGTGGCCCATTTTACATGGAGTAATTCTCAACACTCGTCCTAGGAAATCTGCGCGGGCCTACCTAAGTATCTGGGAAAAGGGAGGCTCCCCACTTCTCACTTCGTCTAAAAAAGTAGTCTCGAAATTAGACTTTCTCTCAAAAGAGGCAGGCTACTCCGAAATAGAATATGCCCTTGGCATGAGGTACGGCAATCCGTCAATATCCGATGGTATTGACGAGCTTCGAAACAAAAATGTAAGGCGTATTCTGATTTTTCCAATGTATCCACAATATGCATCTGCTACTACAGCTTCCACATATGATGCGGTATTTAACCACTGTAAAACTCTAAGATGGGTTCCAGAAATCCGATTCGCTTCGGATTATCACCAGAATCGGGCCTATATAGACGCTATCTGCGACTCAATCCTCACGCATTGGTCTAAAAACGGGAGGAGTGAACGTCTATTATTATCTTTCCACGGTATACCTAAAGATACATTTTTAGCGGGAGACCCTTACTATTGTCAATGCCAAGCAACTGCACGATTGGTTACTGAACAACTCCGTTTGAAGCCAAATGAATGGAAAATCACTTTTCAGTCTCGGGTAGGCCCCAAAGAATGGTTAGAGCCATATACTGATAAAACCCTTATGGAATGGGGAGATGAAGGTCTAAAAAAAGTAGACGTGATCTGTCCAGGGTTCGCAGTAGATTGCCTTGAAACCTTGGAAGAAATAATGATTCTTAATCAAGAGAACTTCCGTCGACATGGAGGTGAAAAGCTAAATTATATACCCGCTCTTAACGAATCAAACGGGCATATTTCGCTATTACATGAAATCATTACTGGGCACTTGGGAAATTGGCTTGGATCATCCGATCAAACGGAAGAGTTGCGAAAAGCGATATTAGAAAGAGCTTTATCGGCCGGAGCCGAACAGTAGAGCGTGGGAGACTCTAATTAAAAATAACGGAGTCCTTTAAACTAATTTATAAGCGTTTCGGAAAGCTCTAAAGGACATGCCGTAAGCTATCCTCAAGAGGCTTTCTCATCTGGGTTCCTACTTGCTCAGGAAAACCATACCAAAAAAGCCCAACTGGGCGTTCTGCGTCGCTATCAAAGCCCACAGCTTGAGCAAATTCGATAGTCGAAATCACTTCGCCAGTAGTCCATTTAACTCCAACGCCTTGCTCCCATAAATACAGCATGAAATTCTGAGCGACACAACAACAGGCGGCATAATCCTCGAGCTGTTTCTTCTCATCGTGACTTTTTGGAAAAGTCATGACTAACCATCCAGGTACTGCCGACCACCGCCGACTTTTTATAGCAGCTACATGCTCACCTTTCGCACACGTAATTAGCATGGAATTTACTTCTATAATTTTGCTCTTTGCCTGATTGCCTAACAAATAGAAGCGCCAAGGTTCCGTTAGGTAGTGATTAGGTGCCCATCTCGAGGTCCGCAACGCTTCTTCGATTAAAGTGTCGGGAACTTTTTCTTTTTTAAACGTGTGAATAGTGCGGCGATTCAAAATTATATCGGCTATACTCAATTTTTCGTCCTCTAACGTTGAGAGTGCGCTTCAGTAAAAAAATAGTTGTAAAGAAGCAGAAGCTTTCAAAGCATATCAAAAGCATTATTCAGGTCACAGTTTTGCAGAGAAACTAATGCTAAGAAACGAAGCATCAATTATAATCTCAGAATACCATATCGACTAGGGACAATTTAAGAATTTAGAGGCGTGAACACATGAAGCAGAAAGTTATTGGTTTATTCGGTGGCAGTGGGTTCGTAGGACAAAGCCTTGCCTTTTTTCTAGCCAAGCAAGGATATGCCATTCGTGTGTTCACAAGACGTCGAAAAGATACTCGACACCTCTGGATGAACACTAGCATAGAAATTATAGAGATTGATCTAGAAAACCAAAAACACCTTGCTGAGGCTCTTTCAGGCTGCTCTTCTATAGTCAATCTAATAGGCATACTCAACGAAAAAAAAGACAACGGAAAAGAATTTATCCATGCCCATGTTAGGACGCTTGAAAACATATTATCCGCATGTGCCGCCGCACGAATCAGTAATTTCGTCCAAATTAGCGCCCTGAATGCTGACGTTAACGGTAATAGCTTTTACCTCAAGAGCAAGGGACTGGCTGAAGATTTATTGAAAAACACCTTCAATAATAGCTCAGGTTTGCCTACGGCATTTCCCAATAATATTACGATAATAAAACCTTCTGTTATTTTTGGTGATAAAGACGTATTTACAAATAAGTTCGCATCACTTCTAAAATATATGCCTTTGTTTTTTCCTCTCGCAAAAGGGGATGTTAAATTTCAACCTGTATATGTCGGTGATCTCACAGCCCTCATCTTTAAATGTATAGAGAAACCTGACCAAGGAGTTTCGACTATTCACGTTGGTGGTCCAGAAATATATACGCTGAAAGAAATTTTATCTTTAATCGCCGATATAACAGGCCAGAAGACTACAGTAATTCCTCTGTCAAATTTTCTCTCTTGCTTACAAGCTAATTTTCTTGAGTATGTTCCTGGGAAACCGTTTTCTCGAGACAATTTACGATCTCTTAGCAAAGATTCTATTTGCCCTTCTAGTGCAACGACCACCGGTGAGAGAATAGAAATACAGTCTACTTCTATGAAAAATATTCTTCCTACCTACCTTAGTTCTGAATGAGTACGGAAACAATACCTGATAGGTAGAGACGATCAGTAAAGAAAAAAATGAAAATTTATAAAGTAGGTGGTGCAGTGCGCGATGGACTGCTTAATATACCAGTACAAGATCAAGATTGGGTAGTGATCGGATCTACTCCAGAAGAACTTCTCAAACTAGGGTATAAGAAAATAGGAAAGGATTTCCCAGTCTTCCTACATCCCGAAACTCACGAAGAATATGCGCTTGCGCGCACGGAACGGAAGACAGGTCCAGGATACGCAGGATTCGATACTTTCTTCTCTCCCGACGTTACCTTAGAAGAAGATTTAGCGAGAAGAGACTTCACAATTAATGCAATGGCTTTAGATCAAGACGGGGAAATAAATGACCCTTTTTGTGGTCAAGAGGATCTTAAAAAAGAAATTCTGCGCCATGTAACAGAGGCATTTTCTGAAGATCCTCTGCGTGTCATACGGGGGGCAAGATTTTGTGCCAAGCTTAATTTCACAGTGTCACCTAAGACAATCGTATTAATGCGCAAGATCGCCTTCTCTGGTGAGCTGTCTTCGTTAAAGAAAGAGCGCCTGTGGAGAGAAGTTCAAAAAGTACTAGAAACTTTTTATCCCCAACGCTTTTTTGAAGTCCTCGAAGAATGTGATGCGCTAACTCACGTCTTTCCAGAAATTGCGAGCCTATTTGAATACGATGTGCTAAATTTTCCTTACACTGGGCAGTCCTTAAGAAAGCATATTATCGATAGCATCGCGGCTGGAGTGGAAGCGCATCTCACTCCACCAGCAATTTTTGCATTGCTTGCACAATATCTGTCAAAAACACCCTATCCCAACCCAGAAGGGACGCTTCCGACTGACTATTACAAAATAGACACTTTCTGCGATTCCATACGCACACCCGCACTGTACAAGAAAACGGCGATCAATCTTGCCAAGATAAATCCTATACCAACTGGTGATAAACGGTATTCTGCCTCCGCTCTCATTTCTTTATTTGAAAACACTGATGCTTATCGTAACCCATCAATTTTCAAAGAATCTTTGTCCGCCTATATAGTGGAGGAAAAACTGTTAAATCGGCAGTTCACGAATCGTTGTATTCCTCCGAGCGTGATTGTAAATACTCTTGAAGCAAGCGCCAAAGTTGACACATCGGAGTTCGTTATGCGAGGACTTAGAGGCCTTGATTTCGCTAAAGAGATACGTGATGCGAGGTTCGAGAAAATTTTTTTAGCAATATGACAGCAGATTACTGAGAGCCCCATAATTCTCTTAGCCTTTGGTCACGTCCACACCGATACCGATATAATTTATATCTTATAGGGTTCTTTTGATAGTAATCTTGATGGTATGTCTCGGCTTCAAAAAATACTGAAACTGGGCGAATTTCAACAACAATTGCTTCGTTTCCGAAATAAGATTTCTCCAGATTTTCGCGAGATTCCTCAGCTATTAACTTCTGAACAGAACTATTAACGAAAATGATAGCCTTATACTGCAAACCGAAGTCACAAAATTGTCCGTTCCCCTGAAATGGATCAATATTTTTCCAATAAACCTCTAATAATTGTTCATAAGAAATTTTAGTTGGATCAAAAACAACTTGCACGACTTCAACGTGGCCGCTCATACCGCCAGAGACTATCTCATAGGTTGGGTTAGGAGAAACTCCACCGGTATAGCCCGACTTCGTAGATAACACACCTTCCAACCGGTCAAAAGGATACTCCATACACCAAAAACATCCGCCGGCAAAAATTGCGGTATTAGAATTACTGTTAGCCCAACAAATCGAATAAAAGCTTGACAACAGGAACACGAAAATAGGAAAAAAGCGGAATGTTGGAAGGTTTGAGAAACGTTCTCTAACGTATAGATTAAACTTTATATATATACTGAATTTCTTAGAAAATAATTTATTCATACTAAATACACGAACAAAGCAGCTCCAAGCAGTAATCGATAAATAACAAACGGCAACATACCTATCTTCTCAATAAGGGACAGAAAAATAGCTATGCAAAGGTAAGCACCAGCGGCAGAAACTGCTGTAGTCAGGCACAAAAACCCCCAATGCATTTCACGAGCTGAGGTAACAATAGTAATAAATTCTAAACTTACGGCGGCCAGAATGACAGGGATCGCAAGTAGAAAAGAGAACCGGGATGCGGCCTCTCTGGAAAATCCTAGCATTAGAGCCAACGAAATCGTTATTCCAGATCTTGATACTCCAGGGACTAAAGCACCTGCTTGAGCTAGGCCAATAAGCAAGGCATCACGCGAGTTGAGATTGAAAATCTCTCGCTCTCGCTTTCCATAAATATCAGCTACCCATAAAACTACGGCGAAGAAGACGGTCGAAGTTGCAATGATGTGAGCATCTCTAAGCTCAGTTCTGACAAAATCCTGACCGAAAAATCCTACGATCATTACGGGAATAGTCGCAATAAGAAACATGTGCAGCAAATTTTTATAGTCAGGAAAAGAAGCGTCCCTTTTGCGTATACCAGGAGCGGCGTATATTAATTTCTTCAAATCGTCTCTAAAAAATATTGAGACTGCTATCAAGGTCCCTAAGTGTGCAGCTAGGTCAAAGCTCATGCCTTGATCTCTCCAGCCTGTTACGATTGGAATCAAAATAAGATGCGCACTACTAGATATCGGAAGGAACTCAGTAAACCCCTGTACAAGCGATAGAATAATTATTTGCGCTATGTCCACAGTCTCTATGCCTTTATACGCTCAACCTAATCTATATCGTTCATCGTGCATGAAACCTGACATCTTCATGGAGGGATCAATATTACGGCATAAGGCCATGAACTTGAAATTTTCTCCCATGTGAGTAGGTAAAAGTAATCGCTTAGCTTCTTGCGCCAACTTATACGTTTCAGCTAAATCCTCATCACTTGTCTCGCCGATCATTTCCTGAATCTTGCTCCCGATTAGGAAATGAGCCTGGCTCGTGTAACCTTCCACGCACATCCCAACATGGTCAGCACGTTCCGCTAATTCAGTGAAGTTTACTGAAGCTGTGAGATCTTGGAGCCCAAAAAGCTGAAACGGATTATCGTGTACTTGATGTCTGAAGTGACATTGTAATGTGCCATCTACCCGTTGATGGTGAAAAAATTCGGCCTCCCCATAGCCATAGTCGCTGACAATTAAGACCCCTTGCTTAAAGTAATCCTTAATACTCCTGAACCAGCTTTCCATCCCCTGAATCAAGTCAGCACAGTAACCTAAAGGATGCTTTCCCAGAAGCGCCCGTACCTTTTCGGGAACAGCGCAATCCATAATTGCCCAGTCTAACTGACCATTTTGTAAGCTAACGCCCATTTCTTGAATACCAGTCTTAGATACGACAAATCTTTTTGCAGGCATGGCATCAAAAACTTCGTTAGCAATAATTACGCCCTTGAACTCATCTCGAGGATGTTCTGTCAGCCATTTAATACGCTCAAGCTGCTCGGGCATTTCTTCAGCTATAAGCCTTTTCTGCCTAGCTCTTAGGCTCCGACTAGGCTCCACGATAATATAGTTGAAATCTAAGACAGCGTGCTTTTTTAGATATTCCCTAAGTATAGTGGCTGCTAGACGGCCAGTTCCGGCACCGTATTCGATGATGTCTCCAGGAATGCTTTGAAGAATCTCAAAACATTGGCTTCCTAGACACCGTCCAAAAAGCTCTCCGCTTTCAGGAGCGGTCACAAAATCACCTGTTAGACCAAAAATTTTGTTTTCCGCAGTGTAGTAACCATGTTCACTATAAAGTACTAGATCCATGAACCTATCAAATGGAAGCACTCCGCCCGAACACCGACCGAGCACATGAAGTACGTGCTCGTATACAGCCTTTGACCGTTCTAGATCTTTTGGTGGGATATCATGTAAGCTTAAATCTATTTGTGTCATTCGTTTTACATCTTCTAATCGAGTGTTCTGGGAGTTATCAAAATCATGCCTGATACCAACACGCCTTTAGCGCTAGTTACCGGAGCTGCCAAACGTATCGGCGCAGCTATCGCGACCGAGTTACACGATGAAGGTTATAACATAGCGATCCATTTCCATATGTCTCGACATGAGGCTTACGAATTAGCGGCCGTATTGAATGATAAACGCGCGGCCTCAGCATTCACAGTAGAACAAGATCTTAGTCATGAAAGTGCAGCGAAAAACCTTATCGACAAGTTACTTCAGCAGTCTCAGCGACTTGATCTCCTCGTCAATAATGCTTCTATTTTTAAAAGTTCTTCTGGAATTAACAGTGGAAATGTAAGCGAGCTCTGGGATCAAATGCAGACTATTAATCTGAGGACTCCTTACTTACTTGCGATTCAGGCCGCTTCTTTACTAAGAAAGAGCAAGGGATCAATTATTAATATTACGGACATCAATGCCGAGCGGCCAAGAAAAGACTATACCGCTTACTGTGCTTCAAAAGCCGGTTTAGTATCAATTTCAAGGTCTCTTGCCATAGACCTTGCGCCAGAAATCCGGGTAAATTGTGTCGCACCAGGGGCAATTCTATGGGCATCAAGTGAAGATAGTAAAACTCAAAAGGAAGCCATTAATTCAACGCCGTTACAACGGATAGGGAAACCTTCAGACATCGCTCAAGCGGTAAGGTATTTGGCGGGGGCACAGTACGTTACAGGACATATATTGAATGTTGATGGAGGCAAGATCCTAAGAGGCTAGTCTGCCAAGAAAAAATGCTCCAGGTACCATGTTTGTGTAGTATCTCCAAACCACCACTTCTGATGGTCGATAACCATTTTGATAACGCCGGTATCAATCGGGTAATAATCAATTTTTACAGTAACGAAGCCTTCCCGACCATTATCCGCAACTAGTGAGCTAAGTACTTCATAAGTGTGAACACGATATGAATTCACCCTCTCCAGTGACAAGTCTGACGGATTCCCCGAGCGCTTCCGAACTGATTTCAAAGCCTCCTCAAAATATCCATATCGCACATTTTTGGCGTAACCAGTCGTTCCAGCTTCAAACGAAAGTACTCGGGAGTCTTTTTTCGTCGGAATAAGTATTTTGAACGAATCAGAATGAACAGAAACTTCGGCCCGAGCCATCTCAGTTAAGTGGTTGACACTAGAGCAACTAGAAAGCAAATAGCCAACTAGTAAGAAAAAAGCCAAATTTGAAAGAATATGTAACGTACGATTCACTTAATATTTCCCGTACATCAAGAAGTTCCACTCTGCTTCAAACGCGTTCACTACCGCTTACCCAAGCGGCATTTAAATCAGGAATGAGTTCTTTGAGCGGAATAAGAACATATTCGTTCTCGCTAAGCTCAAATTGTTCTGCAAAAATCTGGTTTAGCCCATCCAAAGTATTGTCTTTTCGAATAAAAAGGATATCTAAGTCCAGGTGCACCTGTCCACGCAGCTGATCGGCCTTATTGCGCCCACAGGCCAGCTCGATATCCTGTAGCTGCTCCTTCAACTCTTTCGTCGGAACCGGACAATGAAACTGGATGACTAAATTCCAGTAATCCGCACCTAACCCTAAGACATCATTACTTTTATATGTTTGGGAAGTCTTTACCTGGGAAAAATATTCACCGATTAAAGAGACCCCAGAAGCAATATTTTTACATGGCAGATAGTTGCTTCCAATAGAAACATATGCCAGTGGTAAAGGGCTGGTCAAAAACGTACCCCTCGCTCGATTATTATGCCAACATCTTTGACGTCATCTAAAACGCCCTGCTTGCTAATAGTAAGTTTTAGCCAGCGAACTCCGAACTCTTTAAGGATTATTTCTGAAATGTTGTCTGCCAGTGCCTCTACAAGCTTGAACTTACTTTTACGAGTAAAGTCCATTACACGATCATTGACTGCTTTGTAGTCGACCGTCTTAGATAAATCATCAGTTTCCCCTGCAAAAGAGATATCCACACCCATTTCAACCTGCATTACAAGAGTTTGTCGTATTCGCCTCTCCCACTCCCAAACCCCGATCACTGTGTCGACTCTCAGATCGTTAATAAAAATTATATCCATAACTTAATTATAAAATATATCTAACATATGATGATATTATCAGAATTACTAAGTATTTAATGCTGTTAAAAAATGGGTTGTAAGAAAAAATGGTTCTGAATCTCTGCCTTCCTGCCCTAGCTTATTTAATGGGCTCAATATCTTCCGCAATTTTAATCAGTAAGCTCATGGGTATCTCTGATCCTCGTGAAATTGGATCTGGAAATCCAGGTGCTACAAATGTCCTAAGGTACGGAGGTAGGAAAGCTGCTTTTTTCACACTATTCGGGGATGCTAGTAAAGCCGCCTTGCCCATTATTCTCGCGCAAGCGCTGGGAGTCTCCGCAAGTATCGCAACTCTAGTTGGTATGTGCGCTCTGATTGGCCACATGTACCCTATTTTCTACCAGTTTCAAGGTGGCAAGGGGATTGCCCCCATGATCGGGATGACCCTTGCGCTAGACCCCCTTTTGGGGAGCTCTTTTATTGCTTGCTGGCTATGTATTGCCTTCCTATTCAGATATTCTTCTCTTGCGGCACTGGGGGCCGTCCTACTAACACCATTATTCGCATGGCAACTAGGTCAAGACGCCGTCTCTATAAGTCTACTTACCCTAGCAGGATTGCTTATATTTGGTCGGCATAAGGCCAACATAGAAAGTTTACTCGCTCATACTGAGAAAAAAATCGGAGGCAAGTACTAACCGATAACTCTCAAATCGAAAATTTATGGCGGGCTCAACTCGTTTAGAGGCCAACGTGCTCTAACTGCTAGCTCGGTCTCATCTCTCTCTCCAAGACCCATCCGCCTGTGCCCCACATAAGCAATCATTGCTCCATTGTCAGTGGTGAATTTCATAGAAGGGAAAACTATCCTTACATCTTCTTCTTTGCCCAATATCTCGAGGCTATTTCGTATGTCTTTATTAGCACTCACCCCGCCTGCCACAACCAATTTCTTTGCACCACTTTGACGTATCGCTCTTCGACATTTCACGACAAGTACGTCAACAACCGCATCTGTGAATCCTCTACAAACATCTGCTTTTAAGGCAGCATCTACAGTGTGTTGTGCAATAGTGTTACGCACATGTGTCTTCAACCCGCTGAAGCTAAAGTCAAGGCCTGGCCGGTTAACCATAGGACGAGGAAAGTCAAACCTATCCGGGTCGCCAGACTTAGCCAACTGTTCTACTAACGGCCCCCCTGGATAACCCAAATCAAGCATTTTTGCGACTTTGTCAAAAGCCTCTCCCACAGCATCATCAAGCGACTCCCCTAAGACCTCATAAGAACCTAATCTACAAGCATCAACTAACAATGTATGTCCTCCAGACACCAGCAGTGCTAAAAAAGGCATATCGATCGGAACTACTTCATCAATCATAGGGGCTAGTAAGTGTCCCTCCATGTGATGTATCCCTAAAGCGGGCACATCCAAGCCCCAAGCTAATGACTTCGAAAAGCCTGCGCCTACTAATAAAGATCCGGCAAGTCCCGGTCCTGCTGTATACGCGACTCCATCTAGGTCTTGTAATCTAATCCCTGCTTCTTCAGTCGCCTGGTTTACCAATAGTCCTATTTTCCGTATATGATCTCGAGAAGCCAGTTCAGGAACAACACCTCCGTACTTAGCATGCATTTTGACCTGACTAAAGACTACATCCGACAATAATCCATATTGACTGTCGTATATAGCTACGCCAGTTTCATCACAAGAAGTCTCCAAACCAAGTATTTTCATTAATTAACCACCCAAATTTACATAAATTCTGTACTTCAACGCCAATTACCGATATATTTCGCGACCGACATTAAAAAACAATCACTGTTAGGAAATAAGATAAGTATGCCAAATATCCGTGTCCGAGAAAACGAACCGTTTGATATTGCTATGCGTAGGTTCAAACGTGCGTGTGAAAAAGAAGGAACGCTCGCAGAAGTTCACAGACGTGAGTTTTATGAAAAACCCACTCAAGTAAGAAAAAGAAAAGCTGCAGCTGCCGTAAAAAGATGGCAGAAAAAAGCCTCTCGAATGATTATTCATCGCAAACGCCTTTACTAACCAATTCTTTTCTGAGAATCATGCCTGACTTAAAAAGCCAAGTACTAGCCGACGTAAAATCGGCGATGAAAAGTGGTGAAAAAGAGATCTTGGGTGTATTGAGACTCATATCAGCCGCCTTCAAACAGCATGAAGTCGACAAGCGAGATGATGTAGACGACGAAACGGCTGTTATCATTCTAACGCGCATGAGTAAGCAAAGACGTGAATCAATCACGCAATTCGAAGCAGGAAACAGAGACGATTTAGCTAAGCAAGAAAAGTTAGAGCTGGAAATCATACAAAAGTACTTGCCCACACAACTTTCCGAAGATGAAATGATAAAGGAAGTCGAAGCAGCCATTGCTGAAGCAAATGCTACCGCAATGAGTGACATGGGTAAAGTGATGGTTCGTCTTCGCAGCCTAGCCGCACGCGCAGATATGTCGGCAATCAGCGGACTAGTAAAGAAAAAACTAAGCTCCTGATATAATTCTCGCTTCCAGCTGGAGCTTATGCTGTCTACAATGGGGAATGGCAGGACGTATCCCAGAACAATTTATTGATGACTTAGTGAATAGAATCGATATTGTTGATTTAATCGAATCCCACGTACCCTTACGTAAAGCTGGAAAAGGCTTCCAAGGTCTTTGTCCTTTTCATAATGAAAAAACTCCAAGCTTTACAATCAGTAGAGAGAAGCAGTTCTATCATTGTTTTGGTTGTGGTGCTCATGGGACGGCGGTTGGCTTCCTAATGTCCTACAAAAATATAGATTTTCTCGAAGCAATTGATGAGCTTGCTGAGTACGTAGGGCTAGAAGTACCCAGAGAAAAGTCTTTTGCCAAGAGCTCTGAAAACAGTAAAGAATTATTGGTCACATTAGAGCAAGCGCAAACTCATTTCCACTCATGCCTTCGTGAATCCAATAATAAAACAAGAGCCGTTGATTATTTAAAAAACAGAGGTGTTTCCGGAGAAATAGCGAAAACTTTCGGCATCGGCTTCGCTCCCGACGGATGGAGTCATCTGCTAGACAAATTCAAAAAAAAGCAAGGCAGTGAAACCTTGCTGGAAAAATCTGGGCTTATTATAAAAAAAGATAATGGTGGCCACTACGACCGTTTTCGTGACAGAATAATGTTTCCTATCCACGACAAAAGAGGTCGCATCCTAGGGTTTGGGGGCAGGCTCTTAGGTAATGGTGAACCCAAATACCTTAATTCGCCTGAAACCACCGTTTTCCACAAAGGGAAAGAGCTATACGGTTTGAAACAAGCCCTAGCTTCGGATGTGGGAACAGATAGCCTTATTGTCGTAGAGGGTTACATGGATGTCATAGCCCTGCATCAGGCAGGGATGACAAACACTGTCGCGACCTTAGGGACCGCTGTGACGCCTGATCATCTTGACAAGTTATTTCGTCATGCACCACAAATTGTATTTTGCTTCGACGGCGATAATGCCGGACGCAAAGCGGCCTGGAAAAGCCTAGAATTGTCATTATCTAAATTGACTGGTAATCGAGAGATTCGCTTTGCATTTCTTCCTGACGGATACGATCCGGATAGCGCTGTCAGAGAGTTTGGCTCTGCAAATTTTTTCAAATCGTGCCAGATGAAGAGCTTATCAGAATATCTGATTGAAATGCTCAAGAAAGACGTCGACACAAGCTCTGCTGAAGGGAAAACCAGGCTAATATCAAAGATTAAACCATATGTAACGAAAATCCCTGATACAACTCACCGTACTGCATGTGCTCAACGACTCTCATATGAGACAAAATTTGACGAAAATATAGTCAGACAAGAGCTAGGGCTCACTATAACGACAAGAAAAAAATATCCACAAGAGAGCCGAGGATTAGGAAAATTCGCAAGCCGCTCACTACAGGAACATGCGATAACTATCTTGATGAGCTTTCCAAAACTCGCACAGAAAATAGATCAAGAAACCGTTCTATTCCTCGGTGAAAATTTAAAAAATCTCAGCGACTTGATTACAGTTTGGGAAGCCATGTACACCGAAAGTCCAACTGCAGCTAGGGTTCTAGAGCGTTTCCGAGGAGATGCCATTGAGAAAGTTCTCCTGAAGGCTATATCTGTAGAGTCTAACTTAGATGAATCAGCCAGCGAAAAAGAACTGGAAGGCATATTGGAAAAATTGCGGATAAAAGCCCAAGAAATAAAATTTGAAGCTATAAAAGAAACTCCTTTTTCAGAACTATCAGAAGCTCAGAAAGAAACGATGAGAGGTTATAAACGAAAGTAGCCTTAGCAGTATCAACAAAGCGTATTCAAAATAGAGCTGCTAGCAAGAACAATATGAGTCATATCGGTATATTTTTCTATACGGGGCAATATTTTAGATCGTATAATGTAAGGTCTGGAAATTTTTTAACTTCGACCCAATTAGAAACCTCGGCATACTGGCTTTGGAAGGCATTAGAACAACACTTATGGAAGCAGAAGAAAAAGAAAAAGAAAAAGACAAGAGCACTCCGCAGTCTCAACTAAAATTATTGATCGCTAAGGGAAAAGAGCAAGGATATTTGACCTACCACGAGGTTAACGATCACCTTCCCAGCGATATAGTAGATCCCGAGCAAATCGAAGATATTGTCAACATGATTAATGACATGGGGATTACTGTGCATGAAACAGCCCCGGACACTGATGACATTATCATTAATGGCACAGGTGTTGACGACGATGCAGCAGAAGAGGCGGCAGCGGCATTGGCATCTGTTGATAACGAATTCGGCAGGACAACTGATCCCGTGCGGATGTATATGAGAGAGATGGGAACGGTAGACCTTCTGACGCGAGAAGGTGAAATAAAAATCGCTAAGAGAATTGAGAATGGGCTTAAGCAATCTCTTTATGCTATTGCTGAATTTCCAGAGGTGCTGCAAAAATTTTTATTTTTCTATGGAAAGTACAAAAATGAAGAGTTAAAAATCAATGACATAATGAGTGGGTTCATGGACTACGATGCCCCAATCCAATCCCTAACTAAACCTACAGACGATGACGATGATGATGATGATGATGAAGTAAAAAATGTATTGGATCTCCAAGATGTCGACGACCGAATTAAAGCTCTTGAAAAACTCATCAAAAAAGCAAACACTTCTTTTAAAAAACACGGCAGAGTGCATGCAACAAGTGCTGCACTTAGAGCAGAAATGCAACAAAAATTTGTTGAGTTCAAATTAAATCCCAAACTGACTGAAAAACTTGGTGATGAAGTCCGCAAGATAATTCGCGACGTAAGAAAATCAAAACTAATCATTTTTAACATCTGCGTAAAGAAAGCAAAGATGTCCAAAAAAGATTTTCTCGCCCTCTCTAAAGGAAATGATACTGATCTGACATGGGTGACTAAACTAGCGGCACAACGCAAACCGTATGCAGCGACAATCAAAGCAAACCTCGATATTATTGCCATAGAACAAGAAAAACTTGCCGTTATTGAACAAGTTAATGCGCTAGAAATATTAGAAATAGAAGCGCTGAATCGTCTCATGTCGACCGGTGAAGCAAAAGCAAGACGAGCAAAGAAAGAAATGGTCGAGGCGAA
The DNA here is from genome assembly GCA_002390205.1 of Proteobacteria bacterium UBA4457. Classification (GTDB taxonomy): domain Bacteria; phylum Pseudomonadota; class Gammaproteobacteria; genus UBA4457. The sequence continues at coordinate 42,801 of DGOV01000094.1, read as the reverse complement.
TCTCCGGCTAGTTATTTCGATAGCAAAAAAATATACGAATCGAGGTCTTCTATTTTTAGATCTGATTCAAGAAGGTAATATCGGCTTAATGAAAGCAGTGGACAAGTTCGAATATCGCAGAGGGTATAAATTCTCAACCTATGCAACTTGGTGGATTAGACAAGCGATTACGAGATCTATAGCTGACCAGGCAAGAACTATAAGAATTCCTGTGCATATGATTGAGACTATCAATAAGCTAAACCGTATTTCTCGACAAATACTTCAGGAACAAGGACGAGAACCGACACCAGAAGAGCTTGCTGAACGTATGGAAATGCCGGAAGACAAAGTACGAAAGGTCTTGAAAATAGCCAAAGAACCAATTTCGATGGAGACTCCTATCGGAGATGATGATGACTCTCACCTTGGAGATTTCATCGAAGATCAGAATATGGATGCTCCTGATGAGTCTGCAACCTTCGAAGGACTGTGTCGCAGTACGAGAGACGTGCTAGAAGGTTTGACTCCTAGAGAGGCGAAAGTATTGAGGATGCGCTTTGGTATTGATATGAATACGGACCACACGCTCGAAGAAGTTGGCAAACAGTTCGACGTAACCAGAGAAAGGATAAGGCAAATAGAAGCAAAGGCATTACGAAAACTTAGACATCCGTCAAGGTCTGAAAAGCTTCGAACGTTTTTGGACCAGTGATATTGCAAACGAGATGAGTCGCAGGCTCAGCAGAATATCTTTCTGTCGCCATTGGGCGCTCACCAGCGTCTAGACATGTTCCCATCTCTCGCGCAGCCAAAAACTATATAGGACGAAAAGCTACCTAACTCTAAGCACCGGTAGAATAAAGTAATCGGTCACCTATATAAACAACTTCTGGAAACGCATTGTAAAGGCAGCCCTAAGCCTAAAAAAAGACGTAAAATTAGCATGCCGTGAACTGGAAACTTAACGAGGTAAATTATGATATTAATTTTGGGTGCTTTTTTGGGGCTTATTTCGGTTGCATTTGGCGCGTATGCTGAACACGGATTGCGTGGAGTAGTAACAGAAGAGAATTTTCGCTTCCTCATGACGGCTGTGCGCTACAACCAAGTACATTCAGTGGTAATTACTGTTATCGGACTGACATTAGTATGGGAAAGAACACCAATAGATATCCCAGCATTGAGATGGAGTGCCATATTGTTCATCATTGGTACCATGTTATTTAGTTTCAGTATCTATCTCGCTGTAACCTTCGATATTCCCAACCTTCTTAATGTGACACCAGTCGGCGGTGTCACGATCATGTTAGCGTGGCTACTACTGTTGTTAGCAGGAATTTTGGCTAGAAAAAACCTATGATCTTTTCATTTATGAGTCTCAGTAACAGTAAAAATAACCGGCATTTTAGTTGAAAAATGGAACACTAGAATACCTGTAGTTCTTTCACGTCAAATATGTCGACATAAATAATGTAAAAATTGAATAGCGCTAATTAGGGTGCATGCTACATGAGAACTAAATGGAAAATAAGTATCCTGATTATTGTAATAATTCTTATTGGCGCAATCTCTGTAGGACCAATAATGAGTAATGTAGAAACACCTGGCTATGAAGTGATGCAATCTCAGGATAAGATTGAGATCAGACAGTTTAAGCCTATGGTCATCGCGGAAGTAAAAATAAGTGGGCACCGCGAAAAGGCTATCAGTGAGGGGTTCCGCGTACTAGCAGATTATATCTTTGGCAACAATATCGTCCAGCAAACTATTGCAATGACCGCTCCAGTCCAGCAACAGGCAAGCAGGAAAATTGCAATGACCTCCCCGACACAACTGCAATCCGAGAAGGATTCTTGGCTAGTGAGCTTCGTCATGCCTTCGGAATATAGTTTAGATACGCTTCCTAAACCTACAAACAATCGAATCAATATAAAAAGAATACCATCAAAAAAATTCGTCACTATTACATTTTCTGGTACTAACTCGAATGAGAATTTAAAAATCCATGAAAAGAAGCTGGAAAAGTTCATCAGAGCCAAGAATATATCAGTAACAGGTACATCCAAGTATGCTTTCTACAATCCACCATGGACTCTACCTCTAATGCGTCGTAACGAGGTTATGATTGAAGTTCAGCAATAACCAAATATCGGTATCTATATAGAATTCTCACTTAACTACAGTCACCATCAAACCGATCAACCAATCCTTCGTCATTCGGACCGTAGGTGGCTATACGCGTTCGATCTTTCATATTTAACCTCAAATTATTTTTTTTCAAATAACGGGAGTAAGAAATTCATAAATACGTTAGTGGAAGTAGTCTTCCGCCCCTTCGATATCTAGATTTGTTTACTACCTGATAGGCAGTGTCTATAATGTGTCTAAGTTAAGTATTTACATGCCATATGTATACTTGATTCGAGAAAATCACAGTATTAGTGGTTATATTAGAACAACTTTAATAAATTATTTAATATAGTTAAATACTTTGGGCCTGTAGCTCAGTTGGTTAGAGCAGGGGACTCATAATCCCTTGGTCGTAGGTTCGAGTCCTACCGGGCCCACCATCTTTATTCTAAAGCACTAATGCTCGAGCATTTCTCTGGCGCAACTATTTTGATGCACTTCTAGCCGGACAAGGCCGATATATTCAAAGCGGGGAGTATCCAAGGAGTTTGTCGGTGCAAAGTATCAGAACATTCAGCTTAATACTTTTATTTTTATGGGTTGCTGTAGCGGTAGTGGTCAACTTATTTGGAATAGAGCTATTTTTTCCGTTTTCCGCTGAGATAAGTGGGCAAGAAGAAATGTTTAGACTCTACTCAGTCCGCTTTGCGGTCGGGTGCTTCTTTCTCTTAGTTATATTTAGGTATTTGTGCCAACTCAGACCCTGGCCATCGCTAATAGTTATATATTGGTATGGTATCTTCTGGATGATCTCAAGTTGCATATACGCGGTTAAGATGGATATTAAATTAGATGAGTTGCATCATCTAATTTGGGCGGTAATTTTATTGGTCCTTATCCGATTAGAAATCAGACAAAAGGTAAAGGAGACTCGCGATAGTATATATAAAAGGGACTATTTTTAAAGCCCTCTTTTCCCTAAATCACTCTTCTATGAGTGTTACCGTTTTCATAGCGCGGCTTTGCCGTTCTCCATTATCCAGCCAATCATCCGCTGCATGTGCGACGCTAACGGCTCTACTCCGATGGCTTCCTCATTATCCAAGTAAACCTTTCTATGACTGATTTTCCAATCTTCATTTACCAACACGACACTGCTCTCGTACCAACCGGAAGCAAATACATAGACTGACTCAGGTCTACTTAGCGTTCCACTCAGTACACACTTATGTCGCGCAGATGTTTCATTCTCAAATACTATTACATGATTTGTCATAACGTGACGGGTGCCGGGTAGAAGACTAACATGTGCTTGCGCATCGTCAGTGGGAGAACACCGCTCTAGTATTTTTCTATTCTAGCAAATTTTCATTTAGCACTGGGTCAAACCATGCTAGCTTAGTGTTCAGGAACACAACAGTTTTCTCTTGCCAGAAAAGATTAGTGGAACGAGCAATTTACTTGGGGAGTATTGCAAATGTTAGATGATAGTGGGTTATTTACAGATGTAGGACAGACATATAAAGAGTCGATATTTGTGACTCCTTTGTTGGACCAGATATCTTCTCAAGCTGCAAAAGCAGATCAGACCCGATCTGTCGACGCTGACCTAATTAGAGAATTAAAGAAAAACAATATTATGCGTATATCTGCTAGCCCGGAGATTGGCGGATTGAATGCATCAATCATTAGTATTGCAAATGAGTTACGAGCTATAGCACCGAGATGTACGTCTACAGCCTGGTGCATGTGGAATCATTTATGTACTTTTCACCATTTCGCAGGCTTACTTGGCCCGGAAAATAAAGAATTTCTTGCACAGATTGTGTCAGATAAACATTGGGTTTGTTTTCCTGCGGGAGCCTCGTCGGAAATAGCTGGCGATAAAACTGATAATGCGATCAATTTGACTGGAGTTGCTGCTTTTGGCTCTGGCTCTCGCTATTCTGAATGGGCCGGTGTCGTTTTTAATGAAGGCTGGTCAGATAACCAAACCCCATTTTTTTCTATGGTCGACTTGCGCGAACCTTCTGTACGGATAGAGCAAACGTGGGAGGCGATGAGTGTACGCGCATCTGCGACTGACCATATTCACTATAAAGACGCATCAGTTCCTGAAGATCGGGTCGTGCCGTGGCCGCTTAGGCACCGCGAGAATCTTAGAGATCCAAAGTATAGCGTTATTCATAATAGGTACCGTGAAGATTGGGTGGGTTTGTCAGTGGTCTGGCTCGGTGCAATGGCCACCGGGCTAGTAGAAGTTTCGCTTAACGAGGTTTCTGCCAATATTAAAGAAAGAATTGCGATCTTCGGGACTAAAATGGTCGACAAGCCGACTATACATAGCAACCTAGGGCGTGCACGCGCGTTGTTAAATGCCGCAACAGATACGGTTTACGCTGCTATGGCGGAAACAGATGCTCGTATAGAAGAAAATATTTTACCCATGGAAGGTGACTACTTTCGTCAGACTTCTTCGGGCATGCAAGCAATTGTTCTTTGCGAAGAAGCTATGAAATTAATTCTTCGCGTTTTAGGAGGTAATGGACTGCGAGAAGGGACAGATTTTGAACGTCGCTACCGAGATTTTCAGGCATTTCCCCTTCATATAAACGGTCACGCTGATCGGATAAATGAACAGTTAGGTAGAATAGCATTGGGGCTAGATTCTCAGAATGTGTTTTAGAGTTACAAATATTTTCAATTATTTATAGCTAGAAGAACCCAGGCAGCCTAACCTCCTGAATACATCATGAGGACTAGAAGAAATAGCCTGCAGACAAACCCTCTCCTCAGGCTATTTCTCAAGAATCGACGGCACAATAGCTACTTAATACATAATTAGTGTAGCCTAAAGCACACGTATCATCACAGCTCAATCTTAGATAAAGAGAGAAAATAACATGGATTTATCCACCCATAAATACTTAGTCGACACCGAGTGGCTAGCAGAACATCTGCATAAGGAAAATTTAGTTGTTGTCGAGGCGACATCACTGTTGCCGAATTATTTTGAAGACACTGTCACAGAAGGAATAGAAAAAGAAAGCGGTAAGGAATCATGGGAGCAAGACCATATATCGGGAAGTACTTACGTGGGGATTTTAGAAGAACTCTCAGATACCCAAGACAATCAGTTCATGTATGGATTACCCTCAGCGGAGCGATTCGCAGCGGTAATGTCTAGGAATGGCATAGGCAATGATAGCGCGGTGGTTATTTATGACCGTTCGACAAATATGTGGGCAGCAAGATTATGGTGGATGTTACGTGTTTTTGGATTTGATAACGCGGTTGTACTGGATGGAGGATACACTAAATGGTTGGAGGAAAATCGGCCTGTCGATTGTAAAGTTACCACTCGTGTATCAACTAATTTCATTCCAGAATTTCAGCCGCAACTGTTTGCCGACCGGAACCGCGTTTTGGAGGCGACAGTAAATGCTAATACTTGCCTTATTAACGCATTAACGCCCGAAGAATTTGAAGGTAAGCCACCTCAACGATATGCGCGTTCGGGTCGGATTCCGTCAAGTGTAAATGTCCCTTTTACAGTAACAGTAAATACTGACTCGCAATTATATGACGACGACATCAGTGCGATGTCAACGTTCAAAAAAGTGGGCGCCTCCAGTGCAGAGGAAATAATTTGCTACTGTGGAGGAGGAATCGCAGCCTGCAGCACGGCGCTTGTACTTGCTCGACTGGGGTTTGATCGAGTGTCCGTTTATGATGGCTCGATGACTGAGTGGGCCGCCGATTCAGTCTTACCTCTGGAATCAGGCACAGCCTAACAACCTTGTAGAGGACAGGAAGATAATGACTCTGCGAATACAGGTAGGGAATTGCACTGAAACCTACCCAGTAGAAGGAGCCGCCACTAGTCCTTCGCCTTTTGACTAGTGACTACGTCAACCAGAACCGCCACAATTAAATTTAATATCGTGATCGAACCTAGCGCAATGAATGAAAAAAAGTAAATCCAAGACCACCAGTGTAAGTTCTGCAAAGGCAACATAACTTGCTCCCAACTGGACAGCGTTAAAACTTGCACTAACGTAATCATTGCGATCCCTAGATCTCCCCATCGCTCCGGATCGGAGTTGGAGAACAAAATAGAACCAAATGAAGCATAGATATACAAAATAATAAAAAGCAGCAGAGTCACATAAAACACCCTGTTGACAGATAATAAAAGTGCTTCTATCAGTCGTTTTAATTCGGGGACTGCAGAAATTAGCCTTAAAACCCTGAAAATACGGAGCAACCTGAATAATAAAACTGATGAATCAGGGCCAAGGGGAATCACGGACACCAAAACGATCAATGAGTCAAACACATTCCAGCCACTCTTGAAAAACTGGCGTTTCCTTGGTTCTGCTATAAATCGGATCAGGATCTCGATCACAAAAAATAGAGTTATGAAGACATCCCCTACTTTAAATAAAGTAACAAATGTTGGATTTAGTTCAAAAGTAGAAGCACCCACCATAAGAGCGGATAAAACTATCGCAACAATAACTATTAACTGGAATAATTTATGTTCTTTTATTGAATTGAAAACATCTTTCGAAAAATAATTTAACATATAAGTGGTTTTTTTCCAGTTAATTTAAAAATTGAAATTACGGGCAGACGACAGGGTCATCTTTGCTCAGATCGACAACACTATTATATGATTAATTATGAGTTTCACGTATCGTCATCGTCTTTACAACAATAGTTCAAGAGTTTGGACTCAGCCAAATATTTTCAGCTTGAAGAATGAAAAGCCTATTCAGGCAGGTACCTGCTTATCATAGAGATCACGTTCCACTAATCAAGTTGGCATTTAGAATATTTATGCTCATAATAACTTATGCTTAGAAAAGGGGACTCTAATGAAACTTGCACTCTACCTGCCTAACTTCAGGGATAAAATTTCTATAGATGAAATAGACGAGCTTGCGAAAGTAGCTGAAGAACTTGAATTTGATTCACTTTGGACACTTGACCGTATCGTCGTTCCCGAATCATCAGATAGAGGTGAGTTAATAAAATCTTTCGGTACTATGAAAGAAATGCCCAACCAGCTTCCTGTGACTTCTCGCGGTGAGTGGTTACAAGGTCCGCCCCTCATCCCCTACCTTGCAGCTATTACAAAAAAAATTCGTCTTGGTGTAAGCGTTATTGTCACCCCATTTAGAGCCCCTGCTGTAATGGCAACTGAAATAGCTACTTGGGATCAACTGTCTCGCGGAAGAATTAATGTAGGGGTAGGCGCAGGCTGGATGCCAGAGGAATTCCAAGCTACGGGTGCCGCACATACATATAAAAAGAGAAATAAACACGTGCGAGAAACGATCGAAGTCATGCAAGGTATTTGGGGGAATGAAGTGTTCGAGTATGATGGCGAATTTGCATCGTTTGAAAAATGCGGATTTGGAGCAAAGCCATTACAAAAGCCTCGCCCACCTATGTATTTTTCAGGATTGGTTAACCCTGAAGTAGCAGCAAAAAGAGTTGCAAAGTATGGATTGGACGGATGGATAGGAATAATGGATACACCTGAGGCTATATCTACATGGAGAGGTGCTATCGGCGAGGAGCTTAAAAAAATTGAAGGCGGCCACAATATCGATGAACTAGAAATCTCGAGCATGATGCCATTTGAAATTACTAAAGACAAAACCGATCAGACGTCCAATGGAAAACTAACTCCGACTATGGTGGGTACAGTCGATCAAATTGCAACGAATCTCAGTCGGTATAAAGAATCGGGCATGACAATGCCAATGCTTTGGCCTCCGTTTTCAGGTACACCAACTGAAAAAACCATAGAGGATTTAAGGCGTTTGAAGCACGATATCATGCCAAAGATAAGTTAAAAGTTTTTGTACCATGAGGTCTAAACCACTTCTGTACACAGGAAATTATAGTGAATATGAAGTAAGAGGAAGATAGCGTGTTTAATTTTATACGGACTACTAGGAAAATACATTTAGCTTGCTACGTCGTCTTGATTGTATTCCCGATCTTGGCCTTTCCACTCCTACAAAAGCCCTACTTGACCCTAGAAATGGCAAATATAATTGCTGATACTTGCGAAAAAAAAGCTCTGGCGGAAGGATGGCGCAAAGTGAATATCGCCATTTATGATGAAGGAGCAAATTTGAAACTCTTTCGGAGACAAGATGGGGCCTATCTCCACAGTATAAAGGTAGCTCAACTCAAGGGACACACCTCAGCTGGATTACCTCGTACTACGCGATCTCTAGGTGATCTCAACTATAAAAATCCTGACAAGCCATACGGGATCGACGGAGTCCCTGGATTCGTCATATTTCCCGGTGGAGTGCCGATCATAACGGAAAGCGGTGTGCAGATCGGAGGAGTAGGAGTCAGTGGTGCTACGGGAGATCAAGACGAGCAGTGCGCACAAGAGGGTATAGACGCAATTCGCTCACATCTAAAGTGATTCGGCAGTTAGTGACTCGCACTTAGCTTGACTCTGACCTCGCACGAAGCAAAATATCTCCACCTTATCGTTAGAGCTTCTTTTTAGAGAAGCCTACCCGTTATGGATCTTGCTCCAGCTCTGCATAGCAGTAAGCACAGGGATTAGATCTTCTCCTTTTTTTGTAAGAGTGTATCTATATTGACGGCCTGGCCCTCCAGAGATACACTCTTTCAAGAGAATATCTTCTCTAATTAACAGCTCTAATCTGCAGGTTAGTGTCGCAGGGGGTATCCGCTCAGGTGACGCTGATATATCAGTAAAACTGTGTTTTCCTAGTATTCCAATATCGCGGACAATCAGGAGCGTCCATTTATCGCCTACGAGGTCTAGAGCCTGTGAGATTGGACAGATCGAGCGTTTTTGGATCACAACTTCTCCCACCTCACTTTTTATGAACCACTGAAATAACCGTAACGTTTAGGGCTGTTTAACATTAGTCCGTTTCAGATGACTAGGATAAGCGTTGCCGCTATCTTATTCCAAAAGGCTCATACGACATAACCGCGACTTAAATTTACTACCTTGTAAACAGTAGCAAACAGAAATTCAAATTATGACCTGTTCCTCTCCCATTACAGCTTTTGGTAAGCTGAGAGGGAGAGACACAACTTTGTCTAGCCAGCAGGTGATTTTGAGTAAAACGTCTCTGTAAGAGGCTGACGAACTTTTGCCATAGCAATTAAATCTGCGGTAATGTCGAATTTGAAAGCGTGATCTGGACCAATTCCTTCGTCTCTGAGACATGGAGCCATATCATCATCCGCATCAGAGAAACCGGCTTTATCATTGAATTCCCATTCATCTAACAAACACTGCCAACCAATATCGGCAACTTCTTCGCGGGAGACTTCCTCACCAAAAAAAGGCGTTAAAAATTGACGGGTTTCGTCAATAGTTGGGCCTAAAAACATGCAAAAACCAGTAGAATCACAAATCGCGTTAACAATCTGAATTTCCTGAGATGCCACCACCGCAGCTTCACCTGTAATTTTCGGATCGATTACTAGACCTGCTGTATGATCGGCACCCATAGCACTACTAGCATAAGTAATACCTGTAGCTTTAAGCGGGCGAGGATCCCATGCCGGCATAGCTTGTCCTTTCGCAACTGGAATTCTGTCATGGCCTCTAGCAGTCCCAATCGCTAGGGCGCCATGTCCAATATTTTTTCCCAGCTCTGTTCCGTTAACCATCTCTTTTCTTAAAAGGTCTTTAGCTCCTTCAGCGTCACCCCATTCCATGCCACCAGAATCCATGAAAACAGCAATCGCGGCACCTGTTTCAATCGTATCAAGTCCAATTTCGTCGCAGAGTCTATCCAAATCAGCAACATCTTCCCAATTATTAATCGCACAACAAGAGCCTAACAGAGTCAAAGTTTCGAACTCTAGAGCCGAAGTTAGATAGTTACCATCTTTATCATGAACTATATTTGAGCATTGAACGATACAACCTGTCATACAGTTATGCATCGCACCCCCTCGGCTCTCGAAGGACTCTCGAATGCGAGCGCCGTCAAGGTTTTCAAACTCAGGGTTTCTTCCTTCTGTCCTGTTTTTATAAGGAAACGTATGAAGCATATTAGCTGCTGGCACGACCGCACTAGTCCCGTATTTGAAATTTGCATGTCGAGTAGACAAATAGTCTTGGCTGAACGCCTTCGTATATTGTGAGAACCCTTTTCTATCTACTGGTTTTCGTGTGGGTTTCTTAGTCGCATCAACCATAATCCATTTGAGGCACTTAGCTCCCATCACCGCACCAACTCCGCCTCGCGCGGCCTGTCGAGCCGGTCGACGATCCTTATCGCTATCGGTACATGCTATCGAAGCACCCCTAAGCATCATTTCCCCAGCAGGGCCTATAGATATTGCCGAAGCGGCAGAAGATTCCTGAGAGAGCAGTTTCTCGCAGCAAGCGTAGTTCCAAAGACCTTTGTATTCATCAGCAGGAACGAGCTCAACATTATTCTCTAGTACTCGTAAACCCCAACGTCTGTCCATATCGGAGGGTTGACCAACAACTACAACCGCTCGGTATCCAATCTTCATTAGATCCTGTCCTGGGTCGCCCCCGGCATTAGCCTCCTTAATTCCACCCGTCAGAGGACTTTTGCAACCCATAGAAATCCTTCCAGAGGTCGGAGCGGAGGTCCCACTTAAAGTCCCTGGAGCAAAAACAAGAACGTTTTCTGGGCCTAGCGGATCACACTTTGGATCGCATAACTCTAACATTAGCTTTGCTGACAGCGCTCGGCCACCTAGCATCTTCCACTCTGGCTTAAAGTCTTCAACTTTCACGGACAATGCGGTCATGTCCACATAAATAATTTTATCGTTATCCCAAACCTGCGCCATCTGCACTTACCTCTACGGTTAATTGAGTTAGTTCTTACTCGATTATCACACGCATCCAGAGAGATTCATATTATTTAATTTCAGCAGTGTCGCGAGGAGGGCATTAATTAATAATGATTATTACTTGCATATGAGAATTATTCCTATTAAACTAAGGGCCTTATTGCAGCGAGTTGGTACACTTTTAGCAAGCCAGCAAAGAAGTGCGGCTGAAGCGTTGCTTATAAGGACGGGCCCTCCCTATTTAAGGCCCTTGGTCGTGACGATAATCAGGTACCTTGCTCCCTGCTTTACCCTCTGGTTATCGTCTGACCTAAATCTTAGGGGCTGACTTCGCAATCTTACTATGAAGCCATTTTGCTGAACTCTAGCTGCATAATCCGATTGGTTTCCTTGACTGACGGACGTTGTCCGACTAGCTGCAAATAATCCGCCAATGGGGCAATATCCGATATCATATCCCAGTCATAAATTTTGACCATATTCATCTGAGCAAAATTTATATGAAAATACGCCGCAATATCTGCAAAAGTAAAATTTTCACCTGCAATATATTGATCAAATTTAGCTACTTTTAAAAGTGCTCTTATCCCGTTTTCTACGACAGACCTAACTTCTTTAAAAGCAGTAGGTTCTAGAGGTGCTCCAAAGTAGGTAGTACCAACATGCCGCCTTGCAGGTGCGTCGATATACAGCTCGACAATTCTTATGAGCTCTTTGACTTTAGCGCGCTCAAAGGGGTCGGAAGGATACATAGGGGACTTCAGCTGACTATCTTCCAGATAATCAAAGATAACATTTAACTCCGTAAGAATCTCGCCATCCACGTCTATCCACGGAACCTTACCCATATGACTCTGGGCTAGCACCTCAGGCTTCTGACTAGGGAACACTTTGATTTCTTCAAACGGTATTTGCTTCTCTATGAACGCAGCCTTAGCGGCACTAAAATAGTTACTGATCGCGACACCATACAATTTAATCAATCTTCCAACTCCTTTCAATAATAACTGCAAAACTCAACTTACCAGGGCATATGTGGCAGAGTATTGCCTAGTTTTAAGAATTTAAAACGGTTTCAGAATCATTCGTAATTAAAGTCTTCAGTCACCTAGCTGACGTCGGGTATTTTTGTCCCCCGTCGTCCCTTTATTAACAACATTCCTGGTCATATCTCGCTCATATGGAACACCCCACCTCTGCCACATGTCAGGACCTATAGCAGTTAAAGCGCCGTCGACCACAATCGCTTCGCCATTCACAAATCTAGAGTCCTCGGTAGCCAAAAATAGTGCCGTTCCAGCAATATCTTCACCTGTCCCATGGTCTGGAAAAGGCTGCGTCGAATCCATCCTCTTACCCGCCTCCTCCAAAGACTCGTGCTTGGTGTGGGTTAGGCCCGTCAGGATAAAACCTGGGCAAATAGCATTTACTCGGATACGATCAGGGGCTAACTGGACAGCCGCAGCCTTCGTTAAATTTACAACAGCGGCCTTAGCTGCGCTGTAAGATAATGGTCCACAACCGCCACTTAGACCAGCCACCGATGCAGTATTAATAATAACCCCGCCATCCCCTTGTGTCCGCATGACCTTAGCCGCATGTTTAATCCCTAAAAAAACCCCTTTCACCAACACATCAAACGTATAATCCCACTCTTCAACCTGTAAGTCCCAAACTGGGCCAACGACCCCACCTACTCCGGCATTGTTAAACATAATATCCACGCGCCCAAAATTATCAACAGCGCATTCGACCATTGCTTTAATATCTAACTCAGAGGCTACATCTGTCTTAATAAAGTGTGCCGAGTCCTTATAACCGAGACCGGTGATCTCGGCCAGCGTCTCAGCCCCACTTGCAGCATTGTAGTCGGCAATAACGACTTTAGCGCCCTCTTTTAAAAACCGCATCACTGTTGAGCGCCCCATACCTCCCGCTCCACCTGTGACAATGGCAACCTTATTTTCTAGCCTCATTATTTTACCCCTTAAAATTTCTACTATTCCCTTAGTTCAGAAGGAAATTAATCGTCTTCTATAACGGCAGAATAAACTACCATATTTCCGACCTAATAATATCGTTCAAATATTATGAAGATACTTTTGAAAAACTGCATAGCTCCCATTGTTTGCGTGCTAGCTATAGACATTCAGAACTCAATATAGATATATTGTAACGTGAGGTAGGAGATTTCGTTGCGTTTCTATAGGGGAGTTCAGTATGAGTAGGTTTGACACGATTATTAAAAGTGGAACTGTGGTAGATGGGGCGCGCATGCCTCGTTATAAAGCGGATGTGGGAATAAAAGACGGTGTCGTCACAGAGATTGGTCACATCGATGCGCGAGATGGCCAAAAAGTTATCGATGCTAACGGACTCATCGTCGCGCCAGGGTTCGTCGATCTTCATACGCACTATGATGCACAATTGTTTTGGGACCCATATTGCTCAATCTCATCATGGCATGGGATTACGACAGTGGTAATAGGTAACTGTGGGTTTGGGTTTGCACCGGTCGCCCCTGAGGCGAGAGAGAGATCCATGCTGTCTATGACCCGAGTTGAAGCCATTCCTTTAGCCTCGATGAAAGAAGGAATGCCATGGGATTGGGAGTCATTCCCCGAATATTTAGATAGCGTCGACCGAACGTCAAAAGCGATCAATATCGTGCCATATGTCCCAGTCAACCCTATTTTGATATCGGTCCTCGGTTTGGAAGATGCGAAATCAGGTCGAATGCCCACCGATAAAGAACACACTGAGATGTGTAGTCTACTGGAAAAATCACTCGATGCAGGTGCTTGCGGTTGGTCTGCTCAACGACTACCCCCGTCAGGACCAGCTGGTGTCCAACTAGATTACGATGGTACTGCGATGCCGACAGACATGATGCACGATGAAACTTCTCTAGAATTTGCCAAAGTCCTGCGTAAGCGCAATGCCGGTCACATGCAGACGACAATGGTTTCAGGAGATCCAAAAGCAGATCAAAAGCATATAATGGAATTAGCCAAAGTCAGCGGTCGCCCGATTGTGTTTAATGTTGTTCAAGTTTATGACACTAAACCGCAAATACATCGTAAAGTTATAGCATGGCTAGAAGAGTGTCGGTCCCAAGGTATTCGCGTATACGGACAGGGACTCACAACTGATGCAGGCTATGGATTCACATTTGAAGATTGGAACCTTTTCGATGAGTGCCCTGCATGGCGAGAAGCAACCGTCGGGACCCAAGAAGAGAGACTTCAGAAGCTCGCTGATCCAGGTAGACGACCTGCCTTAAAATCGCAGATACCTGAACTAGTAACTGGCCCGTTCGAGAATATTGTCGTCACCGGTCCAGTCTCACCCGAATCACAGCAATGGCTTGACCATACCATTGGACTCATTGCAGAAAAAACAGGGAAAGATCCTGTCGATGTTATGTTGGACATAGTTGTGGCTGATAAATTAGAAACCGAGTTTTTCGCGGCACCTCCTGGCACTCGGCTCGATTTACTAAAAGAAGTCGTCGATGTGCCTTACATCCTATTCGGTGTTTCTGACGGTGGAGCTCATACAAAATTCCTAACTGCAGGTAGGTACCCAACCGAAACACTTATTAAAATAGTACGCGATGAAAAAATGTTGAGTCTAGAAGATGCACACTGGCGACTATCTGCACTCCCTGCTGAGCTAGCTGGGTGTAAAGGTCGAGGAGTACTGAAGGTTGGAGCCCCTGCAGATATTATCGTCTATGACCTAGAGAATTTAGAAATTACGCCTCCAGAAGTAGTACATGACCTTCCTGGTGGGGAGTGGAGGCGAGTTCAAAAAGCTAAAGGATATAAATATATTCTGGTAAACGGAGAGGTAACTATAAAAGATGATCAGCAAACAAACACCTTCTCTGGACAACTATTGAGACATGGGATGAGTGCGGAAAGTCAACGAAAAAAAAGCGCAGCATGAGAAAACTGCCGTTTGGCTAACTATCCTAAGCCTCTGCACCGACTAACCAGAAGGCTCCCGCCAATTCTACACCTTGGGGGGTCAAGCCTTCTGAAAGCGCAACTTTCATCAACCTCAACGCCTCGATTTTGTCGGTTGCACTAGCCTCCGAGAGTGGCTTTGCGGCAGGACCCAATTGAGTCATTAAAGATAGCGCTGCGTCCAAACTCCCCATGTTCAGCATCTCTGCAATTGGCTGCATGGTGATGTTGCCAAAGCCGGATTTTTTAAGGATATCTATGACGAGAGACTCTTCGCCTAAAGAAAAAGGCCCTGGCTCTCCTGGCTGTGGTGCAGGTGGCCGCTCTAAAACTTCAAACGCAGCAGCAGATGCTTTCATCATCCACGGGTTTTCTTTCGCCGGCTGCCAGCAAGCCATTCGAAGAAAGCCACCAGGCTTAATCGCGGAATAAATATTTCTAAAAGCTGCATACGGATCCACAAAAAACATAATGCCAAATCTTGAAATCACCAAATCATAACTCGAGGACTCAAATGCATGCGTCTCAGCATCGCAAACCTGAAATTCTAAGTTAGACATGCTGCCATAAAGCCTGGTGCTCTCCTGCAAAATAGCGCTTGAAATATCTGCCCCTAGAACCCTACCTTTATCTTTGATCAACTCCGCTACTTTTGATGCAACTAAACCACCACCGCATCCAATATCCAACACGCTAGTTGTTTTGTTTAAAGGCAGAGAGCTCAGCAGGTGTTTGCCGACAGGAGCGATAACTGATTCTAAGTGGGTTAAATTATTAACCCATTTTTCTCCACCGGCCCCATTCCAATATACATCCATATCTGTTCGCTGAGTTGTGCTATCCACTATGGTGACTCCTTGAAGTTCTCATTTATCAATTAAAGATCTGCTTTTGCCTAGGTCAGTTTTTCTGCGTTCCACCTTGCGGAGTAAACGCAGCAAATTATCACCCCAAACATTTTCCAAATCAGATTCAGTATATCCAGAATGCAATAGATGTTCTGTTACCTTACGGAGATCAGAAATATCCTTCATCCCGATAACTCCTCCGCCGCCGTCCCAATCTGCCCCAACTCCAACATAACCCGGCCCTAACAAATCTAGGACATGTGTAAAGTGACTCATATAATCAAAAAAGTGAGCCTCCTCACGAGGATGAGTACGATCAATATCTCCTCGGCGGGTCCTAAACTCTTCATAAGGCATAGGACTACCTGCAGCTTCTAGCACATTGATATCCGCGACAAACTTACCGAACTCCATCTTACGATCAGATGAAACGTGGATAGGTTGTAAATACCCGCCAAGTGAATTCATATGAATCAACCCACCGCTTTGCTTTAGCTTAATTAGTAAGTCATCAGGGACATTACGGGGGTGATCAAAAATTGCTTTTGAGCCAGAGTGAGAAAGTACAACAGGGGTCGATGAGTGCGAGATCATTTGCTCTAAAGCAAGGTCGTGCGCATGAGACCCATCGATGATCATGCCTAATTTATTGGCTTCCTGAACCAGCTCAATCCCAAGAGGTGAAAGCCCGTCCCATTTAGGTCCATCAGGGTCGGTAGAGCTATCGGCGAATTGGTTGTTACGGGTGTGAACCAATCCAAGCATCCTTACTCCTAAATCATAAAACTCTCGTAGATTGGAGACATCTAGCCCAAGTGGATAAGCATTCTCGATACTTAGATAGACTACCTTTCTACCTTTGCCAACAATTATTTTAGCGTCTGCAGCATTTTTCGCTACCGTAAAGTACTCAGGATAGTCAACTTCTAGCTGGAGGATGGCATTCGCCCGGCTATGCGCTATACGCTTGGCCTTGGCGTATCCATCCGCAGATAAATCTCCCTGAGACGTAAAGATTGCCCAAAACCCTCCATCCAAACCACCATCAACCATCCTCGGAAGATCCACCTGAGAGTAGTCAGTAGATGCATCATGTCGCTCCATAATATTAAATCCAGGCATAACCAACCGGATAGGAGTGTCTATGTGCGAATCTAATACCAACAAGCGATCGTGTAATTCTTGTTCGTCCAATCCAACGGAGATCTGACATACAAGCAAAAGCAACGAGAGAGACAAAACTTTCAAAAACAAAATAATTTTTCCTATAATGAGTTACTTTAGTATCAAACATACTATCAGTAACAAGCTTTCACATGCGTTAGTTGGAAGAATTTTAAGGAAAGTTCACATAAATCAGGGAAGAATATAATGATCAAGCTAGTATACTGCCTAAGAAAAAAAGCTGATGTGTCGCGGAAAGAATTCAACCAGTACTGGAGAGAAAAACACGGCCCTCTAGTCACTAGCTTCGCTAAAGATATAAACGCTGTAAAATATGTGCAAAGTCACACGATAGAAACCCCCCTTAACCAAAACTTTATAGATTCGCGTGGTCTTGAAACACCTTATGAGGGAATCACGGAGGTATGGTGGCGCTCAGAGAAAGAACTGAATGGCGCCATGAACACGGAAGAAGGGAAAAAAGCTTTTCAGGCACTTTTAAAAGATGAAAGTGGGTTTATTGACTTCTCTCGATCGCAAGTATTCATGACAAAAGAAAATCTAATTTTCGATGCTAATCTGAACATCCCATATGATGGCACGCCAAATTGATCGTAGCTCAAGCAAAAGTATAGCGATTTCAGGAGTTGAAAATCTGGGTAGACGCAGATGCGTGTCCTAAAATAATCAAAGAAATACTCTACAATGCGGCAAGGAAAAGAAGTGTTTTGGTTATCTTCGTAGCTAATCAAGTGCTTCAATTACCTATTTCTGAGAATATTAAGTTCCTTAAAGTTAAGGCGGGCTTCGACGTCGCTGATAACGAGATTGTCGATAGGGTTGAAGGCCAGGACCTTGTGATAACGGCTGATATCCCACTTGCTCAGGAAATCTTACAGAAAGGTGGGCTTGCTCTAAACCCTAGAGGGGAGCTCTACTCTAGCGACACCATCGACGCTAAGGTCACAATCCGAGATTTCTACGATACGATGCGGTCTAGCGGCCTACAAACAGGCGGGCCTCCGCCGTTAACTCCAACAGATAAACGCAATTTTGCTAACGAGCTTGATAAAATATTAACAAGAAATTTGAAAAAATAAACACTCTTTAAACGGAACAACACCATCAATCTGTCACAGCCGTCTATCTGCAGAGAGCATCGTCCCTATAGAGCGGAGTATGATCCCATAAATACTTTGATCGCGAGGAAAGTATAGAATTGCCTTTAAAATCGCAACAAGCAAGATTTTTTGCTCTTCCATTTAACTAGATTTTAAGCTCGCACGGACTAATGCATTGAAAAAACCTTCTATCTCAGCGGCAGCCAGTCCTCTAAATTTCATTTGAGCGATAATCGTACCTGCCCCACAGATGAGGTGAGCGGCCCAAACGGGATTGACAGTTTCACCAACCTCACCACTTTTTTTACCATCCTTGACGATTCGCTCAAACTTTTCGAGCAATCGGTCCTGAAATAATAAGAATTTCTGCCAAGTCTGATCGGTAGCTGCAGCTCCCCAATTCAGGAAAATTCTTGCATAGGCTGAGTCATTATCAATAGCATCAGAGTAAGCACGCACTATAGCTATAAGCTTTTCATTGGAATTATTTTTACTCTCGGATGATCGATCTACAAGTTCTAATAGATACTGCTCCACCTCATCTAGGACTGCATTCAAAAGATCTAAACGCGTGGGGAAATAAAGAAATACTGTTGGCGTTGACACACCGGCTGCTTCTGCAACTTTTGCGTGATTAGTGTTTGCAATGCCCTCCTGAGAGCAGAGCTGCATAGCAGTAGATAACAACTGACGCTGGCGACCCATAGGATCCATGCGAGCCGCCCGTTTACGTTTGTTATTTACAGTTTCTATGCTCATGAGTAACCATTTACGCGAATTAGTTGCTAAGTATCGGGCGATAGAATAACTCTTATAAACTGACCTGTCTTGCTATCCTAGCCAGAAACCGTGTATTCTATCTTCACTAATGATAATTGTATCATTATAAATCAAATTGGGGAGACCATACTATGGACGCATCTATTAGCCTGAAAGGTTACGTAGACAAACGTCGCTACCTTTGGCTAAGCCAACCATTCCTTCCACTCCTTCCTAGTCTAAGCTGCTATGTCGCATTCTTATACGATGCCCCAATTTTATTCTGGCTGACAGTAATATTCTGGTTTGGACTAGTAGCTTTTCTAGATCAGGCAGCCCCCAGAGATGGCAACAACCCACCTGAAAATTTACAGAGTTCGATCGAAGACGACCCCTATTATATGAGGGTCATAGTTTGTGGAGCACCGGCTTATCTCGTTAACTATGTTTACGTTGCTTGGTTTATAGCGAATCACGAAATGTCGCTGGCTTCTTATATTGGGATCTCAATCTCTATGGGTATAGTCTCGGGGTTGGCTTTAGCCGTCGGTCATGAATTTGGACATAAGACTTCTCGCTTTTGCCGCAGGATAGGTAAATATTTCCTTGCTGTCGGCGGAGTGGGGCAGTTCCTGATCGGCCATTTAAAAGGCCACCATGTGCACGTCTCAACTCCTAAGGACTTTGCAAGCTCCCAAATGGGGGAATCTTTATACCATTTCGGCTTTATGAGAGAGCAACCTGGATTTTTCAAACGTTCTTGGACCCATGAAAAAGAGCGCCTAGCCAGAAAAAAACTGAGTGCCTGGAGCCTACAGAATGAAACTTTGCAGCAATACCTTGGCACGACGTTCATTTTTTCAGTCTTAACATTAACTTTCGGTTGGATTGTCCTGCCGATGTTACTACTTCAAATGTATGTCTGTTGGTGGTATCTGACATTAATAGAATACTGCCAGCACTATGGTCTACTAAGACAGGAAAAAGTAAACGGGGATTATAGTTGGAACGATTCCAGTGGTCGTCCAACCGCACATATTTCCTGGAATACCAATATGATCGCTTCTAATAACTTACTGCTAAATTTTGTCCGCCACTCAGGTCATCACATGCGCTCAACCCGTTGGTACCAAGCTCTTCGTGACACAGATTTAGATGGGACACCCACACTACCTTACTGCTATCCTCTTATGTTTATAGCTGCCATGTTTCCTCCTCTGTTTTATTCTATTATGGACAAACGCGTATTACACCTAGCAGGCGGCGACTTGGAAAAAATCAATGTATTTCCGCCAGCGAAAGATCGCTTGATAAAGCGGTACGGTAATTTATAGCAAAAGATGCTGGCCTATTTTATAAATAGCGGCTCGTGTGGATATATTCTGAACATAAAAAAAGGAGGGATGCAGTACACCCCTCCTTTGTGACTGGTTGCATCAACAACCTTGGTCACTCTTATCGGCTAGCAACCTTTAATAGCAGAAAGATCTCTCGCCCATAATTAGCACCAATAAGCTGCGACGCGTTTTCCATATCACTAGACATCAAGATCACCTCCTTTTTGAAATATTTAAAGTCTTAGTATATTGCTAAATAATAATTTTCGAAAGCTTAGTTTTCGAATCTCTCGCTTAAGCTTAAAAAGCTACTATTGAGCTATCCAACCACCATCCACAGGTAAAGCAACACCAGTCACATAGCTAGCTTTCGCAGATAAGAGCCATGCAACCGCTTCTCCAATCTCGCTAGGCGCTGCAATACGCTTCATCGGAACTTGTCCCAACATTTTTTCCTTGATTTTATTATTGTCGTCGCCCGTCAACCTATTAAGCATAGGCGTCTCTATAAAACCAGGGCATATGGCATTTACTCGTATTTTTCTTGCCGCATACTCAAGCGCCACTGTTTTGGTGAGACCAACTACCCCATGCTTGGAGGCGTTATAACTAGCTGAACCTGCTAGGCCAACCAGACCCGCGACTGATGCCGTACTTACAATACTGCCTCCATTCTCTTGCGCTATCATTTGCTTTACCTCACATTTGATACAGTTGAAAACTCCAGTAAGATTGACGCGCGTCACTCGATCCCATTCATCGGCAGGATAATCGAGAACTTTTGATGCAGGGCCTTCTACTCCTGCGTTGTTGTGCGCGCCATCCAAAGATCCGTACCGACTCACAATATCAGTAATGACGTGATCAACTTGCTCAAAATTCACTACATCCATATGGTAATACTCGGCCGCCCCACCTGCTTTAATAATAGCAGCAACAGTTTCTTCACCTTCTTTATCTTGGATGTCACCAATAATTACTGTCGCACCTTCTCTGGCTAGTATTTCTGAAGTGGCTCTACCTATACCAGTACTGCCTCCGGTAACCAGAATAATTTTTTCATTTAGTAGTGTCATAGCTTGCCCCTAGCTGATTGTTTTATGCATATTGAAAAGTTTAACTATATCGAACCATATTACTAATACAATAACTCTAGTTATTACAAATAAGGAGCCGCATATGTTTATCGCCATGAATAGATTCTCTGTAACTGAGGGTTCTGAGCAAAAATTTGAACTGATTTGGAAAAATAGAGACAAGAATCTAACTGGAGTGAGAGGTTTCATAGAATTCCACCTTCTTCGTGGACCGAAAGAAGAAAGTAGTACGCTTTATTCATCACATACTACTTGGCAGGACTATGATAGCTTTGAAGCTTGGACCAAGTCTGATGCGTTTAAAAAAGCGCATGCTAACGCAGGGAATCATAAAGGCTTATATTTAGGACACCCGCAATTTGAAGGGTTCGAGGTTTTAGACGGGATTTAGCTACACCATAAAAGATGTCTAGCTAACGGCCCCTTCATAGTATAGGTGTTTATAGAAGCAGACAGACTAAGACGCATCTCATTTAACCCAAGGCAATTACGATATTTGTTGCCACTGAAACCCAGACACAATCCTGGAGCTTGGACAATGCCACTAGACCACATCTTACATCCCTCGCTACTCACCAAAACACAATTACTCACCAAATGGGCCCCAAAACCTGCAAACGCATTTGCAGCGCTAGCGACAAGCACCTTCAATAATGCGGCTCTCTCAAAACATGAAAAAGAGTTAATAGCTATCGGGTGTGCACATACTCTACGATGTCCTTACTGCATAGATTACCATACAAGTCTCGCCCTCGAAGCAGGCGCCAGTCATGAAGAAATTATCGAGGCTGCTTGGGTCGGGATCATATCTGAAACCAATTCCTCTGTATCGCAATTTCCTATCACGATAGATGCTCTTAACAGCGATCTAAAGAGCTACCAAACTGAGAACTCGGCAGAGCAACTAAAACAGTTACATGAAATGAACGAAGGGCCTTTGAAAAGCCTTGAACACCTTGAAAATAAAATTTTTGAAAATAAGACTTTAAAGAGCTCGTTTAAGCATCTCATCGCTCTTGCATGCGCACACAACACACGTGATCCGCATTCCATAAAGAGATTAACTAAAATGGCGCTGAAAGCTGAATTTTCAAAAGCCCAGATCACAGAGTCCGTGTGGGTAGCGATCGAGATGGCAGCAGGCGCTTCGTTTGGTCATGCCGGCCTGACTGCAGCTTTGCTCGAATCGGCAGATGACTAGTTGTGCTAGCATCAAAAAAGATAACAATCTTGGAGAATACAAAGTGAGCAACCTAAACATCTACAAGAAACAAGGCTTTGGGGAAAAATCTGGCTTTAAAGGTAAGTCAGCGCTCTTAATGGTTGATTTCGTGAATGGATTTTGTGACCCTGAGTATTACGGTGGTGGGAACATTACAGACGCGATGAAGCGAACGAGAATTCTCCTACAGACAGCTAGGGAACTTAAAATTCCCATCGCCCATACTCGAGTTGTATATGAGAGTGATGGGTCCAACACAGGTATTTTCTGTCAGAAAGTACCAGGGTTGGAACGATTGACCGAGAATGCCTATATTAGCCAAATAGTCGACGACCTCACTCCAGAGCCTAACGAGTATGTTGTCAGGAAGACTCAAGCCTCGGCATTCTTCGGCACTGGTTTAGTATCATGGCTGGTAGCCAAGAACATCGAAACTCTCGTCATAACAGGCTGTACCACATCGGGGTGTGTTAGAGCATCAGTAGTCGATTCAATGAGCTATAACTACAGAACTATAGTGGTTACCGATTGTGTAGGAGATCGGGCTATAGGTCCTCATGAAGCTAATCTTTTTGATATGCAGCAAAAATATGCCGACCTTTATTCCTCTGAAGAAGTTATCAGTAAATTAAAGGAGGAGAACCCAATAGTTCTATCGGGTAAGCAGGAGTAATATCTACAAGCTCGGAACAATGACGCCCAGCATGCCGTTCTCAGTACCCATATTTGATGTGAAGTAACTGACAAAGTCTTTAATTTTTACTGCAATGTGCTGTCGACTTGCATAGAGCGCATAAAGAGGCTCAACTTTAGGCTTGCAATCCGGCAAGTTAATTTCGACCAATTTTCTGGCGAACAACTCCTCGACAACAGCATAGCGAGGCACGTATGCAATGCCTAAGCCTTGGATTACAGCTTGCACTACTGCGCCTGTGTTAAAAGAGAAAAAATTTCCCGCAACCGATTGTGAGATTACAGACCTTTGGCTATCAAGAAACTCCCAAGAGTCAGCCTCCTCTTGCATAGACCCATCTACGACGCAATTGTGACCGGATAAGTCCTCAAGATTCCTCGGCACCCCCGCCTGTTTGATATAGCGAGGAGAAGCACACAATACAAACGGTGCAGTCGCAACCTGTTTTCCTACCAGAGAACTATCTCTCATACGACCCAAGCGAAATAATAAGTCCAAGCGAGAGGCCACGACGTTTGGTTCGTCGTTTTGCAAACCCAACTCAATTCTCAGTCTAGGATTCTCGAGAATAAAGGTCGAAATAATTGGAGTCAATACAGTACGCCCGAAAGAAGGCGGGCAACTAATCCGTAAAATTCCTTTCGCGCCGGTCGACAGCTCAACAACAGCACCTTCTATGTCCTCAATGCTTTGAAGGATAGGGACGGCTTTTTCTATATAAATTTCACCCGCGTGGGTGAGAGAGACCCCCCTCGTTGTCCGGTTAAGTAATCGCACATCCAGACTGTCCTCAAGCTGTTTAACTTGCTTAGACATCATTCCAGGCGTGACGTTAAACTCTTTAGCAGCAAGAGAGAATGACCCGAGCTTTGCTACGGTCACGAAAGTGCGCATATGTCCTAATTTGTCCATTAGTTAGCTACTCGTTTTAGTGCAGCCGCTAATATCGTCTTTTGCGCAGGAGAGTGTTGCTCGGTTAATGTCATGACGCCAGTATACACCTAGTAATGAATAATAAAAATTATATTCATTATTCACGAAGGCTGCTGAGACATAATATTTTATCAATGGTGGAATGCAACAAATATATTTTATAGAGTAAGTATTCACTTACAATTTAACAATTACCTCACGCCTAGAATCCATCCCTCTAATGCTGCTATTCTCCTTTCAGGCAATGTCAAAGGTGGATTAAAATAAGTCGACAAAGCTCCCCGACAATCCATCTCTTGCAGCCATCTAGCAATAGAGTAAGCATCATGGTCATGCGACTCTCTCCCTTCGATACTATATCTGTTACGAAAAAGAGAGGAATTAACTTCCGCGATAACCGAATGCTGTGGCTCTATGAAAAAATCGTCAAAAGGCCAAAATTGGACTCTCTCTGAGAGCTTAGGATCGCAGCGCAGTTCTTTCAGCCATGGGAGTCCTGCCAACGATGACCGCGATTCATCCGCACAAACACCAGAGGAAAAGATACTTTTAACGTTACTGCTCCATTTCTCACACAATCTCAGGTCCCGAGTATCACCAAGAATAGGATTTTTTTTACGTAAAAAATCAACGTACATATGATCGTAATGCGCCGGCCAACGATCAGTAAAGTACTCCAGAAACGTTCCCCAGTCAGGCAGTGTGTGATCTAAAAAATATGACTCTGGAAAAGAAAAACTATGGTCAACTCCTATTATGACTTCATTCTCGGAAAGCAAAAGTTCACGGATATACTTTCCTACTTCTTTGCGACACCAGTACCTCGCTGCGGCATCATAAGGCTCGACCTTTGCGGGCTCCGAACCGATCAAACACTCAAACACTTGCAGCTGAGGTAACCTAGACACCGGAGCTTTTAAACCCGAATAGTGAATTCCAACATATTTAGAAAATGTGGTCATATTTGATGGATGGTAAAAAAATAATGTAGTTATAACCTTTTAGCGGTCTATTTCAACAAATGCTTTGTTTAAACGCTCAATTTCCTCATCATAAACCTGAAGCGACTCAAGTGTGTCTCGCAATCTCAAAAAATAATCTGTATTGCTACCACTGGGACCCGTCGCTTGAGTAATGTTCAACGCTGTCTCTTTCGCGGAAGGCAAGGGTGAGAAGGACACATTTGTATCTCGTGCAATATACGTCACACATAGCTCCTCAGATCCTGCCGCTAAATTCATCTCTAAAAAGTGACGTGTATACCCATTTTTTTCTCGCTCATCAAGGATCTCTAGTGTTTTATCCCACTGGCTTTCCTCTATGCGAAAGGCAAGACCCCAACAATCGCAATCAGCCTTCTCTACTAGAGTGACTACGCGGCCAGGAAAAGCTGGAGTACCCCGATGGTCAGGCGAAAGCTGCCAAAATCTGCGGGCCCAACCCGACAATTTCGCCTTCCGCACCTCCGAATAAGATATCGCAGGATTCCACATAATCGAGCCATACCCAAAAATCCAATTCATTGCCTTATTATATGGATAAACAATTGGCGAACCTATCAGCAAAGAGACATAATAGGCATTATTATCTAATTAGTATGATCCCATAATAAATTATAAGTAAAGAATCAATAATTAATTACCAAACGGTGAATTTTCGGAGTGCAGCTTAATGGATGAAGGAAAACTTACTGCTCTTGCAATAGAAAAACTTCTACCTCAGCAGACGGATTACGACAAAACGGATGGGCGTGGGCTCCAACTCGTCATATCAACATCAGGAGAAAAATGGTGGCGATATGACTACCAATGGGTGGGTAAGAATAAATCCATCTCTCTTGGGTCTTATCCGAGAATAGACCTTAGTAGAGTCAGACAACAAAGGAAGGTCTTTGAAGATCTAATTGATAAGAATATTGATCCAGCTGCACACCGAGAGTCCTGGGCGACACAAAATGACAAGATTGACACGTTCACTCACGTTAGCAACGAGTGGTTGGCATCTCGCTCCAAAACTATGAGCGAGCAATTGAAAGCGAAAACAACCGTACGTCTCAAGAATGATATCTTGCCGGCGCTAGGCAATAGACCAATAAGAAATATCTCAAGAACCATTATTTTGAAACTTATTAAAGCTATTGAAAATAAAGGTCAAGTTGACAAAGCTCACCGCACACGACAAACAATACAAAAAATCTTCGAATATGCATTGAAAGTAGGAATTATTCGACATAACCCAACTATCAACCTACATAATTCTCAGCTATCTCTTGTAACGCGGCACTATAAATATATGGAGGCACCAGAAGGCATAGCTCAGTTAATACGCGGGATCTCCACTTATAGAGGATATATAAAAACACGGCTAGCCTTAGAGTTCGGTGCCTTAGTCTTTGTCCGACCGACCCAGCTAGTCCATGCCAAATGGTCGGAGATTGATTTTAAAGAGAAAGAATGGAGCATTGAGATTAATGGAACAAGACACGTCGTCCCTCTGGCTACTCAAATGTTGAAAATCCTGATGCAAGCCAAGCCCCCGACTAATCTAGAAGGATTCATTTTTCACAACAGAAAAAGCCGACACTTAACGCTTAGTGCAAATACTCTTAATCATGCCTTAAAAAGCATCACCAAAAACGTGACTCAAATAACCGTTTGGGGTTTCCAAAGTATGGCACGACAACATCTGACTGAAATGGGATGGAGCAAACTGGCTCTAAAGACGCAACTGCAGGCCGACCGAGGAGTTGAGGACATCTTACAAAAAGATATTGGATATACATACAAAAACTTATTACTTGAAAGAAAGAGTATGATGCAAGCGTGGGCAAACTATCTGGATGCGCTTAAAGATGGTGGTGATCGACTCGCCATGCACGGTGCCATTAGAATGAAAAACGACAGCCCCTAAGGAGCGTGGTATCTCTAGACTTATATTAACTGCTGTTATTAGCCTCACTTTAATAGGCTTTTCCAGCCAAAGCTGTGAAATCGATCGGGATTGCGGGGTAGGAGTTTGTATCAAAAGAGAGAAACGGGCTGGCGGAGTTTGCTACGGATTGGAGGTCCCTGTAAAAAAAGAAAAGAGCGATAAGCAATCTGAAACTCCGCGCGATCAGGCTATATCACTAATAGGCGATCCACACATCATACTGCGCAAATACTTCCCGGGAAAAGCCATCGGAAAAAAATGCGTGGTACAAAGCGACTGTAATGATGGGACGGAATGCGTTCATGCAGCATTTGAAGGCTATTGCATAGAGAAATAGGTACCTCAAGAAAGAGGGGTGTTATTTATCCTACTAAAGGTCCTTGACTAAAAACAACCCAGTAGTTTTCATCGACATTATAGTCTCTAAATCCTGATTCTCTGCGTCGACCTGCGAGATAACAATCCCGCGATCGCTTTTTGTCTGAGACAATCTTGTCTTCAAAATTTCAACCCTGACTCGCAATGTGTCGCCTGGCCGAACCGGTTTTTTCCAGCGAATCTCATCAACCCCAGGAGATCCTAAGCTTGCCGACTCAGAAATAAAGTCATCTGTCATCATACGCATAACCATCGCACAACTATGCCATCCGCTAGCAATAAGACCTCCATAAGCATGCGATTTTGCCAGCACGGGATCGATATGGAAAGACTGAGGATCGTACTTTCTCGCAAATTCTATTATCTCATCCTGGCTGACCACAGTTTTACCAAAAACGTACACTTGTCCTTCAATGTAGTCATCGAAGAAAATCGGCCGCTCAAAGGTTGCGGAGGCAAGAGTCATCCAAGCAGTCTAGCAGTGATCGGCGGGTTTGTAGTCCCGCTCAGTGTAGCCTGTGTATAACTGTCGAGGACGGCCTATTTTCTGACTAGGATCTTCAATCATTTCATTCCATTGCGCGACCCAACCAACAGTCCGAGCCAAGGCAAATAGTACTGTAAACATGCTGGTAGGAAAGCCCATAGCTTTCAATGTGATACCCGAGTAAAAGTCGATATTAGGGTAGAGTTTTTTCTCAATGAAATAATCATCAGAAAGTGCAATTCTCTCAAGTTCCATGGCAACATCGAGTAACGGGTCATCCTTGATCCCCAACTCGGTCAGTACTTCATGACAAGTTTCTTGCATGACGCGTGCCCGTGGATCATAGTTTTTGTAAACACGGTGACCAAATCCCATCAACCTGAAAGGATCATTTTTATCTTTAGCCTTCTTGATGTATTCGGGGATCTTGTCTACCGAACCGATCTCAGCGAGCATTTTTAGGGCCGCCTCGTTTGCGCCGCCATGAGCTGGCCCCCACAAACAAGCTATCCCAGCCGCAATACAGGCAAAGGGATTGGCACCAGAAGAACTAGCTAACCTTACGGTAGATGTGGAGGCATTTTGCTCATGATCTGCGTGCAGGATAAAAATACGGTCCATTGCTTTTATTAAAGTCGGGCTAATAATCAACTTTTCTGCTGGTACGGCAAAACACATATTGAGAAAATTTTCAGGATAGCTAAGTTCATTATTCGGGTAAACGAATGGCTGGCCAACAGAGTACTTATAGGCCATCGCCGCCAGCGTGGGCATTTTTGCAATAAGTCGCCTGCTTGCAACCATCCTTTGGTGCGGATCGCTTATATCAGTTGAATCATGATAAAAAGCTGATAGTGCGCCTACAACGCCACATAAAATGGCCATAGGGTGAGCATCTCGCCGAAATCCTGCAAAAAAGTTTCTGAGCTGTTCATGAACCATCGTGTGTTGTGTGATGGCGTTTGAGAACTCCTTATACTCTGAGTTTGAGGGTAACTCACCCTCTAATAACAAAAAAGCCGTCTCTAAAAAGCTACTTTTCTCTGCCAGCTGTCCTATCGGATAACCTCGGTATAAAAGAATACCTTCGTCACCATCAATGTAGGTGATTGCCGACTCGCAACTAGCAGTAGAAGTAAAACCCGGGTCGTAAGTAAACTGGCCTGTAGCTGCGTATAACTTCGATATGTTAACGACGCTAGGACCAACACTCCCCTCCATTATAGGAAATTCATGTTTTGAATCCATTAGACCTAGTGTCGCAACTTCGTTCTTTATTTCGCTCATTTTTAATGCCTCTAAATACTCAACGCCTACTCGGTCCTATTTCTCGTTGCATCGCAACAATTCTCTAACAGGCTAATATCCACAAGATACTCTTGAGCTTCGCTCATCAGTCCGGATGTCGACGAGAAGACTAATTCACTAGCCAGCAACTAGTATAAAATAAATTGACTAAAAGTTCACTAACCCATTGAAAATACGTAGAATACCCAAGCCGCGCGTAAACTGATAATAGCGGATAAACAGATACTTAGGACTACAAATGGATTTATTTTTTATACACAAAGCGTGATTCAAATATATGCGAATTTGGGCTAAAAAGCGCCTTTAACCCAATATCCGTGCCTAGGGAAATGTACATGAACCAACCCGCACTCTTTACCTGTGTGCGCTAAAGTAATCAGCTTGTCATCCGCATGCACCAAAGTACCACTCGCGGCTGATCGCTCACCAAACGGGCCTACCACAACCTGAGATCCTAAGATTATCTGTTCACAATCTAATGCACAGGCTGCATGTATCTGAGCAGGTAAACAGGTACTAGCAATTTCAAGAGCACTAGTCTGACTGATTTTTTGGCAACTACCATGACCCAGCATCTCAATATTTTTCATCCAAGCTAATACCTTAGGCATACCTCTAAGTAAGTGAGAGTCACCGCCAATAATATTGAGAAACCAAGGGCACTGATAAAGCGAGACATCTGCCAAAGAAAGACCATCCTCGAAAATATAATCCTGCCCGGGGATCAGCAGTTCTTCAATCAAAGGCAGTTGTGATAAAACTTGAGGTAGGTAACGACTAGCTGCATTTTTTATAGCGCTCAACGTAGGAGGAGCCCTATAGTGAAGCCTTGCTCTATCTTCATGGAATTCATCAGGAAAATATTCCGCATGAAGCCCAGTAATGTAAAGTGCAATCGAGCGCATAAGATTCTTTTCAGCCCAATAAACTAAGGACTCGCATAACATTTTTGTACGTAGCTTATTTGAACCAGGATAAATGCTTGGTAAGGGGAAGCACTCCTCTAAAGTACTAATAATTAAAGATGTATCGCAATACACATCAGCACCGATTTGTAATGCGGGCGTCCGACGATAGCCCCCAGTAAGTGCAGTATAAAAAGGCTTCGCACCGAATGACGGGATCACTACTGACTGCCAAGAGATGCTCTTAAGCCCAAAAATTAAGCGAACTTTCTCCGAGTAGTTTGAGAAATCATAATGATGAAGTACCACACTTTCGGGATTCACACTCATGAAAATTAATTACCGTTATGAATCAAACTTCAGATAAAAAATGATCCAGCGTTTGATTGAACTCAGTGGGTGCCTCTAAATTTGAGACATGTGCAGTATCTAGCTCAACGTATTTCGAATCGGGAATGAGTGAAGCCATTTTTTTCATCTCGGTTGGCGGTGTACCCAAGTCGTAGGTTCCACCAACCAAAAGGGTTTTCACCCTAATAGAGGCCATTCCTTCCATATAATCTAGATCGCGTATAGCGCCACAGCATCCTACATAGCCATCAATAGTAGTATTTAAAATCATTGCTCGTACACCAGCAATATCAACCGGTTGATTTGAAATCATCGTTTCAGTAAACCATCTTTGTATAGTTGCCTCCAGAATTGGTTCCAAACCATGAGCAGAAACGCTCGATGCCCTCTCAGTCCAAGCCTGTCTTGCTTCCGGAGAAAAACTAGCTACACAATTGCTTGCGGTCACACTGAGTAAGCGCTCTGGATATTTAATAGCAAGGCCTAAAGCTGTCATCCCTCCCATAGACAAACCGACAAAATGCACTTTGTCTATGTCCAAGGCATCTATCAATCTAATAACATCATAGGCTAGGTCATCGAACTGGAAACTTTGCTCAGGGACGTCTGTCTCTCCGTGCCCCCTTTGGTCATAAGTCAAAACCCGAAATTTCTTTTGGAAAAAATCGATCTGAGGCTCCCACATCGTCAAATTCGCGCCTAAGGAATTAGAAAAGACTATAACTGGTGCGTTTGCGGGACCCACCATAGAGTAGTTAAACTGCAGTTCACCTAATTGTAACTTTGCCATATCCGCACCACTTACTTTGGTAACAACGAAAACTCGCTCAACCCGAGTTCATTTAAGAGATCTTAATGTAGCACACACGTTTACCTTTTTACGATTACTGCCTTAGATCTAATTCTAGCAAAGCCTTGAAGAACAATTTAATGAGCTTCATGATGACTAGAAATACCAACAGGTGGAATAATTCCGATCTCTTGGTGCAATGGAGCAGAAAAACGAGCGATAAGTATAAGGTTACAAAGTAATGGTCAACATATATCTCGTGCGTCATGGAGAAGCTGAGCATTCATGGGCGGACTCGACTGATTCAGAGCTAAGCGCACATGGTCACCAACAATCACAATCAGTGATAAGACGCTTCAAAGATCAAGGCCCACTTAAAATCTACTCAAGCCCTTTACTTAGAGCACGCGAAACTGCAGCACCGCTGGCAAAAGAATTGGGGGCGTATGTTTTTATAGATGAACGTTTTAAAGAAATTCCCACTGAATTAGAACAAAAGGATAGGCGAAAATGGCTTCAAGGAATTGCAAGTCTTAGGTGGACAGAGGTTAGCCCAAAACTGAGAGATTGGAGAGCAAACTCTTGGGACGCTCTTACCACGATTAGTCATGATACTGTTATTTTCACTCATTTCATGGTCATAAACTCTTTGATAGGACGGCTACAGAATGACGATCGATTAGTGTTATTCCAGCCTGATAACGTATCCATAACACATCTGTTAATCGATAAAAAAGGTGGTGTCCACCTAAAATCTCTTGGTCAAGAAAAAGCGAGTTTAATCAACTAAATACGGTAGAAATAAATCAATTTTTGTGGAGGGTTAGTTGTGAAAAACAGAAGTGAAGTAGCTATCATAGGTGGATCGATGGCAGGCCTTTTTACTGCGATAGCGCTTAAATCACGAGGTTTCAAAGTACATATTTTTGAACGCTCTACCGGGGCCTTGACTAATACCGGTGCAGGTATTGCAACGCACGATCAGTTATACGACGCGCTAAGGACAGCTGGGATAGAAATAAGGGACGAAATGGGCGTGCCGTCAAAAGGTAGGCTAATGCTAAATCAAAAAGGGCGCATTACACACACGCGAGACATGGCTCAAATAATGACCTCTTGGGGTCTAATCTATCGGTTTTTAAGGACACAAATAGATGAGAGAAACTATCATAGTGACCATAATTTAATAAGCATAAAATCTAACAGCAACTCGATTACTGCTACTTTTAGTAATGGGCATTCAGTTGAAGCTGACTGGTTAATTGGCGCAGACGGTAGCCAATCGCAAGTGAGAAAAATAGTCGCACCAGATGTCAATCCTATTTATGCGGGGTACTTAGGCTGGCGCGGACTCATAAATGAGCGCTTAATCTCTCCTAAAGTACTAGAGCAAATCGCCCTACAGGTAAGTTTCGGGATGGCACCTGGAGGTCACTGGCTAGGATACCTTGTAGCTGGACCAAAAGATGAATTAACATCCGGAGATCGCTGGTACAACTGGGGTTGGTACCGCACCGCCGACGCAGAAGACCTGAGCGATTACCTCACTGATGAATCTGGGAAGTATTATGAGGGAGGAATTCCTCGGCACTTGATTCGCAAGGAGCTTATAAACAAAATGAGAAAGGAATCGACAGACTATCTTGCCCCACAAATTCAAGAAATTATCGCTGCCACGCGCGCACCTTTCCTACAGCCAATGTATGACTTCTTCTCTGAGAGATTAATCTTCGATCGTGCAATTTTAGTTGGCGATGCAGCATTCACAGCACGACCACATGTGGGTATGGGGGTTTCGAAAGCAGCTGATGATGGTGCATCTTTAGCCCAAGCGCTTGGATCTTCTGAAACCTCAGCTTTGCCCGAGTGGGAAAAAGAACGACTTAAATATGGGACATCAGTAGTCAATTGGGGCAGGGATTTGGGCAGTTATCTCGGGCCGCAAAGCGAGGATCCCGATGCGCAGGCTAAGGCCGCACATTACATTACGCCAGAGGTCTTACTTTCAGTCACTGCTGCCAGTGATCCAAGTCAATACCTCTAGCAGGAAGAAAGTAATCTTTTTTCCATCTCCGGTGACGAATCGACTAAAGATTAGTACTCACACCTAGGCTGAAAGATTCACGAGTAATATCATTCATAGAACCTCGCATATTGATGGCTTCCGATGCGCCCAAGGCAAAGCCTCTTCAAGCTTTGACGCCAAGCGAATCAAAATATTTTCACAACCGGTACGAGCGGTAAAATGCAAACCTACAGGCAAGTTATCTTCTGTCCAATGCAAAGGAAGAGAAATAGACGGCTGTCCTGTAGCGTTGCTCAAGTAGGTGTAAGGAGAAAATCTAGCCATTCTTCTGCGCAACTCAAAAGGGTCACCTTGATAAACCAAGGTGCCAAGCTCTACAGGAGGCTGACCCAAAGTCGTAGTGAGCCAAATATCATGCTCTTCATAAAATGAGCTTATTGCCCTAACCTGAGCCTGTACATCTTGCATAGCCAGAAGGTATTCTGATGCGCTGAGCGCAAATCCACGCTGACCAAAAGCCCAAACGAATTCCTCAAAATCACTCTCTGAAAGATCTCGTCCGAGCCGCCGACTCCAATCTGACATTGCCCAGGCCACGCCAGAGGCAAGCAGCGATGTAAATTTCGTCCAAAGTTCCATCGCATCAAAGGAAGGAGCTGCTTCTGAAACTTGAAAGCCAAGTTCTTCACAAGTTTTAGCAGTAGCTAAAATAGCTTTGATGCACTCTTCATCTAGCGGATCTCCGAGAGGAGTGACTGTCGAATAAGCAATTTTTAAATTCCCGGGGTCTTTGCCAATATCGTCCGCATATAGACCTACACGAGGAGCTGCCATATAGGGCTCTCCAATACCTGGCCCTGAAATCACATCCAACAAACCAGCGCAGTCCCGGACACTTCGGGTCAAGCCATTCTCAACAAAAAAACCTCCAAGTAGATCACCATAATGTGGAGCTAAAGTAGAACGACCTCTCGTGGGCTTCAAACCTACCAAACCGCAAGCAGAAGCAGGAATTCGTATAGAACCTCCAACATCATTTCCATGAGCCATTGGTACGACTCTAGCTGCAACTGCTGCCCCCGCGCCTCCACTAGACCCTCCTGGTGTTCTCGTCAAATCCCAGGGATTATGAGTAGAACCAAATAGTTTTGGCTCTGTTGTCACTCCAATAGCAAATTCGGGCAGATTTGTTTTACCAATGGTAATAAGGCCTGATCTGCAAAATCGTGTGTAAATCTCTGAGTCCTGAGAGGGAATATAATCTTTTAGAAAACAACTCCCTTCTTGAAAGGCGACGCCCGCTACCTCCGCTGCAAAGTCCTTCATTAAAAAAGGAACTCCTGCAAAAGGACCTTCAGGGATTTTTTTACTTGCTTTCTGACGAGCGTCGTCAAACATTTCGGTTATTACCGCATTTAACAGTCCATTCACTTGCTCACATCGATAAATCGAATTATCAACCAACTCCAAGGCAGAGATCTCGCCAGCCCGAACTAAGTCTGCCATTGCAGTAGCATCTAAATCATCAAGCTCATTCTTATAATGCATTGCCGCTCTACTCCTAAATGTCATCACACGCCGAAGCTGTCATGGCTTCTTGCTAACTAAGGATATATGCTGTGCTCACAACTTGTCGAAAAATTACCGACTTCGACTGACCTTACAATTTACCAAACATAAAGCCCAAAATCTTGCTTGAATCACAACGCGTGCGTCGCATAACAGTATTAGCGCTCCCTATTATCGGCGCTATGGTCTCTCAAAATATCTTAAACTTAGTAGATACGGCTATGGTCAGCCGATTGAGCGAGAGTAATGCAGCATTAGCAGCAGTAGGATTTGGGGGGTTCATACTTTTTTTTTCCCAAGCTTTACTCCTTGGTCTATCTACAGGGGTGCAGGCATCTGCGTCACGACAAAAAGGACAAGGAAGGAGCGACACTACAGCTCATTGTCTCAATACGGCGCTGGTAGTCATATTAATTGCAAGCCCGTTCTTAACACTCGGACTTATTTGGTTAGCACCAAAATTCTTCCCCATTCTGAGCAGTGATCCAAACGTGGCTGAACTTGGAATTCCTTACCTACAGATCAGGGCAATCAGTATTGTTTTTGTGGCGGCAAATTTTGCGTTTCGGGGATATTGGAACGCAGTAGATATGACATGGCTTTACTTGAAATCACTGGTTTCAATGCACGCCGTCAACATCTTCTTAAATTATATTCTCATCTTCGGCAATCTAGGAGCTCCTAAACTTGGAGTTGATGGTGCTGCTATCGCGTCAGTAATTGCAATCGGCTTTGGCACCTTAACTTATTTCATTCTGGGATTTAGGCATGCTCGACAACACGGTTTCTTAAAGAGACTCCCAAGGCCAAATGAAATTTATCAGCTAATCAAATTGTCGTTACCTAACGGCATACAACAGATGTTTTTTGCCGCAGGATTCATCGTAATGTTTTGGATTATCGGAAAAATAGGAGTGGCAGAGGTCGCTGCGGCTAATGTTCTAATCACTATGTGGCTTATAACCTTGCTACCCGGAATGGGAATGGGGTTGGCCGCTGCAACGTTGGTCGGGCAAGCTTTAGGGAAAGGCGATGCGGAAGATGCAGTGGAGTGGGGTTGGGATGTGTCTAAAGTAGCTTTTTTCGGAATGTTTCTGATTGGACTGCCATTTGTAGTGGCACCTGAAATCATCCTGAACTCGCTGTACAAGTTAGCTCCCGACACTTTTGACCTCGCCATCTGGCCCATGCGGCTAATAGGTATTAGCATTTTATATGAGGCAACAGGCGTTGTCCTCCAAGGTGCATTGCTGGGGGCGGGTGATACGCGTCGTGTAATGACTGTTGTAGTCTTAGGTCAATGGGTTGTTTTCTTGCCGATAGCCTATTTAATAGGGCCCGTTCTAGGTTACGGTCTTACCGCGATTT
Source organism: Proteobacteria bacterium UBA4457 (assembly GCA_002390205.1). Taxonomy (GTDB): domain Bacteria; phylum Pseudomonadota; class Gammaproteobacteria; genus UBA4457. Next base: position 6,571 of record DGOV01000094.1, on the reverse strand, counting down.
GGTTAACCCAGTTAGTTTATCGAATGGTGCAAACCGGGATCTGGATTAACTTTTGGATCGGGAGGAAGTGGACCAAAATTCAGCTATAGTTCTTTGGTGAATATTTTATTACTGAAAAATCGGCAGATATCATCTTCAATCAAGATCAATGCAGGAATTAGAATTAAAACAATAAAAGTCGTTAACGCAAGACCAAATACAAGCGTCAACGCCATAGGTATTAAAAATTGTGCCTGTAAACTTGTTTCGAAAAGCAAAGGCAAAAGCCCTCCTATCGTAGTCGCGGAAGTCAAAATAACAGCCCGTAATCGATCTCCACTTCCATTAACAACAGCGTCTAGCAAAGTCTCCTTAACTGCTCTTTCATCGACCGTTTTAACCAAAACTATTGAATCATTAATCACAATTCCAGATAGTCCAAGAATAGCAAAAATACTCAGGATAGTTAGATCAAAGCCCCAAATGGCATGCCCTAAAACTGCGCCTACAAATCCTGTAGGTATCACAGCCATAATGACGAATGGCCTGACATAGCTAGAAAAAACCCAAGCCAAAATGATGTAAATAAAAACAAGACCCAGAACTGTTCCGACAAGCATATCTGAAGTCGTTTCTTTTTCCTCTTGCGCGCGACCACCAAACTTGTAAGTCAACCCGTACCGGTTACATATATCTTCTAACCCATCACGGACTAAGCCCTGTCTTAGATACTGTGGCCTAGTCATTGTCATGTCTACTTCAGCTCTAATTGAGACCTCTCGCTGACCATCCTCTCGTCGAATAATCGAAAAGCCTGTTTCTTTTTTAAAATCAGCAACTCCCATCAGCTTTACTCTAGACCCATCAGGAGCACGAACATATAATTTATTTAGCAATCCTGCTCTCACCAAATCCCTATCATATTGGACCCGTATCCAGACTTCCTCCTCTCCTCTTGGAAACCGCTTCGCGACGATACCATCCACTGCGTCACGTACTTGATTTGCCAAAGAAACTGTAGAAAAACCTAAAGCTCTTCCTCGACTATTAAGCTGTATATGCGTTTCTGGTTTTCCATATGGGAGATTGTCCTCAATGTCGCTGACTCCACTATACTTGCTTAGAAGCAATGCTACTTCCTGTGCTGCCTCCTTCAATTTCGCCACCGATCCACCTGAAAGCCGCACATCTAAGTCTCCGCCAGGTGGGCCGCTTCTTTGTGACTCAAATGTCAAAGAAGAGGCATTATTGGGGATAGAAACTGCTTTGCGCCAGGCTTGAATAACTTCTGAGGCCTTCATGTCTCGTTCCTCTGAAGAAACCAACTCAGCATGCACTCCCGCTAAAGTACTATCGCTGCCTAGGGACATTTGACCTCCTGTCCCAACAGAAACACCAGTCTTCGCAAGCGTCATAACAACCAAGTCATTTGGGTCAACATCCATTTCAGTAAGCGCGCCGTATAAACTCCCCTCAACAGCCAAAATGGCGCGCTTGGTTTCCTCTCTGGAAGTTCCTTTCCTCATTTCTAATTTGGCATATATGGTTTCTGCCTCAGGAGATGGGAAAAACTGGTAACCTACTCTTCCTCCTAAAACAGCGCCGACTGATATAATTAAAGCAGCAACAGCAAAGACCACAGTTGCATATCTGTTACGTACCGAAAAACGAGTAAACCGTTTGAATTTGAACTCTTTAAATTGTTCGAACCCATTATCAAACCAAACACGGAAACCAGCTTTTTGAGATGTCGTATCCTCTCGTTTTAAGGAATGCGCAAGGTGGGCTGGCAATACCAAAAAACACTCTACTAAACTGGCGACGAGCACCGCAACTACTACAAACGGAATCGCTGAGATTATTTGACCCATAATCCCTGAAATGACAAACAACGGTAAGAAAGCTGCCACTGTTGTCATTGTCGAAGCAAGCACAGGGGCTGCCATTCTAGTAGCGCCAGTCACAGCAGCCTCTAATGACGACAATCCCTGACGAAATTGGTATTCTGCATGCTCTCCTACTACGATAGCGTCGTCAACTACAATACCTATGGCCATAATCATTCCAAAAAGACTGATCATATTAATTGTCTGGCCACTCACCCACATAATAGCAACTGTAGCCAGCAATGAAGCTGGAATGCCTATTGCAACCCAGATCGCAACTCGAGCGTTTAAAAACAAAAACAAAACTGCCAAAACTAAAATTAAACCACCAATACCGTTTCGAAGTAGCAAATCGATTCTCTCTCGAATAGATTTCGCACGAACATCATATTGCTCGACTTGGATCTGCGGCGGAAGCCTACTATTGAGTTCCTCCACGTAATTACTGACCGTTTCAGAAGAATCTAAGGCATCGGTGTTAATGGATCTTTTTATGTCTAACTCGATCGCATTTTTTCCATGCCTGTACACCCGATTATCTTCTTCGCGGTAAGATTCTGACACACTAGAAATGTCTCCCAATAGAATCCTACGGCCATCTGACAACGCCTTAATTTCTACTTGGGATATCTCGCGAGCTTTAGTAAGCAACCCAAGGCTTCGCACTTGGCTTTCCCCGCCCCCTAATTCTCCTGCTGGAATGTCCTGAGACGTTGCGCGTATCGTATCCGCAACATCCTTCAACTCAAGATCATACTGGTGCAGCGCCTGAGGTTTCATTTCAACCCATATTTCATCGTGTCTGATGCCGGAGAGGTCAACTCGATCGATTCCTCTTTCAAGCAAGTCGTCTCTTATATGGCGGGCTCTTTCCCTCAAAGACCGCTCCGTAAAGTCTCCAGAAACAACCAATTTTGAAATACTTTCATATCTCACTATCCGTTTAATTTCTGGCCGCTCAGAATTGTCGGGCAGGGTCGTGACTTGCCCTACGGCAGACTCAATGTCTGAAAGAGCTTCCTGCATGCTGTGCCCTGGATCAAATTCGATGACGACCGATGCCCGCCCTTCATAGGCTGTCGACCCTATTTTCTTCACCCCATTTAAAAAACGAAGCTCAGGTTCTATAGACTGAATAATATTTTTTTCAACGTCGGATGCAGAAGCTCCAGGCCATGCCACAGAAACCGTGACAATATCAATACCAAAATCCGGGAAAAACTGTCTATTTATTTTTCCGATAGCAGTAATGCCACAAACCACCATGAGAGCTAACAATAAGTTAGCAGCTGTGCGATGTTGAGCAAAAAATCTGATCATGGAATATGATGCCACCGGTTATAAGGTCTCGGCTTTCAAACCTTCGCCTATTTCCGAGAACACCCTACTAACGACAACTGCATCATTAGGAAGCATGGCATTTATCAACATATCACCATCAACTATACGTAATACCTTGACGTTAAATTTTTTCAACCGGCCATCCACAATAAGATAAAGCGTGTCCTCGTTGGACAGAGCACTAACAGGCAATTTAAAAACATTTTTGTAAATTTGATCGACCATCTCTACTTCGACGAATGCGCCCGCTCTAATTCCCTCTAGATAAGCCTCAGACTCCAACGCCGCATAAATCTGGATGCCGCCTACCGACGGATCAATTTCGGAACCAATGCGTGAAAGCTCTGCTCCAAATGTCCTCACTAACCCGCCCAAGCGCCACAAAATTTTTAATGGCTTTCCAATTAAGCTTTCTGTTGGCAAATTACTCCCAGTAGATGGCTCACTTAAAATTCGCGAAAAGTCTGACTCGGGTAAATCAAACATTACCTCTAATTCAGTCGAGGATATCAGCCGCCCAACACCCTCGCCAATCGCAACTCTCTGTCCTAAACCGAGCCCAACTCCAGAAATATGTCCCGAGAACGGGGCGTAAATATTGGTGTCTTCCAAGTCTCGCTGCGCATCTCTAACCGCTGTTTTTGCTATAACTACTGCAGCGGTTTGTTGCTCAATTCGAGAATCGAGACGAGAGATAGTTTGTTCGTGCTGCATACGCGCTTGTTCAATTTTTAAAAATTCTGACTCAGCAGCATCAAAAGCCTTCTTACTTAGAAGTCCTTGATCTAGCAATTCTCTTGCACGGATACGCTCTTGGTCAGCCAGCTCTAATTGCTGTCCCACGCCAACCTTCAGACGCCTCTCCCATACTAGCTCACCTTCCAATTCGGTAAAAATGGCTTCGTCACGATCTAGCTCCGCTCGACGGTCTGACAAAGCAGATTCAAAATCACTCGAATCAATACCGACAAGCTTTGTTCCTTTTTCAACAAAATGACCATTCTGAAATCTCTCGCTCAAAAAAATCACACGGCCCTGAACCATGGATCGAATTTCAGCTGTCCTAGATGCGCGCACAGAGCCAAACGTTTGGATTATAGGTTGAACATCTTGAGGCTGCGGGCGCAAAGTTTCCACATAGAAAATTCTTTCTGCAACCGGCTTAGATTTTGCTTGTGGCTGGGAAAAGAAGAACCAGCCGGTGCAAAGCAAGCTGAGTCCGAATACAGTAGTCGCAACCGAAAGCTGAGAAATGTTTCCAAGAATATTGCGCATAGGATACCAAATTAGTCACTTATTGGAACACAATGCTCTCAAACTAGTGAGAAAACTAATTAAGTTTGTGTAAGCTTTATAGTGTACCTGAACTATTCATACGCACACCAAGCCGAATAAGCCCACTTAGAGACTATACGATAACTGCGCGGCAACAGTCAGCATTACTCGCCTAGACCTATTAAGCCGGGCTTCGAAGCAAAATAGGCTGCGAGCTTAGAAATATCAGCGTCGGTTAAAGCCAAAGCTTGAACCTGCATATTCATTATCATATGCTGCCGTCTCCCGGTCTTATACGCCGTCAAGGCTTCCTCAAGATAATCCTGATACTGCCCAGAAAGTATTGGGTAATCTGGCATTAAAGGCTGATCACCATTCACGCCATGACAAGCTGAACAAGCAGCCAATTTATCCTCAAATGTTAAGCCTGCATCCTCATCTTGCTCGTGGTGACCCGCCATCAAGCTATTAGAAAGCAAAACCGATGCGATCAGAATCAATCTATACATTATCTTCATTAGCTCCTAAAACTAGTATTTATTTTTTATAAGAAGACATAAAAGCGGCAATGTCTGCGATATCTGTATCCGTCAGATCTGCCGCATTCGCATGCATAGTCCCATGCACGCGCGTACCGTTTTTATACGCAATAAGAGCGCTCGCTATATATCCAGCGCTTTGCCCACCGAGTTTTGGCACATGATAAGTCGGATAAACGTTATTGTATCCAGTCACAGCATGACATCCTAAACAAGTTTCTGCCTTAATCTCTCCTTGCGCCACATCCCCATCAGCTAAAGAGCCGAAGGAAAGAAACATCAGCAACAATGAGGCAAAGAATATTCGAAAAACCATTTAAATCCTCTCTTGATTTGATTCTATAAGCTCTAAACTACGAGTTTATAGCTGCTTGAAGCGCAAATACTACTAAACCCGCCTGCTTAGGGGAAGAGGTCTTCACTAATTTATAATATGACCAGTGGATCTGATATAACAGTTGGAAGCTTATTATTTAACCATAATGCTAATTTATATGAAAAAGTCACTACATGCTATATCTGCCGCCTTGGTCGTTCTTTCCATAACCAGCTGTAAGATACCAGACCAAAACAACAGCTTCCTGCCAATGGAAGAAGGCCGATTCTGGTTATACACAATAGAAAAGACCACCACTGATGCCAATGAGTACCTACGTCATGGACTTCGAGTCACTAATACCGTTAGCAATGCCGACACAACAACAGCCCTATTAGAAGACCTTACCGGTAAAGCATCCGTCTACAAAAAAGACAACGCTGGGGTATTCCTACACTCGAACATGACAAATGCTCAAGCTGACCCTGCCGGTAAAATAAGTGGCATGCATATGATCCTGCCTGCTCGGCCGATGGTCGGAGACTCATGGTACTCGTTCAGCCCGACCTATGCCCTAGAAAGCTCTAGCGCTCCATGGGAAAAGCTATTCACAATTGAAGCTAATTTAAACGTGAGAAATCAGATTGCATCTATTAGTGCGTCGACAACAACACCCGCTGGTAAATTTATAAACTGCTTGCTAGTAACTAGTGTAGGAAATGCGACTGTCGACTTAGGTGATTATCTAGGTGAAACTATCATTGAACAGCGGCGTCAAGCCTGGTACGCCGAAGATGTTGGCTTGATCCGGCTAGAAGTGCGTGAAAAAACTAGCTCTTCTGCGATGAAGGAAGGACTTTTTATCATGGAACTCGTAACTCATACAAAATAGATCATTACATCAGGCAGGATAAGCCAATTACCCCCGTTCAATAGCATCATGGAAGCGATATTTCGCCAAAACTTGGCAAAATACTAAAAAGAAATGAAGTAATTTGGTTTATCCCATTGCGATCCGCACTAAAAATGATTAATGTGTCGCGGGCAAAAAACCGCTTTTAAACAAACTCGTGTGCCTTAATCATTCAAGATTAAAGACCATGAGATAGATAATGTGGGATGCAAATTATGGCTAAAAACACCAAGGACGGAAAAGCTCCGCGCTTAAAGACAAGAACAGCCCTCGCTAAGAAAGCGTCTGCCAAAAAGGTATCGGTGAAGAAAACATCCACCAA
>DGOV01000119.1 GCA_002390205.1 Proteobacteria bacterium UBA4457 | reverse complement strand
GGTCCACAATATACGCTCACAGTACAACAAACCATTTTCTGTCGAAGAGGTCCTAGCTGCAGCGCCGATAACTTATCCTTTAACCTTACCTATGTGCTCTCCAGTCAGCGATGGGGCAGCCGCTGCAATAGTTTGCAGCGATGCTGGGTTAAAGCGCTTAGAGCTTCAGGGAAGTCGTGCAACGAAAGTTTTAGCTAGCATATTAAGAGGTGGCAGTGACCGAGACTTAAGTGATTTTTCAAAGCATGCTAGCCGGCTAGCTGCTCTGACTGCTTACGAGCAAGCTGGTGTTGGCCCTGAAGACATCGATGTGGCCGAAGTCCACGATGCGACAGCTATGGGCGAGGTGATGGAAGTCGAGGCTCTCGGTTTATGTGAGCTTGGCGGTGGAGGTCCTATGGCGGAAGACGGAGACAGCCGCATAGGAGGACGTCTACCAGTTAACCCTTCGGGCGGATTAGAATCAAAAGGTCATCCTATCGGCGCCACTGGGTTGGGCCAAATATATGAACTTGTGACTCAACTTAGAGGCGAATCAGGCCAGCGTCAAGTCGATGGTGCCCGTATTGCAATTGCCCAGAATGGAGGTGGTATTGTCGGGATCGAGGAAGCTGTGACCGCTATTACTGTTTTGGGCGGTTAATTCTGGAGCGGTTAGCACTCTGAGTTAAGGGATTTTCAGTGATGGTAGAGGCTACAACAAAATATACTATCTTGCTTGATGGAGAAATTTTACCATCGAAAGAGCTCATTGGCGGAAAAGCATGGTCGCTTTGTCGGATGAAGAGTATGGGATTGTCTGTGCCTCCTGCGGCAGTAATTACGACGACAGCTTGTTTTGAGTACCTCAAAACTGGAGTTCTCCCATCTGACTTACGTGCTGAAATCCGAGATGCAGTGACTGCACTAGAGGAGCAAGCCGGTCGGCAATTTGGAGGAAAGAAACCACTACTACTATCTGTGCGCTCAGGGGCTGCGGTTTCGATGCCGGGGATGATGGATACAGTTCTCAATTTGGGCATGAACAGCAGTATCGAAGAAGCCTTGGCGTTAGAAACTCAGGACGTGGAGTTTGCGCGAGATACACATCGACGCTTTTTATCTCTTTATGCTGACATTGTTTTGAAAAGCTCAACCCCTATTACGGTAGATGATAAAATCAAGTCTATTTTAGAACGTATTGCAAATGATTCAAAAATAGTCCCTGACTGCCCTTATGAGCAACTTTTTAGTTCTGTTGAGGCGGTGTTTTCTTCCTGGAATTCACGACGTGCTAAGCGGTATAGAAAGCATAATAAGATTTCAGATACATTAGGGACGGCAGTTGTCATCCAAGCGATGGTGTTCGGTAATCTGGATGATGATTCGGGAACGGGCGTCCTGTTTAGCAGGAATCCTTTGAATGGGGTTAAAGAACCTTATGGCGAATACCTTAGTCGCGCGCAAGGCGAGGATGTGGTATCTGGCACCTGCACACCTGAGCCGATTAGCGCGTTGCAAGATAAAGCCCCAATCCTTTATCAGGAACTAATTAGATCCGCAGAAGCTCTAGAGCGCGAAAACACAGATGTACAAGATATCGAATTCACTATTCAAAATGGTAAACTTTTTCTCTTACAGTCTCGCGCTGCCAAACGCTCTCCCGAGGCAGCGGTGTCTTTTGCAATTGATATGGTTGATGAGGGGCTAATTAACAAAAAGACTGCTTTATCTAGGGTGTCTTCCGAACAAGTGCGCACTCTTCTAAGACCGAGGTTGGCTCAACACTCTGATAGCACCCTCTCTGTAGTAGCGAAAGGTGAGTCGGCTTGTTACGGTGTTGGAATCGGGTTAGTCGTAGCCTCTTCTGATGAAGCGGAACGGCTTGCGGGTGAAGGTCATAGAGTAGTATTAGCTCGAAGTACGACGAGCCCTGAAGATGTTCATGGAATGATCGCGAGTTGTGCGGTGATTACGGAGCAGGGTGGTTCTACTTCTCATGCCGCGGTCGTCGGTAGGGCTTTAGGCGTGCCATGTATTGTTGGTTGTGGAGAGAATCACTTATCGAGTTTGATAGGTAAAATGGTCACAGTCGATGCTACCGAGGGCATTGTGTATGAAGGGTGCCTAAATGTGGAAGAACCTAATGAAGAAGATGATCCTAGATTAATTATGTTGAAGCGATGGGTAGATGAAACCTGCTCTGTTAGAGTTATTTCCTTTGAGGATAGTGATGCAAGAGAGGCTTTAAATTTGGATGACGTTATTGGCTGTGATGATCTGTCCATTTCTAAAGAAGCGTTGCAAGGTAGTGAGTCTGTCAGAGGAAGTATGATTGACTCTGGTAAAGGGGTCTCCAACGTGATCGAGGCTGGAGTGAAGATTTTGGTGACAAGGTACCCTTTAGCGGTTGCTTTGACTGTACAGGAATACTACAAAGATATTATTAATACTTAAGATATAAAATGTAAGGAAATGATGATATGGCTAAGCCTCCTAAAGGAGACATTGAAAGTCTAGTTCGACAGTTTGATTCATCTGATTGGACTGAGCTGCATGTTAAAACGAATGACTTCGAAGTCTATTTGTCTACAAACCCAAACTCCTCGAAGCCGGGTGGACAAGAAAATGCAGCTGCACCAGTGAATGCCTCAGTTTCGACCAGTAATGTTGGGTCGAAGGTAGAGTCGGCTGATGTAGTGAAATTAAAGACTGAATCAGCGCGCAGCGTTGTGCCAGAAGGAATGGTCGGGGTGACTGCCCCAAATTTAGGGACATTTTATAGCGCGCCAAAACCAGGCGCTGCCCCATATGTGAGTGTCGGTGATCGAGTTACTGCTGATACAGAGGTGTGTTTGATTGAGGTAATGAAACTTTTTACTCCAGTAAGATCGGGCATAGATGGTGTGATTAAAGAAATCTGCGTTGCTGATGCTGAGATGATTGAGTACCAGCAGTTGTTGGTCATCATTGACCCGGCTTAGGATAATTATGATCAAACGGGTATTGATAGCGAATCGTGGAGAAATTGCAGTACGGATAATTCGCGCTGCCCATTCTCTCGGGATTGAGGCGGTTCAGGCCGTATCTGATGCTGACAGAGATACCATGGCTGCGGATCTTGCCGATCGTGTCGTGGTAATAGGTCCTGCCTCAGCTAGAGACAGTTATTTGAACTCAGACCTAGTCATTCATGCTGCAAAGGTAACGGGCTGTGATGCATTGCATCCAGGCTATGGTTTTCTTTCTGAGCGAGCGAAGCTTGCTCAAGGATGTGAGAATGAAGGGATTATATTTGTTGGTCCTAGAGCACAAGTCATTGATGACCTTGGAGATAAGTTGCGGGCTAGAGCTATAGCTGAGAAAGTAGGTATTCCGTTAGTTCCAGGCAGTGGTCATGTCCGTACCGTTTCTGAAGCTAGAGTGGCTGCGGAGGCTTTAGGCTTGCCGGTCGTCATGAAAGCATCGGCGGGAGGGGGTGGGCGCGGCATGTTCGTCGCGCGTGAAATAGACTCTATCGACGAATTTTTTGATCGGGCTAGCAATGAAGCACTAGAAGCTTTTGGAGATGGGACTTTATATTTGGAAAGATATATCGAAAATGCGCGGCATGTCGAAGTTCAGATTGCGGGAGATGGAAAGGGAAATGCGATCCATTTTGGAGAGCGAGACTGTTCGGTACAGAGGAGATATCAAAAAGTAGTAGAAGAGGCACCCTGTGTTCTAATGTCGGATACTTTGCGAAAGTCTTTACATGAGGCTGCGGTCAAGCTTGTATCTTCTCTTTCTTACCTTAATGTGGGCACAGTTGAATTTTTGTTTGATGTCGAGCGAGATGCTTTCTATTTCATAGAGGTAAATACTCGTATTCAGGTAGAACATACAGTGACAGAGCAGATTACAGGAATTGACTTGGTCCAGTTGCAGTTCCTCATAGCAGGAGAAGAACCTCATTCATTACCATCGCAAAGTGCGATTACTATTAACCGGCACGCAATTGAGTGCCGGTTGAACGCGGAGGACCCTTTCAATAATTTTATGCCGAGCCCAGGGGTCATTCAACACTGGTGTGCCCCATCTGGGGCCGGTGTCCGAGTGGATAGTCATTGCCGAGATGGCTATTTAGTTCCCCCATATTATGACTCTATGATAGGTAAATTAGTAATTACAGCCAATGATAGAGATTCAGCGGTGCAAAGACTTAGTGCCGCGTTAGAAGATTTTAAGATAGAAGGGTTAGTAACGAACATCCCGCTTTTACGGGCTATAGTCGATCATAAAGACTTTCGTGACAATAGTTTTAACACCAAGTGGTTAGAGCAAAGCATGCTGCCTGAATTCGAGCAAATACAAAAAGAGGAATAGTCAAATATGGCACATATACAATTTCTTGATGAAACAATGAGAGATGGGCAGCAAAGCCTTTGGGGTATGAGGATGCAGGCTGGAATGGCTCTTCCGGTAGCGCCTATGATTGATAGGACCGGTTATAGCGTGATCGACCTGACGGGGTCATCAATGTTTGAATGCTTGATTAAGTATTGCTATGAGAACCCTTGGGAAGGCTTAGATCTTTTAGTTAACTCGATGCCAAGAACGCCTATAAGGGCAGGGATGAGGTCGAATGCTTCAGTCACATTTGGAGTGACTCCTGACTCTCTGATGGATTCCTGGATGCGTCAACTCAATGTTCATGGCGTGAGAAGTTATTGGATTTATGATGTGTTGTTTAATATTGATAAAACTTTGCGTTTGGCAAAAGTTGCTAAAGAGTTTGGTAGCGAGGTTGCAGGTGCGATCATGTTTACGCTGAGCCCTGTCCATACTGATGATTATTATGCTGACAAAGCTAATAAGCTCGCCGCATCAGAAGATATAGATACACTTTTACTTTATGACACCGCGGGCGTGCTTGAGAAGGAGCGGCTATCTACTCTTTTGCCGGCAATCAAAGCTAAATCTCATGGGAAACCAATAGAATTTCATTCTAATAATTTGCTGGGTCAATCAGCAAAGGCTTATCTTGATGCTATTGACCTTGGGGCCACTATTTTGCACACGGCAGTTAAGTCGATGGCGAACGGTCCCTCAGTACCATCTGTCGAGTCAATGGCCAAAAACGTTGAGCTACTCGGGCATACTCATAACTTAGATACAGATCTCTTTGCACCAGTGTCAGATCATTTTGAAAAAGTTGGGGAAGCCGCTGGTTTTCTTGTTAACCAACATGCTGAATATGATGTTTTGTCTATACAGCACCAAGTCCCTGGTGGGATGGTGGGGACTCTCAAGGCTCAATTGGTTCAAAATGGCATGAGTGATCGGCTTGATGATGTCTTAAAAGAGACGGCGGCTGTCAGGAAAGAACTTGGTTACCCAGGAATGGCGACCCCTTTTAGTCAGTTAGTAGGCACGCAGGCTGTTCTGAACATTGTTACTGGGAAAAGATATTCTTCTATTCCTGATGAGGTTATTCAGTATGCAGCTGGTTTTTACGGGGAGACCGCGGGGCCAATAGATCCCAATATTAAAGATATCATCATGTCATCTCCACGGGCTAAACAAGTTGTTGCGAGTCCGCCCCCGCAGCCATCGATCGAAGATTTGCGGGCTGAGTACGGGACTGATGACGATGACGAACTAATCTTGAGAGCACTAGTTCCAGGTGAAGGACTTGAGGAAATGCGCAAAAGTGGGCCGGTGCGAACGACCTACTCTTACTTGTCTTCTCCTGAACTGCAGGAGGTTTCCAAGCTAATGAAGATTGCTCAATCCCCTTTAGTACAAGTGATTAGTGATGACTTTGAAATGACGTTGAAGCGCGGCTAAGAACTGATGCGTAGAGCGGTTATTATTGATGTTGTTAGATCGCCCTTTGGTAAAGGACGTGAGGGAGGTCTACTAGCTTCAGTTCATCCCGTAGATCTTTATGCTCAGGTTCTTGCTGAACTTATTCATCGTACCGACGTTGATCCTCAGTTGATTGAGGATGTGATTAGCGGGTGCGTGATCCAGGTTGGTGAGCAATCTGGTAACGTTGGCCGTCAAGCGGCTTTAGCTGCAGGGTTACCTGAAACCGCCGCTGCCGTCACTCTGGACCGGAAGTGTGGTTCTGCGCAACAAGCGATGGATTTTGCCGCTCAAGGAGTTATAGCGGGAGCTTATGATGCTGTGATAGCCGGTGGCGTTGAAATGATGAGTACCGTTCCTATGAAAGCAAACCGAATGGGAAAGGATAATGAGGGTAGTATGTTCCATTCTCGCTATCCTGAGGGAATGATTCGTCAAGGTATTTCCGCTGAGCTTATAGCAGCTCGCTGGAATCTTAGTAGAGAAGACCTCGATAAATTTTCCTTACGATCTCATAAAAGGGCTGCTTCAGATGTCAGGCGTGTAAACGATATGGTGACTATCGATGGCCAAAGTAGAGTTGATCTGCAAGACGAGAGTTTACGAGCTAATACCACTATAGATAAATTAGCGAGTTTGGATCCAGCATTTATTGATGAGCTAGCTTACAAACGGTTTCCTGAAATTTCTTGGAGCGTCACCGCGGGTAGCTCAAGTCCTGTTAGTGATGGTGCTAGCGCAATGTTGATTATGGAAGAGAAGTTGGCTGTGAGCTTGAACTTGAAGCCTCGTGCCGCTATTTCTCATTTCGCGGTTGTTGGAGATGATCCGATTATGATGTTAACAGCTGTCATCCCAGCGACACAAAAACTTTTAAAGCGGGCCGGATTGAACCTCCGTGACATTGATGCTTATGAAGTTAATGAGGCATTCGCCTCTGTACCACTTGCTTGGCAAAAAGAGTTGGATACAGATCCCGAAAAATTAAATGTTTATGGTGGCGCTATAGCTTTAGGTCATCCAGTCGGAGCGTCGGGCGGTAGATTAATTGCAAATCTCCTTCGGGTGTTGGAAGATTCTGGTGGTCGATATGGGTTGGTTACCATGTGTGAAAGCGGCGGTATGGCTAACGCGACTTTGATCGAACGACTGTCCTGATTATTTCTGCGTATGCATTCACTTAATTCAGTAAATAAGGAAGAACGATATGCCAGATAGAATGAATAACAAAGTGACGATTATCACAGGAGCAGGTTCGGGGATTGGCAGAGCATGTATGGAGCTTTTTTCTTCTGAAGGTTCGACGGTAGTTGGGTGTGGTCGTAGACAGGATGCATTGGAGGAGACTCTTCATAAAGTGACGAGTGATGGAGGGGAGGGGAGTGTTGTCCCAGCAGATCTTTCAGTCTTAGAAGATGCTGAGCGAGTTATTTCTGAGACAATCGAGAAATATGGTCGGGTGGATTGTTTGGTACATGCGGCAAGTGTTGGATGGAGCTGGAGTCATACTAGTGCCGACTCTATGAATGACATCGCCAATACTCCTCCAGAAAAATGGCATGAAGTGATCGGTATTAATTTGAATGCCTGTTATTACATGTGTCATGGTGTTCTGCAGCATATGCTTCCGGCGGCAAAAGGATCTATCGTTAATGTGGCTAGTATTTCAGGTATCGTTGGGATGCAGACAGCCCATACATATTGTTCGGCAAAAGGTGGCGTTATTAATTTGACTCGAGCGATGGCTAATTCGTATGGCAAGAAAGGAGTGAGGACAAATTGTGTCTGCCCTGGCTACACGGATACACCAATGATCGCAGATGTAATGAATATATTTGACGATGAAGCTGTGGCCGACTCGATGACTCCTATGGGGCGAGCTGGAACCCCTGAGGAAATGGCTTATGGATGCCTTTACTTAGCTTCAGATGAAGCGAGTTATTGTAATGGAGTAATCTTGCCTATTGATGGAGGCACAGTTGCACGCCAATAGAAAAACTTTTTAAGATTTTTCTGCGTCTCTTATAATAGTTCTTGTTAGTCTGTATGCTTCGTCTTCTGTACAACCACCACCCATCTCAATGAGTGCGTTTAAGTGTCTTTTTAGTATTTCAGACGTAAATGCTTCGTCTTTCACACAACCACCACCCATCTCAATGAGTTCGTTTAAGTATCTTTTTAGTATTGCAGACACAATTCTCTCTCTTACGTTTGGTACGGACCATCCCTCAGCATCAAGTCTCCTCTCTACCATCGCCTGCATTTCAAGTAGTTCATCTTCATAATACATCTTGTATATCTCCTTGTATTTAATTTAGACATAGTTAAACCACCAACACCCACTGAATATAGGTGCTATTGGTTAAGACCAGGTTACGGGATTAAAAATATACTTTGCAGAACAAGGGGGGTATGCAGACTACTTCGCATTTATGGACGAAGAGGACTAATAACACCTGTAAGACTTGTTGAGACTGTAACCTTTGCAAACCTCAAACAGATAGACCAGAAGTTAGACTTACCGATTACAGACTTTCTTTAAGACAGTTTCGAAAGACGAGTTAGGAGAAGGATAAGTCCATTCTGTATCTGGTTCCTCGACATCACCATTTCCACCACCCATCGGTTCTTTATGAAAGGAAAAACTCAAACCCTTAAACCTAAATAACTTGCAATCACCTTGTCGATAACTTTTACTCGACAAATGACCTAACTCAGTGGGTTTGGCGTAATCACCTAAATACCAATAGTAAACATACCCATCGTGTTTTCTTGTTCTCTCAAAATCTACATAGGCGGTTCCACTCGTATTTTTACTCATCTCCGTCCAATCTGCATACAAAGATGATGAAAACATTACGGAGAATATGAGTGCGATGTTTTCATTAATAAGTGGTGAGAAGATATAAAACTTAGCGTTTGTATAGGCTGACTCACTGATTTAGATGATGTCGTTACGCTGGGTTTTTACTATTTTTTTAAATCCAACTATGCCTGGCGGTTAGTTAAACTTTTGTCATCCGTCATCAAATTGTCACAAAAACTAATTATGTTGTGCCGGTAATAAAAATATGTGATTGAAAAACCAACTATGTTGGGTTTTCGGTTTTTGGGAAACAATTAAAGTTAGAGGACTAATCGTGAATTTTATTAAAATACGTTTGGCGGTGTTAATTTCGGCAGTGTTTTTTACGTTATCTACCTTTTCTATATCTGTAAGCGCTTCTAACGAAGCTCTTTTTGATTTATTGAAAGTGTTGGTTGATAAAGGGACTATCACATCTGATGAGTATTCGATATTAAAGGGAGCTGCATCCGCGGACCATGAGAAGGCTTCTGTGGTGGCACCGGAAAAGGTAGCTGGCATAGAAAAGAAATTGAGCCAATTAGAGAAAAAGACCAAGAAATCCCTTAAGAAGGTGAAATGGGCTGAGAAAGTTAAGGTCAAAGGCGATATCCGAACTCGTTACCAGTTTGAGTCCAAAGATGCTAAAGACGATAGAAGTCGGGGACGAATTCGTTATCGACTAGGCGTCATTGCTAAACCTATCTCCAATTGGGAAGTGGGTGCTGGTCTGGCGTCTGGTGGAAGTGATCCGCGTTCTACAAATCAAACTATGCAAGACGCATTTTCGACTAAGGGCATTCAACTAGACTACGCTTATGCGCAGTATACTCATGGGAACACTGGGTTGAAGGCAGTTGCTGGTAAATTTAAGCGTAAAAAATATCTTTGGGCGCCAACTGATGTAATGTGGGATGGTGATATCAACCCTGAAGGTGTCGCAATGAGCTTCGCTCCTAAGGGCGGCCCTCTTTGGCTGAATGCAGGTATCTTAGTATTAGAGGAAGATAAGACTTCAACGGGTGGTGATCACGATTCGCACATGGGATATGGTCAGCTTGGAACGAAATTTAAATCTGGAAATATGTACGGTAAGGTAGCCGGCACAGTCTACACTTTTGGCAAAATGAAATCCGCTGGAAGCTCTGACTACACAGGGGCTGGCGAGACTAATACGGACAATAATCTAGGTTCATTTAACTTGGCTGCCGAGATTGGCACAAAAGTAGGCGCTGGTAAATTTGCTATAGTCGGTGAATACATCAACAACTATGAAACAAATACTAATGAAGACACGGCTTGGATTGCTGGCTTCAAGTATTCAATCGGAAAATTCAAGATGAAGTATTTGTACGCTGATGTTGATCATAATGCAGTGCCAGATTTTCTCCCTGATTCGGATCGTTTCGGTGGCGACACAGGAATCAAGGGTCATGAAATAGCTGTTGGATATAAAATCAACAAGCGTGTTTCAGTAGGTCTTGATTATTATGCTACTGAAGATCCAGTGAAGAATGTTAACCAAGATATCTTACAATTAGATCTTAAGGTTAAGTTCTAACAGAAGCGATTTATGTGAAAAAAGGGTCTCGGTAATGTTTTCCGAGGTCCATTTTTTTATCGATGTGTCAGTTGCGAGAACAAAAAAGAACCATTTGGTTTCTATCTCGGCCAGGCATATCCGCTTCTAGAGTTCATCAAACTGTCATGAAGCG
>DGOV01000080.1 GCA_002390205.1 Proteobacteria bacterium UBA4457 | reverse complement strand
CTTTCCAGAACTAGCTATTACCGGTTATCCACCGGAAGATCTGATTCTGAGACCGGAATTACATCGACAAGTAAAAACTGCTCTTGATGAAATAGCAAAAAACACTTCAGACATGTTCGTAATTATAGGGTACCCCGAAAAAGAAAACGGTCTTCTATATAATAGCTGTGCGTTAATGCACGATGGTTCTATCGTTTCTAATTACCGGAAACGAGAACTTCCGAATTACTCAGTCTTTGATGAAAAACGATACTTCTCCTCCGGAGAAAACCCATGTGTGGCTAGTATTCTGGGATTTAAAGTTGGCTTCAGCATCTGTGAAGATATCTGGAGCCCTAGCACTGCACAGCAAGCCAAAGATGCAGGTGCCGAGATTATTTTCAATATTAATGCGTCCCCATACCATATAGGAAAACCCACAGAGCGAGTTGCAGCTTTGGCCCGTGCTGCGAAGGCTGCGAAGTTGCCTATAATCTACCTTAACTGTGTTGGCGGGCAAGATGAACTTGTATTTGATGGCGCCTCATTCGCAGTCAACGAACTCGGAAACGTTGTATCTCAGCAGCCGGCCTGTAAAGAGTCACTTTCTTTAATAACAGTGAAACGTGGAAATACGGGGCCTATTCTTTCCGGTACCTTTGAAATACTGCCTAATCGGCATGAATCAATTTATCAAGCTATAGTCTTGGGAGTAAAAGATTATGTCGATAAAAATAACTTTCCGGGTTGTGTTATCGGGCTATCCGGAGGAATAGATTCAGCGCTCACACTTTCAGTTGCGGTTGATGCCCTCGGCGCAGAGCGAGTCGCTGCGATTTCTATGCCATCAAAATTTACTGCACAAATGAGTATTGATGATGCCCGCCAACAGGCAGAATTATTAAATTGTAGCTTTGAAACAACCCCGATACATGAAATGGTTGATTCTTTCGAGAAATGTCTTAACGTCAATGAATCGAATAAAACAAAAGGAGTGACTGGAGAGAATATTCAAGCGAGAGTCCGCGGAGTAATTCTAATGGCCGAGTCGAATGCTACGGGAAGAATGGTTCTAACCACTGGTAATAAAAGTGAAGTGGCTGTGGGTTACTCAACGCTCTATGGAGACATGGTAGGTGGCTTTGCTCCGCTCAAAGACATACCTAAAACATTAGTATTCGAACTAGCTAAATGGAGAAACACACAGTCATACGCTATTCCATCGAGGGTCATTGAGCGACCTCCTAGTGCTGAGCTTGCTCCAGACCAAAAGGATTCGGACTCACTTCCGTCCTATGACCTACTCGACCAAATTCTAGAGCTGTATATAGAGTGCGACAAGACACCAACGGAAATCTCTTCACTGGGCTTTGAATTACCCATTGTGAAAAAAATAGCAGCGATGGTCGATAAAAATGAATACAAAAGGCGTCAATCCGCTCCTTGCGTGCGTGTCACTACCAGAGCCTTTGGTAGAGATCGACGGTTCCCAATTACTTCAAAATACAAAGAAACAGAGAGCTTTTAAATTACTCGACGGTGACTGCCTTTATCTCTGGTAATCGAGGATGATCTGGATAATTAAGCTCCAGAACTGACAGTGCGTCCGCCGCGAGATCATTCAACTCTAGAATCTTATATGACTTCACTAACAATACTAGCGCAGCTGGAACAGCTGGAGTTTGTTGGTACTTCTCTATCACGTACCGAGCCCTGTTTGCCGACGCTACGTATGCGCCTCTCCTCATATAATAATTAGAGACATTAACCTCATGCTGTGCGAGCTGATTTCGCAGGTACCGCATACGCAATCTAGAGTCTTCGACGTAAACACTTTCTGGAAAAGTCTTAACAACTTCACTAAAATCATTGAAAGACTCTAACGCCATTCCAGGATCTCGTTGCGAGCCATCTTTAGGAAGCCAACGCTCAGCAAGTCCTTTCCCTCTTCCGAAGTTAATTAACCCCCTAAGATAGAAGGCATACGACATATTAGCGTGAGTCGGGTAAACTTTGATGAAACGGTCGATTGTAGTAATCGCCATCATAGGATCATCTGTTCGGAAATAACAATAAGCTAGCTCAATTTGCGACTGCTGTGTGTAAACACCAAAAGGGTATCGAGCCTGCAGCTTTTCATAATACTCAATTGCCCCTCCACAAGAACCGAAGTCAAGCTTTTGCTTGGCCATATTGTAAAGCCTGTCCTCAGGCCACTTACTTTCTTCTTTATCTTTGTCTGATTGACTCTGAAAATATCCACACCCCGACGCCAACAGGAAGACAAATAGAAACATTTTGCGCCACAGAGAGGCTTGCAATTTATTTTTCATATAAATGATGAATCCCAGTAATACTTTTATATTTGCCGGCAGCCGCGCTGCAAGAAAATTTTAACCGATCCTACTATAAATAACATGAAGAAAATAACATACTATACACGTACTAAATAATAGGCTTTAAGATTCAGGTAACTCATAAATGTCCGATATACTCTTAACCTCAATCGTACCCGAATCACTAGACGGTCAACGTTTCGATCAAGCTCTTGCAAAACTTTTCGAACAATACTCTCGAGAGATGCTGAAAAACCAAATTGTCTTAGGCCGAGCGCACCTAAATAATATAAGCGCAAAGCCGAGAGCCAAAGTTCATGAAGGTGATGTTTTAACATTAGCTACGGCCAAAATAACACTAGTCGAAAATACAATAATTCCTCAGGAAATAGAATTTGAGATAGTCTCGGAAACCCTCGACTTCATTATTGTCAATAAGCCAGCTGGTTTAGTGGTTCATCCAGGGGCAGGTAATCACGATCGAACCCTGGCTAATGGCTTAGTAGAGAAGTATCCAGAGCTAAGTCTGTTGCCAAGAGCAGGACTTGTGCACCGTATTGACAAGGATACTTCCGGCTTGCTTTTAGTTGCACGGCAACAGCATAGCTATACCTCTTTGAATGAGAGCATGGCTGCTCGAAAAATCAAAAGAGTCTATGAGGCTGTTGTCAATGGTGTCCCAATATCGGGGGGGACAGTAAATGCTCCGATAGCTAGAGACCATCGACAGCGAACCAAAATGCGCATAGCTCCTTCTGGCAGACATGCTGTCAGTCATTTTACAATCTTAGAGAAATTTAGACGCCACAGCCTACTCGAGGTCAGATTGGAAACAGGCAGGACCCATCAGATTAGAGTCCACATGTCATCGCTGGGCCATACATTAGTTGGAGATACTACCTACGGTGCAAGGCCGATCGTGCCCAAGAATTGTGACGAAAATCTAAAAGACACAATTAGAACATTTACACGGCAAGCTCTTCATGCAAAACAACTAGAATTCTTCTACCCCTTACCAGATCAATTACAAACTTTCACTGCCAACCCTCCCGACGATTTTGTCCATCTGATCTCCGAGCTGAGGTGTGATGTGCAGAGACAGGCAACTTGATATACGCGGACAATAAAACAGTCGTAACAAAGAATGGTTTTTTTAGCCCTCTTTGGCCAGCGCCAAAAAATATTTCGGCAGTTTTCAGCGAGAAATTCTCAGAGATACCTGAACTCCTCGATTGCCTACAGACCAACAACAGTACCAGCCTTAATGAACGCCAATTAATCCAGAGCAGTGAACAGAAATTTTGTCAACATTTGCGCCTGCCAAGCCCTCCTGTCTGGATACATCAAGTACACCAAGCGACTATTAAGAGGTTTCCTGCCAAAGAAAAGCCTATTTTAGCAGATGGGTGTGTAACATCAGAACGTAATACACTTTGTGCCGTGTCAGTAGCGGATTGCTTACCAATCTTATTGACCTGCCGAAAAGGTAAGGAAGTAGCTGCAGTCCACGCGGGATGGCGCGGATTACTTGCGGGAGTTGTCCAAAATGCTCTTCTTTCTTTCCACGCGCCACCAGAAGAAATAATTGTCTGGATCGGACCTCATATTAGTCAAATCCACTACCCTATAGGAGAGTCTCTACGTCAACGTTTTATTGCTCTTAACTCTTCCAATCATGCCTGCTTCAAACTTATTGATGAAAAATGGCATCTGAATCTTGCGCTCTACGCAACCATGCAGTTGGAGATGCTTGGAGTTTCAGAAATTTATACTGATGAGAGATGTACTTTTGATAATACACAAAAATTCTTCTCTCATAGACGAGGAGATTCGGCAGGAAGAATGGCTGCAATTATCTGGATAAACTAGACAATAATTAACTGGAAACTAGCGCATGCTTTTTGAACACTAAGCCATAGGCAGCTTTAGTCTATCATTATGTGTAGAATCCTCTGTAGAATTCCAAAGCCAGGATAACTAGATGACTTCAAATCAACCTCAATACCCTTATGTAGTAGCAGTCACTGGAGGCATAGGATCAGGAAAAACTTATATCTGTGACATGTTTTCCGCAATGTTCGACATAAAAGTTATAGACGCTGATCTAATAGCTCGGGAAATAGTAGAGCCTGGAAAACCCTGTCTTAAGGAAATCATTAGCGAATTCGGTACCGGTGTTCTCAATGACAACAATACATTGAACAGGGCGGCACTAAAATCGGTTGTTTTTTCTGACGAAAGCAAAAGAAAAGCACTAGAAAAAATCACTCACCCGAAGATTAGAGAAGAAATTTCCAATCAGATTAAATCTTCAACGATGTCATATTGTCTTATTTCTATCCCACTAGTAGCAGAAAGTGAACGACGTCAAAAATTCGATCGCATCCTAGTAGTTGATTGCTCTGAAAAAGAACAGTTAGAACGAGTAATGAGTCGAGATTTACTCGAAAAAGAAGAAGTCTCAGCTATCATGAAAGCTCAAGCTACTAGAGAAGAAAGGCTAAGCATTGCTGACGATGTTATAGATAACTCATCACAGCAGATTAGTTTGACTACGGAGATACAAAGGCTCCATAAGCTGTATGAGCAACTTGCGCAAAAACTGAGTCCCGTGAATGAATAGTCACGACCACCAAAATTTTTTTCTTCAAGAAAACCTAGTAACTTATGAGTTACCAATAAATGAAAAAGCTCGTAATTTTCTAAGAATGGAGTACTTTTGTTCACAAATTGATAACTATACCGCAGGAGAGAAATTAGAAAGTGGCGCAACGGTAAGTTTGTTAATAGAGTTATCTGATTTTATTAATCGCTCAGACCTAAGGAAAGATTTGATAACGGAGTTAGAACGTGCTGCAAATGCTTTTAGCATTTTTTCCGGCAACCCTCAGGTGGATCCAAATAATTTAGAAAAAGTGATAGCCACTATAAAAAACAGTCTCGCCACCCTAAAATCACCCGCATATCATCCAGGAATTTGCATAAAATCTGACGAGTTAATTCACCAGGTCCGTCAAAAACGTAGTTTCCAAAAAGGGGTTAATAAATTTGATCTTCCCCGCTTTTTTTTCTGGAGCAATCTTAGCCAGGATGAAAAAATTTTTCAAATTGAAAAATGGATGTCAGATATTCTACCGATGAAAAATGCCACTGCACTCATGCTTGAAATTATTAGGGGGAGCTCAGTAACATCTTTTGAAACGGCATCAGAAGGTTTTTTTCAACGGAGTCTAGATAAAGAGAAAGTCAGTCATCTATTGCGCTTTTCTCTACCGATGTCATTACCTGTTTTCCCCGAAGTAAGCGGCGGCAAGCATCGCTTCACAGTTCGGTTTTTCCACCATTACGATACTAGTAGTAAACCCAAACAAACCTCAGAGGCCATTCAGTTTCAGTTACAAATCTGCGGTATATAGAACAGGAAAAGTCAAGCCTAACTGTCCTATCATCGGGTTTATATCGCTTGTCGAAGCTTCATTCTCTCCAGAGCGCTGTCACCATGCTCACACCTTGAAAGCCTAACTTGCCAGCATGCTCAGTATCGTCCCTTTTTAAGCCACCCAGAGCATATACTGGGAAAGTTGCCAGACTTGCTAACTCTGCTGCAGACTCCCAACCTAAAGTGCTTGAGGAATCATGAGAAAATGGCTTCTTTATTGGGCAAATATAACCAAAATCTACGCCAATTTTATTGGCATGAGCGACTTCATTTTTGTTATGGCAAGAAGTGCTTAACAGAGACCGTTCTGATACAGGTCTTTCACTTAAACCCTTTAAAATATAAGACGGCAAATGGAGACCATCGATGTGCAATTCGCTTACTAGAGAAGGTTCGTTGTTAATTAGCAGTGTCGCCATATGCTTTCGACACAGAACCAAAGCCTCTCTAGCTATTCTGGCAACACACACTTGTGAACTCCCTGGCATCCTGAGTTGTACCAATTTCACTCCATTACTCAAACATACCTCAAGCTGATTCAAATACGATAAGTCATCACCCTCAAAGTCAGGAGTGATTAAGGACGTGTTCGGTAACCTCAGTGCTAATTTTATGGACTGATTAGCATCCGGCATTTTAGAGGAGAGTAGCTCTTCTAAAGTTACCCACATGAGCTTCTGGCCTTCGCAGCTAATTGGTGACCCTTCCCACTCATCGAGCCTATAAACATGCATGTCGACGATGAAGTCCGAATACTCATACTTGAAATTAATCAAGGGTATGGGTTCAGCGCTAACCTTAATGCCTACTTCTTCGTATAACTCGCGCGTTAGCGCTTGGACAGCTGACTCCCCCTTCTTAATTTTTCCACCAGGAAACTCCCACAAACCGGAGAAGGAACGATCTTCATTTCTTAAGGAAAGGAGATACAATCCATACTTCTGGCGTATCACTCCGACCGAAACACTAAGTAGCTTCTTCATCTTATAAGTGCAATATTTTAATCGTCAATGCGATCTGGTCGATCACTTAAGACCGATATTCCGCATTGATGCGGACATAGTCATATGAAAGATCACAAGACCATACTGTGACTTCTTCTTGACTCTTACCTAGTGCTATATTTATTTCAATATCAGATAAAAGCAGTAGGTCATTTAACTTATCTTCATCGTGATCAGCAGGTAGACCATTTGCTACAATCGAGTGCTCCCCAAATTTTATATCAATATCTTCAATGGGTGTGTCTGAATCAATTGCTCTGCCAACAGCTGCTAAGACTCGACCCCAGTTAGCATCCGCAGCGAATAAAGCAGTTTTTACTAGCGGCGATTCTGCCACGGCAAAAGCCACATTCTTACATTCGTCTTCACTTTTCCCACCAGACACATTGACCGTAATAAATTTGGTTGCTCCTTCTCCGTCCCGAGCGATATCCTTTGCTAATTCTTGACAAACCAGAAGTACTCCTCTGAATAAGCTCTCATAATCCGCATCACCAACGTTGATTTCAGAATTTCCTAAAGAGCCTGAGCTAATTAACGCCAGCGCGTCATTAGTAGAAGTGTCGCCATCCACTGTTATCCTATTAAAACTTAATTCACTAGCGTCACTGCAGATCCGATCAAGAGTTTTCTGGGAAATATTTGCGTCTACTGCGACGAATGCCAACATTGTTGCCATATTTGGCCTTATCATGCCACTGCCTTTAGCTATACCTGTAATAGATGCTTTCTCGTCACCAATATAAATCTGGGTACTTCGCGCTTTGATTCTCGTATCTGTAGTGATTATTGCACCAGCCACATCCAGCCATTGATTAGAACTTAAATCAGCAAAAGCCTTCGGAATATTATCTACTATAAGGTCGCTGTTTAAGAGCTCACCAATAATTCCAGTTGAAAAAGGTAGCACTTCTTCTAGCCGGCAACTACCGTACTTAGCTACAGCACGGCATACACTTAAGGCAGCTTTATCGCCTGCCACGCCTGTTCCTGCGTTAGCGTTTCCCGAGTTGATCACTAAAAATCTCGGCCTGCTTTTCTTTATATGAGATTTCGCTAATGACACTGGCGCCGCACAAAATTTATTCTGAGTGAAGACACATGCTGTCTTCGCGCTTTCAACCAACTCTATCAGGGCCAAGTCCGGCCTGCCTTTATAGCGATCACCCATAGTTGCGGTACCTAAACGGATACCGTCTATAGGGAGGACTTCAGGCAGAATTTTTATTCTCTTATTTATTTCAGACCATCCATAAGTTTGAGTAGGTTAAGGGGTTCTCCCGTGACACTGTTTGAATTTTCTACCAGAACCACAGGGGCAAGGCTCGTTCCGGCCGACTTTTTCCCCGCCTCGTTTAAAGGGCTTAGAGGAGACTGCTACTTCCTTCTGATTCGTGGCGATAGAATCCACAGGTTCAGTCGTCGATCCTCCATGATGATAATTCGCCTCTGACAATTCAAGTTCTTTGCGCTCCGTTCGTTGCAAGTCTGACTCGTTCGAAACCTGTACTCTCAAAAGGAGGGCAACAACCGAACGCTGAATGTCATCCAGCATTTGAGAAAACATTTCGAAAGCTTCTCGCTTATATTCCTGCTTAGGGTTCTTTTGGGCAAAACCTCTAAGGTGAATCCCTTTCCTCAGGTAGTCCATTGCAGCCAAGTGCTCCTTCCATTGGGTATCTAACACCTGCAACATAATACTTTTTTCAAAATTTCTTAAAGCATCCGATCCAACCACCAATTCCTTCTTTCTGTACTCCTCATCTACACGCCGAAACACAACATCTTCCATAGCAGCCTGAGTCACCGCATTATCCTCAAAAGCACTAAAGTCGATAACTATGCCAAGATCTTTTTCGAGGTCCCTGGATAGCGCGGTCAAATTCCACCCTGCGTCGCTCGAGGATAATGACATATTACGTTCTAAAGTTTCTCCAACAACATCCTCTCTGATCTGAATAATTGTTTGTTCTATATCTGCAGACTCAATGATCTCTCGACGTTGCTCATAGACATTTTTCCTCTGATCGTTAGCAACATCATCAAAGTCTAATAATTGCTTACGAATATCAAAGTTTCGCCCTTCAACTTTTCTTTGCGCATTCTCAATTGCTTTACTGACCCAAGGGTGCTCTATGGCCTCACCATCCTTCATACCAAGCTTTTGCATAAGGCCTGCAACTTTTTCAGAAGCAAAAATACGCATTAAATTATCTTCCAAAGAAAGATAGAATCGACTCGATCCTGGATCACCTTGCCTACCTGACCTGCCCCGAAGTTGATTATCTATTCGTCGAGATTCATGCCGCTCCGTGCCGATAATATGCAAGCCACCAGAGGATATAACTATGTCATGATTAGTTTTCCATTTATCAGAGCTCTCTAGATCCTCATCTCCTATGAGATCCCTTTGAAAATCCGGATTGCCACCTAAAATAATATCCGTGCCTCTCCCAGCCATGTTAGTGGCTACCGTCACGCTAACAGGCATTCCAGCATCTGCAATAATTCTAGCTTCCTGTTCATGGAACTTGGCATTTAATACTTTATGCTTTATGTCTCGTTCTGTAAGTAAGGAGGATAAGTATTCCGAAGTGTCTATGGATGTAGTACCAACAAGAACAGGCTGCTGCCTCTTTACACAGTCCTCAACATCTTCAACTATCGCTAGAAATTTTTCGCGTGTAGTTAGGTAAACCAAATCGCCATTGTCTTCTCGGACCATATTTTTGTTCGTCGGAATCACAACTACTTCTAGTCCATAAATTTCCTGAAACTCATAGGCTTCCGTATCCGCAGTCCCTGTCATCCCAGATAGGTTTTGATATAGACGAAAATAATTCTGATAGGTGATGGATGCGAGAGTCTGATTTTCTTCTTTAATCGAGAGTCCTTCCTTCGCCTCTACTGCTTGATGTAATCCTTCTGACCACCGGCGTCCAGGCATAGTTCTACCAGTAAACTCGTCAACTATAACTATCTCTCCCTCTTGAACAACATAGTCGACATCTTTCTGAAATAAATTGTGTGCACGTATTGCGGCATAAACATGATGTATTAATGAAATATTAGCAGCACTGTATAGGCTATCATTTTCCAATAGAAGATCAGCTTTCAATAAAATACCTTCAATATTAATGTGTCCTTTTTCCGTGAGATAGACTTGTCTGGTCTTCTCATCCAGAGAGTAGTCTCCCTCGTCATCATCTTCTATCTGTCTTTTCAAAGGCGAAACTAGAGTGTTCATTTTTATATAAAGGTCAGTTTTGTCGTCTGCGGGACCAGATATAATTAAAGGAGTTCTTGCTTCATCGATTAAGATTGAATCAACCTCGTCTATAATTGCAAAAGCTAAGTCCCTCTGTACTTGCTGGTCTGACGAAAAGCACATGTTATCGCGAAGATAATCAAAACCAAACTCGTTATTAGTACCGTAAGTAACATCGGCACGATATGCCTCTTTACGCGCCTCATGCTCCATTCCACTGACGATTACGCCCACGGACAAACCGAGAGCATTATATAAAACTCCCATCCAACCAGCATCTCGCGTCGCTAGATAATCGTTGACTGTCACCACATGTACTGACTTCCCAGAAAGTGCATTTAGATATGCAGGCAAAGTAGCAGCTAGCGTCTTCCCCTCCCCCGTGCGCATTTCCGCTATCTTTCCTTCATGCAAAACAATGCCACCAACTAACTGAGCATCGAAATGACGCATCCCTAATACACGCCTACTCGTCTCTCTAGCTACCGAAAATGCCTCAGGCAACAACTGGTCTAACGTTTCGCCACTCGAGAAGCGCGCCCGAAACTCATCCGTTTTCTCTTTTAAATCCACGGCAGATAACTCAAGAAGATTTTCCTCAAGTGCATTTATGGCAGATATTTTCTTCTGGGTTTGTTTCAACAAACGACTATTTCGGCTACCAAAGACCGAAGACAACACTTTGCTAATACGAGATTTAGAATCGAGCAACATTAATTTATTGAGCTACCTATAGATTTAAAGACTCTTACTACCATCCGTAAGATAGGCTAGAGGTCTTTATTGTAGCAAATCGAAAATCGTTATTCTCTAGATAAAATAAGTAATTATAATTATTCATTATCTATAATTAGTTCGCACCTATGATATACATACATAAGCCACAACGAATTAAGTAAGAAACAGACTATACATTTGTGAAAATTAGCTGGACACCAAATATGAGCCGCTTAAATACAATTGCCTCACTGCTTGGAAAAGATAGTGCGACCGGCGCTCTGGTAAAACAAGCATTAGCACTTTCTGATCTCAACACCTTACTTAAACAGCATTTACCTGCGAAATTCGCTGAACACATCACTCTATCTACGATAAAAGGTCGAACTATCCTTCTACATTCAGATTCTGCAGCCTGGGCGGCTCAATTAAAGTATATAACGCCAGAATTAGTGGACTCTCTAAATACGGTAGAAGAATTCCAAAATATCCTAGACATCGAGGTGAAAGTGAGGCCGGAATCATTGCCCGTAGACCCCCAGAGAAAACCTTTAACGCTAAGCCGAGCATCTGCCGACGCAATCAATCGCCACTCGTCTAGCCTCACCAACGATAAAACGCGCGAGGCGTTTAAAAGGATAGCCAAGAAAAGTAAAGAATAGCTATCTAATGGCCTATAGCAGTTATTGGCTGCTGAAAAACTATCGAAGAAATCTCTGAGTCTTCCATCGAGACCAACTCCCACGAATCCTTTTCCAGCAATACTTTCTTCATGAGTCTGTTGTTTAACTCGTGACCTGATTTATAACCATGAAATGCCCCGATTAAACTGTAACCTAGCAAGTATAAATCTCCAATGGCATCAAGAATTTTGTGTTTTACAAACTCATCTTCATAGCGTAGCCCATCCTCGTTCAAGACTCCGCTATCCGCTATAAGGATTGCGTTCTCTAAACTGCCTCCTAGAGCTAGATTCCTCTCTCTTAATGCTTCCACGTCTTTACTGAAGCCAAAAGTACGTGCGCGACTCACTTCTTTCACAAATGAAGTAGTAGAGAAATCGATGACTGCATGGCTAGTTTTCTTATGGAATACTGGATGATCAAACTCAATGCCAAACGAAACTTTAAAACCCTCAAAGGGTTCAAACCGGGCCCATTTATCACCATCTCTAACTGAAATTTGACGCTTTATGCGTATGAATTTCTTTTCAGCTTCCTGTTCTTCGATACCAGCTGACTGTAAAAGAAAAACAAAAGGTCCTGCGCTACCATCCATAATCGGAAGTTCGGAAGACGTCAGGTCCACAATAGCATTGTCTATTCCTAAGCCAGCTAACGCTGAAAGGAGATGCTCCACGGTTGATACCGTAACATCATCTTGTGTCAAACTGGTGGATAAACTTGTCGCGCCAACGTTCTCTACACTCGCACGGATTCTGACCTCAGGATCACAGTCTTTTCTACAAAACACTATCCCTGTATTAACTAACGCCGGTTTGATGGTCAGGCACACCTCTATTCCTGAATGAAGGCCTACGCCAGTCGCACGGATGCTGTTTTTCAGGGTCCTCTGCTTTATCATTCCCCTGACGCCCCTAAGAATTCATGAGTAACAATCATACCATAAATCTAAATGCTCTAATCGTAGTTTTTCCAGTGCGACTGGCTAACTAATCAGCCTGTCTCCTTAAAAAAGCAGGTATATCTAAATAATCTTCATCGTCAGTCTGGCGATTTTTTTCATCTGAGTCATTCTCTCTATGACCTAGAACACTTTGCCGATTAGGAAGTTGTAACTGAGCTTCTGTATTCTCAGAAACCAAAGAAGGTGTAGAAATAACCTCGTCTTTTTCCGTACCAATCCCTGTAGCAACAACCGTTACACGGACCTCCTCTTTTAGTGTCGGGTCTACAACATTCCCAATTACTACTGTGGCATGATCCGAAGTGAATTCAGCCACACATTCACCAAATTGCTGAAATTCTCCTATTGTCAGATCAGCACTAGAAGTGATATTGACTAAAACTCCTTTTGCTCCAGTCAAATCTATATCTTCTAGTAAAGGACTGTTGATAGCTGACCTGGCAGCATCTTTCGCTCTTTCTTCTCCACGACCGGAGCCTGTCCCAATCATTGCCATCCCTTTCTCAGACATGACTGTGCGCACATCGGCAAAATCAACATTTATACGGCCACTGCAGGTTATCAACTCGGCTATTCCTTGTACCGCACCTAGTAATACGTTATTTGCCGCACTAAAGGCATCCGAAAGAGTTATATCTGCTCCCAATTCACTCAACAATTTTTCATTTGGAATCACTATTAATGAATCAACATATTGAGATAACTCTTCTAAACCTTTGTCTGGGACCAATCCTCTCTTCTTACCTTCAAAAGAGAATGGACGTGTGACTACTGCCACTGTCAAAACATTCATTTCTCGAGCAAGTTGAGCGACTACAGGAGCGGCACCTGTACCTGTACCACCTCCCATTCCAGCAGTGATAAAAACCATATCTGTCCCTTTCAACACCTCTGTAATCCGGTCAGTATCATCTAGTGCCGCTTGGCGACCAATAGCAGGGTCTGCGCCTGCACCTAAACCTTTCGTAAAGTCTCCACCTAATTGTAACGTGTTGCTGACACTGCCATTCTCAAGTGCTTGAGCATCCGTGTTGGCACAAACAAACTCTACATGTTCAAACTTAGAAGTCATCATGTGCTGCACAGCATTACCGCCGCCGCCGCCTACCCCAATGACTTTTATTAATGCTCGGGCTGTTGTTTCTTCTATAATTTCAAACATGTTTTTTACTCCATATATAAATTAAATATTTAAGTCTTTTTTATTTATTTACTGAAATTTCTTCAGCACTAAAAATTATTTTTGAACCAGTTTTTCATTTTTTCCAAATATGATATTCCTGGAGAATTCTGACCTGATTGATTTAAACCCAAAGAAAGTCGTTGCCCAAACACCAGAAGACCCACTCCTGTCGCGTAAATCGGGTTCTTCACGACGTCAACCAACCCAGAAACGCCCTTGGGACTACCTATACGAACCGGCATATGAAATACTTCTTCGGCAAGTTCGATAACACCTTCCATTTTAGAACCTCCACCTGTCAGGACTATACCCGCCGCGATAAGCTCCTCGAACCCACTTCTTTTTAGCTCCGACGCTACTAGACTAAATAACTCCTCGTAACGGGGCTCGACAACTTCAGCAAGTGTCTGTCGTGTTAATCGCCTTGGAGGCCTATCACCAACACTGGGGACTTCGATAGTTTCTTCGGGGTTGGCTAACTGTGTCAAAGCACAGGCATAGCGAATTTTCAAATCTTCTGCATGATGAGTTGGCGTTCTAAGAGCAACTGCAATATCTTTCGTTGCTTGGTCACCGGCAATTGGAATAACAGCAGAATGATGTATGGCGCCATTTACAAAAACAGCAATATCTGTAGTGCCGCCTCCTATATCACAGAGACATATCCCAAGGTCTTTTTCTTCCTCAGTCAAGACTGCATAAGACGAAGCCAGCTGCTGCAATATAATATTATCTACTTCAAGACCGCACCTTTTTACGCACTTATCGATGTTTTGCGCGGCGGATACTGCTCCTGTAACCATATGTACATTTGCTTCGAGTCGAACCCCTGACATTCCTATCGGATCAACTATTCCTTCTTGCCCGTCTATGATAAATTCCTGAGCCAGAATGTGTAATATTTTCTGATCTGAAGAGATAGCAACTGCTCTTGCTGCATCCATTACGCGTTCAACGTCACCATTAGAAACCTCACTATCTCTGATAGGGACGATTCCATGGGAATTCAGACTTCGTATATGCCCACCGGATATTCCGGCATATACAGACTTAATCTGACAGCCTGCCATTAGTTCTGCTTCCTCTATCGCAGCTTGTATAGACTGAACTGTTGATTCTATATTCACCACCACTCCTTTCTTAAGCCCTCTCGAAGGCGATGATCCTAGACCAATGACTTCGACGTCTTCTTTCCCGGACAATTCTCCGACTATCGCCACTACTTTAGACGTCCCTATGTCCAAGCCAATAATCAGTTTTTTATCTGATTTCTTCATGACGACCATGACCTCGATTTGTTAAAAAAACCTTCGCTCTCTGAATTCATTTGCCTCTCTCTTTCATAGTATTTTTCTATTCAAAACAGCTAACCCATTAGAATATCTCAGGTCTACTTTGTTAACCTCCGACCATCTAGCAGCCAACTTCTTAGGGTAACCGATCAGAAATCTTTGCAATCTGTTCAAGATATCGTCACGCCCCATTACTAATGCTTTTCCGTCATCTGTATATAACGTCCAAGCTCGACGGTCAGTAAGTAAGACTTCGCTCAAACCTAATCCACAAACTTCAAGACGGGCAGATATCACTTTGTAATGCTCCAGCATAATTTTTTGAGTTCCAACTGGTCCCGTCAACCTGACTAAGGTCTTCGCTTTCCCTAAAAACTCAGGCGAAAAAACTTCACCTTTTTCATTTAATAATTCTTTTTCCCCCCACCTTGCAACAGGCCTTTGCTCACGTATTTGGATAATCAGCTTATCCCGCCAAGAACGTTTTATAATAGCTTTAGAGACCCAAGGCTGCCGCAACATTTCAGTTTGCACAGCGCGAACATTAATATGGAAGAAACCTCTATCAGTTAACGTTTCTTCTACTATCTCCGCCAACTTTTTGGCGTCCAAATTTTCAAACTTTGTGTTGAGAGGGCTAACGACGATTTTAGTGATAGGTAAAACTTTAGGATCTGCTAATTTAAAAGAGATATATGTCAGTATAAGAAACACAATGCAGACAACCCCGATTGAAAGGACAATGACGCCCAAGGGCCATCTTGATGAATGCCGTTTATTTAATAATGCCTGACTCATCTGAATTGCTCTTTAGTCATACTCGTACCTAATATGAGAACAACTAATTCATCGAAAGAGACGCCTATATTCTTTGCCGCCATTGGTACTAATGAATGAGATGTTAGACCAGGAACAGCATTGGCTTCTATCAACCAAGCGATGCCTTTAGAATCCAAAATAATATCGACTCTTCCCCAGCCAGATCCGTTGATTGATGAAAATGCTTGCAAAGCCAATTTCTTGAGACTTGCCTCCGCATTTTCTTCAAGACCGGATGGACAAGAATACTTTGTATCCTCTCCGTTATATTTAGCCTCGTAATTAAAGAATGACTGGGGAGTTTCTATCTTTATTACTGGCAGAGAAGTTCCATCCAGAACAGCAACCGTATACTCAGAGCCCGTAACATAAGATTCTGCTAGAACTGTGCTGTCATAAGTAAGAGCCGATCGTATTGCTGGAATTAATTCATTAGCCTTATCCACTTTTGTAATTCCAAAACTAGAACCTTCTCTGGCAGGTTTTATCATCAGAGGTAGCCCTAGCTGCTCGATAAGCCATTCTATATTTGTCCCGGCTGTTACAAGAAAAGAATCAGGCGTAGACAGCCCAATTCCTCGCCAAATATGCTTAGTGCGATTCTTGTCCATGGACAAAGCACACCCTAAGACTTTGGTTCCAGTGTAAGGAATACTCATGAGGTCAAGAACAGACTGGATTTTCCCATCTTCCCCTCCCCTCCCATGTAATGCGATAAAAAAGCGGTCGCAATCCTTCCATTCTTGAATTCTATCCAGAGAGCCATCCCAATCAAATGCAGTACTTTGAACTCCTAACCGCTGCAGAGCAGAAACTACATTTGCGCCAGTTTCTAAAGAAACATCACGTTCTGCTGAATTCCCACCCATCAAAATTCCGACATGACCCGCCCGTGCAACAATTTTTGCATAGGCTGCTGAGGTAAAATCAGTCACGGGTACTTTACCTCACAGTCTTGAGAACCTTCTGTCCCAACCTGGCAAATTTCGGTCTGTAGCTCGATATGAAACTTTCTTTTCACTTCTTCTCTAGCAAGCTTAATAAGTTCAAGGATTTGATAGGCTGAAGCATTTCCACGATTTACGATAAAATTTGCGTGAATCTCCGATATTTGAGCATCACCAATGCGATATCCTTTTAACCCACACTCGTCAATCATTCGACCCGCATAACCTCCCTCTGGATTCTTAAATACAGATCCACAAGTAGAGCTTCCAGTAGGTTGAGTAAGCTTTCTTTTCTCTAGAAGAGAACGGATTTTCTCTGTGCCATTTGATGCTTTCTGATTAAACTTTAGCCATGCTCCTAAAAACCAAAGTTCGGGACCATCTATGGAACGATAAGAAGGAGAATAGTCTTTAGCATTGAGCACAAACTGAGTTCCTTTTCTATCTATGACTTCAACTGCTGACACAAAAGACCAGATTTCAGCGCCATGGGCACCTGCGTTCATGGTCAAAGCACCACCCAAGACTCCCGGGATACCAGCCAAGAACTCTAATCCTCCCCAACACTTCTTTGCTGCCTCTTTTGCGACGCGCGAACAAGTAACTCCACATTCAGCGTATAGAGTGTCTTGTGTACTCCAATGGAATTCTGACAGATTAGGCGATGTCGCAATTATAGTTGCATCGACAACATCGTCCATAAACAATGTGTTACTGCCAAGGCCGAGCCATGTAATTTGATCGCACCCACTGTATGATTTTAAAAAAATAGAAACATCATTCTTCGTTTTGGGCTGAAAAAATAATTTTGCTCTCCCTCCACATCGCCAAGTCGAGTATTTAGACATTAACTCATTCTCTAACAGCACACTGCCTGAGCTAAATTGTTCCTTGTTTTTATCTAACAGATTCATGTTAGAAAACCCTGAGCCAAACCGCCTATGGAGCCAGCCCCCAAAAGAGCAACCACGTCATTATCATCAACGAAGTCTACTAATATATTCTCAATATCCGTTAATTCTTTAACAAATATAGTCTTGCTCTGATTTTTCCTATTAATCGCTTTTACCAGGCTTAATCCATCGCAACCTTCAATTGGTTTTTCTCCTGCCGAATACACCTCCAATACAAAAAGTCTCTCAACACTTGAAAGCACTTCAACAAAATGCTCAAAGAGATCTCGAGTACGAGTGTATCGATGAGGTTGAAATACAATAATTCGCCGATTGTTCGGCCAGTGAATCTGAAAAGTTTTTAATACCTCAACTAATTCGTTAGGATGATGTGCATAATCATCAACTATAGTTATAGATTTATTTTCAAACACTACGTTAGGATAAATCTGAAACCTGCGATCAATCCCTTCAAAACATTGGAATGCTCGTTGTATAGAACTCTTTTCGATACCGAGCTCTAAAGCCACAGCAATAGCGGCTGTTGCATTTTGCACATTATGAGCTCCTAGCATTGGAAGACTGAAAGCACCTCCGAAACTTCCGTCGGATGTCTCAACCTTAAAAGATTCGCCATTTTTTATAGCCTGGACATCATAAGCTCGAACGTCTGCGTCATCGTGAAATCCATATGTGATCATACGAGCGTGGATTTTATCTATCAAACAGCATGCACTTTTATCGTCCGCACACACAACGGCAACCCCATAAAAAGGCAGGCGACGAGAGAACTCTAAAAATGATTGCTCCAATTGACTGTAGTCGTTTTCATAAGCAGAAAGGTGATCTGCATCTATATTGGTGATCACAGATATTAGCGGCTGTAAAAAAAGAAAAGAACCGTCGCTTTCGTCGGCCTCCGCGACTAAATACTTACCTGTCCCAAGCCTTGCATTGCAGTTAGCACTCTTGACTAATCCTCCCACCACAAATGTAGGATCAAGATCCGCGGCTGACAAAATACTTGCGATAAGACTCGTGGTAGTAGTCTTGCCATGAGTGCCTGCCACGGCTATTCCATTTCGAAATCTCATAATTTCAGCCAGCATCTCTGCTCTAGGCACAATTGGGATACGGTTTTTTCGCGCCGCAACGAGTTCTACGTTCCCTTCGCTAATAGCGCTTGAATAAACCACTACATCTGCATCTTTAACATAAGCTTCTTCGTGGCCTATAAAGACTTTGATACCAATACTTTTCAGGTGCTCTGTAACCGATGATGCCATAATGTCGGAGCCAGAAATCAAATAACCAATATTAAATAACACTTCCGCTATACCATTCATTCCTGCACCGCCAATACCGATAAAATGAATTCTCTTTACCCTATGCATAAGTCGCTCTTCATGCATCAGAGAGCTCCAAACAATGTTTTATAATTTCAGATGTCGCATGGGGAAAGCCAGCTGAAAAAGCGCCTTTGGACATCGATTCATGTACACCAGATTCCAAAAAAACTCTATTTATTAATCGCGCCAACTCATCAACTTTACAGTCTTCTTCTAGGAGACAAATAGCTCCACCTCGTTCTTCTAAAAAACGTGCGTTTTTCTCTTGATGCCCGTCTGCTGCATATGGATACGGAATCAAAATAGACGGAATTCCACAAGCAGTTAGCTCAGCTATAGTCATTGCTCCTGATCGAGCTATGACCAAAGTAGCAGCAGAGTATGCGGAAGCCATATCCGTAATATAAGGCACGACAAGTGCTGTGCTAATGTTAGGGGACGTTGCGTAAGCACGTTCAAACACCGATGTATCTATTTCCCCCACTTGATGATGAACTACTAGATCACTTACCATGCTTTTAGCTAATGCAGCAGGCACAACCATATTTAAAATACTCGCGCCTTGGCTTCCGCCGAAAATAAGTACTCGATTGATTAAGCTAGAGTTGCGATCTCTTTCTTTAATAAAAGCACCTGTAATATCTTCACGAACAGGATTACCAGTCACTATCGCAGATCTATCTGAGGGAAAGCTTTTCGGGAATCCCTGTAAAACTCTTGTGGCTATAAAGCTCAGCAAGCGATTTGTTAAACCCGGCACAGTATTTTGCTCATGAATAACCAATGGGCATCTGCATAAATATGCGGCGACACCACCTGGACCACTCACATAACCACCCATCCCTATTACTAGGTCTGGATTTAATCTTCTAATTACTAGGATGGATCTGAAGACAGCCATCAGAATGGCAAATGGAGCTGCAAATAAACGTAAGAGTCCAGAGCGCCGTAATCCAGATATTCTAATCGCGGTAAAAGGTAATCCGTGCTGCACGACGACTCTACTTTCCAGGCCTGATGAAGTACCTATCCAGTGGCATTGGAAACCTTTCTTAGTGAGCTCCTTTGCAATCGTAATTCCTGGATAGACATGCCCCCCGGTTCCTCCAGCAAAAATAATCGCGGTTTTAATCATGCGATTTTCCTCTACTCATTGAGAAACCAGAGTGTGTAGCCGTCTCATACCCAACTCGCAAGACTAAACCGACACTCAACAGCATAAAAATAAGGTTATTGCTAGCGTAGCTAATAAAAGGCAGCGGCAAGCCTTTCGTTGGTAAGTACCCTACATTTACTCCGACGTGAATCATTGCTTGGATGCCGATTAAAAAGCTCACTCCGTAAGCCATATAAGCGCCGAATAATTGCCCTGTTTCCTCTGCGGCAACTCCGATACGGAAAATACGCCATGCAACAAAAACAAATAATAAAATAATACCTATCGCGCCTAGAGTCCCTAGTTCTTCCCCTATGACTGCAAACACAAAGTCGGTATGTGCCTCAGGTAAAAAATGTAAGGCTTGAACACTATTGCCTAACCCGACACCAAACCAATCTCCTCGCCCGAAGGCTATAAGCGCATTCGTCAATTGCCACCCTGTATTTTTATCGTCAACCCATGGATTTAGAAATGAACTAATACGCGCAACACGATAAGGTGCGCTATAGGCGACAGTACCTAGTACCAACAAGATTCCTACACCCGCGGAAAAAAACTTAAGCAAAGGAACTCCTGCTAAAAAAAGCATCCCCATTCCGGCACCAAATAATACAACAGATGAACCAAAATCAGGTTCAGCGACCAGTAATGCTGCTAAAACGGCTAAAACAAAAATCGCTTTTATCAAACCAACTGACTGGGTACGTACCTGTTCACTATGCCTAACTAAAAAATTTGCAAGATAAATCACAACCGCCAGCTTGGCCAACTCGGATGGTTGGAAACTCCATCCAGAAAAATACAACCAACGTTTACTACCGTTTACTTCGTGAGAAAAGTAAGGCAAAAGCACTAATACCAACAAAACAACAACAAGCAAGATAGCTAAAGGGCCTACTTTTGATATAACTTTAGATTCAATCTTAATTACTAATAGGGCAAGCGACACTCCAATCCCTAGCGCAATAATTTGCCGCCAGAAATAATAGAAAATAGACATTCCTCGTTTTTCAGCAATAGGACCTGATGTGGAAACCAACATTATCAGACCTAGACAGCAGGCGAAAATTACGGCACCGATTAACCATCCGTCATAGTAAGTGAAGGTAGATAATGTCCTATCACCGCGCCTAACTGCCTGACTTTTATTAATAGTTGAGGAACTCAAGCCACAGCCTCCAAAGACATTACCGCTTCTTTGAAAACATTACCTCGGTGTACGTAATCATCAAACATATCGAAACTAGAACAGCCGGGAGCCAAAAGAACCGTTTCACCAGGCTTCGCTTGATTAAATGCCTTCGTCACTGCTGCGCCCATGTCATAAACCGTTATACAGTCGACCAGATCAACAAGTACCATTTCGATTTTCGCTGCAGCTTTGCCTATGAGGATAGCGGTGTGGGCATAGTGAGATAGAAAAGTTGCTAGGGTTTCGAACTGAGCGTGTTTTGAGTCCCCCCCTAAGATCACAATCCCGCGGTGAGTGGACATAAGACAACTGATGCTTGCCTCCGCTGCAGCTAAATTAGTGGCTTTTGAATCATTCACGAAAGCCACACCTTTTATTACAGCAATTTTTTCCATTCTATGAGGCAATCCTACAAACTTCTTCAGCACCTCTACTGCAGTCTGCGGCACAACACCGAGATACTCTGAGCAAATAGCTAGTGCTGCCAGAGCATTCAGCTCATTATGACTTCCCGAGATTTG